>JAKFVH010000032.1 GCA_021732285.1 Reyranella sp. | reverse complement strand
GCCGGACGTCCACTACTCTAATGCGACCGCAGGGAGGAACGCCCATGGCCAGCATCGTCTTCGGCGCCGGCACCTCGCATACGCCGATGCTCAACATGACGGCCGAGGAATGGCCGTTGTTCGAGGAACTCGACCGCCATCGGGCGCATTTGCACACCGACGGACGTGCCGCGACCTATGACGACCTGCTGGCGGCCGCACCTGGTTCCGTGCTGGCGGAGATCACGCCCGACAAGCACACGAGCCGTCACGGCGAGGCGATGGCGGCGCTGGGCCGGCTGAGCGACGGGCTGGCTGGGGCCAACCTCGACGCGGTGATCGTGGTCGGCGACGACCACAAGGAGATCTATCACGACGACAACATGCCGAGCGTGCTGGTCTATCGCGGCGAGACGATCGCCAACGTGCCCAACCGCACAGGACGCACGACCGCCGGCGCCCACGTCGATGGATCGCGACGGCCCAACTGGATGCAGCTCGCCGCGGCGCGCTACTACGAGGAGAGCGAGACGCGGCACTATCCCGTGCACGCCGGCCTCGCCAATCATCTGATCACGGCCCTGGTCGAGGCGGAGTTCGACGTGTCGTCGGCCAACGCACTGCCGGCCGGGGAGGGCGAGGGGCATGCCTTCGGCTTCGTCCATCGCCGCCTCATGCAGGAGGCGGTGCCGGTGATCCCGGTCGTCCTCAACACCTACTACCCGCCCAACCAGCCCTCGCCGCGGCGCTGCTACCGGCTCGGCCAGGCGATCCGCGACGCGGTTGAGCGCTATCCCGAAGACCTGCGCATCGGCGTCGTGGCGTCGGGCGGCCTCAGCCATTTCACGGTCGACGAAGAGCTCGACCGCAAGGTGATCCGCGCGCTCAGCGAGAAGGATGCGGACGCCCTGCAGGAGCTGCCGCGCACGCGACTCAACTCGGGCAATTCCGAGATCCGCAACTGGATCTGCGCCGGCGGGGCGCTCGAGCATCTCGACCTGCGCTGGGTGACCTATTGCCCGGGCTACCGCACGCCCGCCGGCACGGGCACGGGCCTCTGCTTCGCCCGCTGGGGCTGATCGAAGATTGTTCAGCCGACCCAGCGCTTCCGACATCTTTCGATTGAAGCCCGACAGGCTCACCTCAGTGACAACTCCCTGGAACTCGAGCCGAAGGGTAAGACCGCGTTCCATTTCCTTGCGCAGGCTGGTGGCGATGCGACCGCGCAGCAGGCAGGCCTGCCCCGTGCACATCGCGAGGTCGTAGTGTGGCCGGCGGTCGACGCTCGCCGTCACCCGCGCCGGCGCGGGCAGACTGACGGCCAGGAACACGTTGCGGTCGACCCGGTAGATGAATCCCAGGTGATGGCCCTGGTCGGTGTTCGCGATCGCGATGGAGATTTCGCAGTCCGGCTTGGCGGTGTGCGGGTCGGTGAAGCATTTGACGGACCAATCGCCCTCGGACGCCGAGCGGTCCGGCGGTTGCGCCGACAACACGGCCGTGACGAGCACGAGTCCGATCGCGGCGGTGGTCCAGCCTCCGAGGATCGTTCCCCTGAACGATGGAAGATCCGCCGTCACGAGAGCGCCCGTCCCACCGCACGGACGGCGACCAGAGCGCCCCGGCCCAGCACGATCCCGAAGCAGACCGTGACGACGATTTCGGCGCCAAAACCCAGCGTGCTGCCATGGGGACGCAGGACCACGTCCAGAAGCCTGACGACGAGTGCGGTCACCAGGGTTCCGCTCAGCCATGGCAGGTCTCGCCGACCTCGCCCCGCGAAGCGAGCCTTCAGGCCCCAGTTGACTCTGACCGTCGCGCCTCGCGCGGTCCCGACCAGCAGGCCCGCCAGCAATGCGACGGCCAGCATCGATTTCGGTGGCGGCGCTCGATCGATCATGACGAGGCCGTAGGCGACGGCGGCTGCGCTCAGCACCGGCAAGGCAAGACGGACGACCGAGATTTCACCGGTTCGCCGTTCCCGCCTGGCGACGTAGAGGCAGCTCACGGCGCCGAGTGCAATCAGCAGCAGCACGAGGTGAGGCATCATCGACGATCATCGCGCGCCAACGCGCAGCGGCCGCCTGCATCTGCCTGAAAATCCGGCACCCATCCCACGTCCTCATGGTTGCAGCCGGCTCGAGATGCGAACACTGTAGAAATTCGGCCGGACACCGTTGAAACACGATTCGGCTTACGTTCAGGGCCATTGGCGAGAAAACTCGCGCGTCCGCAGGGCAGCGCCATCCGATCCTCGGATGGACGCAAGGGGGCCTGCGGTCGTCGATGTCCGAGATGCAGTCTCTGCTCCAGCAAATCCATGTCCGCGCGGCGGAGTTGAATGCCCATCGCGGGTTGTGGCGCGCGATTCGCCTCATCGCTGCGCAATCGCTGCTCGACTACACGTCGGCGCCGCCGGCCGTCCGTCATGTGGTCAAGGACAGCGCGAGCTACGCGCTCGTGATCGTGATCCTGCGGATCTGGCACCAGCGCCCGCGCGCTGCCACCGCTGCCAGCTTCAAGAAGGCCCTGGTGCTTTCCGGATGGGGAAGCAAAGGACGTGCGACCGACCTCATCGCCTACATGCAGGATCGAAAGCTCCTGCTGCCGTCGGGCAAAGGAAGGCGCACGCTGCTGGCGCCGGCCGCCGAGCTGCTCGCCTATCATCGCGCCGGAATCTTGAGCGCCACGGACGCCCTTCGCGTGCTGGGCTCCTTTGCGGCGGCGACGATCGATGTAACCGAGGGCTTCGTCCGGGAATATATCGTGACGTCCGCCGAGCTCGCGGAGGGAATGTTCGCCGAGTCCGGTCTCTGGGAGCCGCGACCCCTGTCCATGTTCTTCGAGCGTGACGCGGGCTTGCCGTTTCTCTACGCCCTGCTCGAGGCGATTGCCGGCGAGCGTCCGGCCGGCGAAGGCGCCGTGTCCGTGTCGGGCCTGGCCACTCGCCTTGGTGTCTCGCGCCCTCACATCCTCAAGATGCTGGTTGATTCGACCGATCAGGGTTTTCTGCTGTGGAACGGGACGCAGCGTACGGTCCGGCTCACGCCCGAGCTGCTGACGGACATCGAGAGCTTCTTTGCCGGGATGCTCTCCGTCCACGAGCTCTATCTCGAGCACGCGGTGCGACGCATTCCGCTCTAGAAAAGATGTCGGCGACCGGCGGTCTGCAATCGGTTAGCTTCCGGCATCCCAGGACTGGACGAGGAAACACCATGAAGGCTGCGTACATCGAGAAGTTCGGCGGACCAGAGGTTTTAACCTATGGCGATCTGCCCGATCCGGTCGCCGGGGCGGGGCAGGTCGTGGTCGACGTCGTGGCGGCGAGCGTCAACGGCGCCGATCCGAAGGTGGCCGCGGGCGACTACAAGCAGACCAAGTTCCCGTTGATCCTGGGACGCGATTTCTCCGGCACGGTCAGCGCCGTCGGTGAAGGCGTCACCGATCTCAAGGTCGGCGACGAGGTGTTCGGCGTGCTCGAAACCGGCCGCGACGGCACCTACTGCGAGAAGCTGGCCGTCGGCGCCAACGTCGTCGGCAAGAAGCCTGCGGCGCTGTCGCATGTCGATGCCGCGGCGATGGCGCTGACCGGTCTCACCGCGATCTGCGCGGTCGAGAACTCGCTGCAGCTCAAGCGCGGCGAGACCATCCTGATCCAGGGTGGGGCGGGCGGTGTCGCGGCCTTCGCCATCCAGCTCGCCAAGCACATCGGCGCGCGGGTCATCAGCACCTGCAGCACGGGCAACCTCGACTATGTGCGCGGCCTCGGCGCTGATGAGGTCATCGACTACAAGACCACCGACTTCACCAAGGTCGTGAAGAACTGCGACGCGGTGTTCGAGACCGTGGGCGACGATGTCGCCACGCGCTCCTTCGCCGTCCTCAAGCCGGGCGGCCGCGCGACCTTCATCGCCTCCGGCGCGACGGCGCCCAAGCCCGAGCGCAGCGACGTGACTGCGCTCCGGCCGGCCGTGCCGCGCGAGCGCAAGTACATGGAGCGCATCGCCGAGCTCCACGGCAAGGGCGTCGTCCGCCCGCAGCACGTCACGCTGTTCGAGCTGGCCAAGGCACGCGAGGCGCTGGGCGTCAGCGCGGCGCGTCACTTCAAGGGCAAGCTGGTGTTGAAGGTTCGGTAACCGCCACCGTCATGACGACTTTGTTGGGAGGAAATCATGAAAGTCGGATTCATCGGCGTCGGCAACATGGGTGGCCCCATGTGCCGCAACATCATCAAGCGCAGCAATCACCAGGTGACGGTGTTCGACCTGAACGCCGCCGCGGTGAAGGCCTGCACCGATCTCGGCGGCACCGCCGCCAAGTCGATCGCCGAGGTCACCAAGGGCGCCGATCTCGTGATGACGTCGCTGCCCATGCCCAGGGATGTCGAGGCGGTCACCCTGGGCGACGGCGGCATTTTGGCGAACATCGCCAAGGGTCAGACCTATATCGACCTCAGCACCAACGCGCCGTCGATGGTGAAGAAGATCGGTGCGGCGATGGCGGGCAAGGGCATCGCCATGCTCGATGCGCCGGTGAGCGGCGGCACGACCGGTGCGGAAGCCGCGACCATCGCCATCATGGTCGGCGGCGACAAGAAGGTGTTCGACGACGCGCTGCCGGTGCTGCAGTCGTTCAGCGCCAACGTCATCCATATGGGGGGATTGGGCAGCGGCACCGTGGCCAAGCTGGTGAACAACATGTTGTCGTTCTGCAACATGGCGGCGCTGAGCGAGGGCATGATGCTGGGCACGGGCTATGGCCTCGACCCGGAGAAGCTGCTGCACGTGATCTCGACCTCGAGCGGCAACTCGAACGCCATCAAGAATTTCACGCTGCGCGCGCTGCCGGGCAAATACGCGCCGCCGTCCTTCGCGCTGGATCTCGCCTACAAGGACCTGCATCTCGCGCTCGAACTCGGCGACGAGCTCGGCGTGCCGCTGTACCAGGGCGCCTCGACGCACAACCTGCAGCGCCTGGCCAAGGGCATGGGCTTCGGCCCCGACGACAGCACCTCGGTGCTGCGCGTCTACGAGTCGATGCTGGGGCGCAAGGTCAAGCCGTAAGACGATACCTTTCGAGGAACGCCGGATCGGGATCGAAGCCGAGGCCGGGCGCGGTCGGCACATTGAGTTCCGGCTGCCAGCGCGTGAGGCCGCTGTCGCCATACATGTCCATGTGCGGCGACGCCTCGATCACGGCGTAGTAGGCGGGCTGCTTCATCGTCGCCAGGAAGTGCAGGGTCGCGAGCCCGGCCGGGCCGATGAACGGCGTGTGCGGCGCGATCGAGACGCCGCGCGGTCCGAGCAACGCCACGGCACGTCGGTTCTCCGAGACGCCGCCGATCATGCAGATGTCGGGCTGCAGCACGCCGACCGGTGCCTTGGCATAGACCGCGAGCTGCTCGGCCGAGCCGAGATCGGCGCCCAAACCGACCGTGATGCGCGGCAGCGACGGCCCGGCGAGCAGGGCTTCCGGCGGCCATACCGGATCTTCCAGCCATAAAAGGTCGAGCGCCTGCCAGCGCGCCAGGTTGGCTAAAACATCAGCGAGTGTGTGGGCGTTGTTGCAGTCGGCGACGAACGGCAGGTCCGGGCCTACGACCTTCCGTGCCGCCTCGATGACATCGAGGTCGAACTCGTGGACTTTCACCGCCGCGACCTTGGCGGCCAGCGCGTCGGCGATGCGCGCTGTGACCTTGGCCGTATCGTTGTAGCGGTCGAGGCTCGCCATCACGGGCACGCGCGTCCGTTCGGCGCCGCCCAGCAGATCGGAGAGCGAGCGGCCGGCGGCCTTGCCGGCGATGTCCCACAGCGCCATGTCGACTGCGGCCAGGGCATTGAGATTGGTCCCGGCGCGACCGAACGAGGCGAAGCGGATCCGCGCTTCGACGTTCAGGCGCTCGCGTTGCTCCACCGATTTGCCGAGGAAGAGCGGCGCGATGACATCGCCGATCGCGGCCAAAAGGCTTTTATGCATGGCCGGCCGCAGGCACAGGCATTCGCCATAGCCGACAAGACCGGAGCTGGCCGTCACTTTGCACAGGACGAGATGCAGCGCGTCGGCGGCGCCCGGCGACTTGGGAATCCGCAGAGCGATAGGCTCTATGCGATCGATGATCATGCGCTATCGTGCGCCACCCGGAAGACGAAAGGAATGCCCGTGCCTCCCTCGATCGACGAAGCCGAACTCGCCGCCCTGCTGAAGCGCGCGGGTCTCGTCCTGAATGCCAATCAGGTGACGGCGATTTTGCCGGGCGCCGAGATCGTCCAGCGGCTGATCGCGCGCATCCATGCGCCGTTGCCGCGCGAAGCCGAGCCCGCGACGACCTTCGACGTGGAGCAGGAGTGATGTCGATCCTGACCATCGCCCAAGCCGCCGGGCTCATTGCGGCTAAAAAGCTGTCGCCGGTCGAGCTCACCAAAACGCATCTCGAGCGCGTCCGCCGCCTCGATCCGCAGTTGAATGCATTCCTTGTCGTGACCGAGGAGCGCGCGCTGGCCGATGCCAAGGCCGCCGAGGCGCGGCAGATGTCGGGCGCGCTGCGCGGCCCGCTCGACGGCATCCCGATCGCGCACAAGGACATCTACAACACCGCCGGCATCCGCACGACGGCGCACTCCAGGCTCCTGCAGGACAACGTGCCCGCGCGCGATGCGCGCACCGTCAAGAAGTGGGCCGAAGCGGGCACGGTCATGCTGGGCAAGCTTGCGACGCACGAGTTCGCCTTCGGCGGGCCGTCGTTCGATGTGCCCTGGCCGCCGGCGCGCAATCCCTGGAACCGCGACCGCTTCACGTCGGGATCGTCCTCGGGGACCGGCGCGGCTGTCGCCGCCGGGTTGATCCTGGGCGGCACCGGTTCGGACACCGGCGGCTCGATCCGCGGACCGGCGGCGCTGTGCGGCATTTCCGGGATCAAGCCGACCTACGGCCTGTGCAGCCGCGTCGGCATCCTGCCGCTTGCCTTCTCGCTCGATCATGCGGGACCGATGGCCTGGACGGCCGAGGATTGCGGCCTGCTCCTGCAGGGCATGGCCGGCCACGATGACGAGGATCCGGCGAGCGTCGCGCGGCCGGTGGCGAATTTCACCGCCGAGCTCGGCCAGGGCGTGAAAGGACTGCGCATCGGCGTCGTCCGGCGTTTCTTCGAGACCGACAACCGCGCCTCGGACGCCACGCTGGCCGGCATCGACGCCGCCGTCGACTTCTTCCGCAAGGAAGGGGCGGAGGTGCGCGACATCACGCTCTCGCCGGCGGCGGACTACCACGCGGTCGGCTATCTGCTGATGATCACCGAGGCGTTCACCTTGCACGCCCCGTGGCTGCGCGAGCGCTTCATGGAGTACGGCGAGCTGTTCCGCGACCGCGTCAGCCTGGCCACGATGGTGAGCGGCCCGGACGTCGTCCAGGCGGCGCGCCGCCGCCGCGTGCTGTGCCGCGAGATGGCGGCGGCCATGGAAGATCTCGACATCTTGGTCAGCGCCTCGCAGATGGGCGAGGCGCCGCGCATCGACAGCGTGCCCAAGTGGGCCAACATGGAGAAGCCGTCCTTCACCATGCCGTTCAATGTCACGGGATTTCCCGCGATCAGCGTCTGCACCGGCTTCGGCGTGGCCGGCATGCCGGTCGCCATGCAGCTCGCCGGCAAGCCGTTCAGCGAACCGACCCTGCTGCGCGCCGCCCACGCCTACGAGACGGCGACGCCCTGGCGCTCGAAGCGGCCGGCGATGGCGGCGTGATGCGCTGGGGGCGCGCCACTCCAGTGGCGCATCTTCTCAAGCTCTTCTGGACCGCGCGCATCTTGCGCGCTCATGATCATGAGCGAGCCGGAGGCTCGCGGTCCGGAAGAGCATGATGCGCCACTGGAGTGGCGCGCCCCCAGCATCAACGCCGCTTGGGCTTCAGCGGCTTGCTGGTCAGCAGCGCCAGCAAGGCCTTCGCCGCGGGGCTGAGATAGCCGTTGCGGCGGTGAATGGCGGTGATCGGATTGACCGCGCGCAGCGCCGGCACGTCGAGCGCCACGAGCAGGCCCTGGCGCAGCTCGTCGCGCACGCTGCTTTCGGGCACCAGGGCGAGGCCGAAGCCCGCCTGGGCGAGCCGCTTCTGCGCCGTCAGGCTGTCGATCAGGGTGACGTCGGCGTCGTCGAGCCCGGCGCGCACGAGCTGGCGGGAGAGCAGATGGCCGGAGGAATCGCGCTCGTTGCGCACCGGCGGAAAGCCGATCCAGCGTTCGCCGCTCAGCGCCTTGACGTTGCGTACACGCCGGCCGGCCAGCCGATGGCCCGCGGCGGCCACCACCAGCATCGCCTCGGCGCCCGCCTCGTGCGTCACGAGATCGCCGCCCTCGGCAAAGAAGTAGCGCAGGCCGAGCGTGACCTCGCCGCGGCGCACCAGGTCGGTCACCTCCGCGCTAGAGGCGGTGCGCAGCTCGAGCCGCACGCCACGGGCCCGCCTGCGGAAGCGGCGCAGCGTGTCGACGATGTGCGTGTCGGCCAAGGTGCCGACCAGGGCGAGCGACAGGCTGCCTGACAGGCCCGACTGCAGCTCGCGCACGGCCTCCTGGCCGTCCTTCAGCGCCGCCAGGGCCGCCTCGGCGTGCGGACGGAAGGCGCGGCCCGCCTCGGTGAGCCGCGCCCGGCCGCGCAGGCGATCGAACAAGGGCGCGCCCAGCTCCTGCTCCAGCAGGCCCAATCGTCGGCTGATCGCCGGCTGCGAGCGGTGCAGGCGCGCGCCGGCCCGCGTGAAGCCGCCGAGCTCGGCAATGGCGACGAAGGTCTTCAGGCCATCAATGTCCATCGATCCGTTTTCCTGATGCAGTCTGCAAATACTATGCATTCGACAGAAGGCTGTCCTGCGTCGATCCTTCGTTCATCAAAGGAGACGGACATGCGCACTCAGGCAGAGAAGACAGCTTCGTTCCGGGCGTTGCACCAGCGGCCCGGCTGCTTCCTCATCCCCAATCCGTGGGATGCAGGCACGGCCAAGATCCTGGCAGGGCTGGGCTACGAGGCGCTGGCAACGACCAGCCTCGGCGTCGCCAACAATCTGGGGCGCAAGGGCGTGACGCGCGCCGAGGTGATCGCCAATGCGCGCGAGATCGTCGAAGCCACCAACCTGCCGGTGAATGCCGACCTGGAGAACTGCTTCGCCCACGAGCCGGCGGCCGCCGCCGAGACGATCCGGCTGGCCGCCGAGGCGGGCCTCGCCGGCGGGTCGATCGAGGACTACTCGAACGACCCCGAGACGCCGATCTACGACTTCGACCTGTCGGTCGAGCGCGTGCGCGCCGCCGTCGCGATGGCACGAAGCTTGCCCGTACCGTTCGTGCTGACCGCGCGGGCCGAGAACCTGATCCGCGGCCGCAACGACATGGCCGACACCATCCGCCGCCTGAAAGCCTATTCGGCGGTGGGGGCGGAGGTTCTCTATGCGCCCGGCCTCAGGACCGCAGCCGAGATCCGCGCCGTCGTCGAGGCCATCGACCGGCCGCTGAACGTGGTCACCGGCTGGCTCGAGCCCGGGATCACCGTGGCCGACGTGGCGGCAGCCGGGGCCAAGCGCATCAGTGTCGGCGGGGCGCTCAACCGGCTGGCGCTGGCCGCCTTCGTCGAAGGGGCGCGGGCGATGAAGGAGGAGGGGTCGTTTGCCTGGATGCAGAGCATCGCCGACATGGGGTCGCTGCGCAAAATGTTCGCGGCGGCTGACTAGCGTCCTGATCCGCTCTAGGCTGCGCGGTGTCTGGAAGGATCGGACCCGTGCGATGAGAGTTGTAGTTGCGCTGCTGACCCTTGTGCTGACGCTGTCGCCGCCGGCTGTTCGGGCGGCGGAGCCCGTCGACCTGTTGCTGGTGCTGGCAGCCGACGTCTCGCGCAGCGTCACCGAGCCCAAGTTCAAGCTCCAGCGCGAGGGCGCCGCCGCCGCCATCACCCATCCCGAGGTGGTGCGGGCCATCACTTCGGGGCCGAACCGGCGCATCGCCGTCTGCTTCATCGAATGGGCGACGGCGGGCCAGCAGAATGTCGTGATCGACTGGACGGTGATCGACGCCGGCGAGGCGGCGCGCAGTTTCGGCGACAAGCTGGTCGAGCTGCCGCGATCGTTCGCCGGCAGCACCTCGATCAGCCACGCCATCGACTTCTCCGTGATCCAGCTCGAGCGCTCGCCCTTCAAGGCGGAGCGGCGGGTCATCGACATTTCCGGCGACGGCAACAACAACTCGGGCCGCTCCGTGACCGACGCGCGGGACGACGCTCTCGCCAAGGGCATCACCATCAACGCCCTGGTCATCCTGACGCCGATTTCCGAATCGTTCCGCCCCGAGCACACCAATCCACCGGGCGGCCTGGAGAAATACTTCCAGGACAACGTCATCGGCGGCTTCGGCGCGTTCACCGTCGTCGCCGAGAACCACGAGGCTTTCGGCCGGGCGCTGACCAAGAAGCTGATCGCCGAGATCGCCGGCCTGCCGCAACCCCAGCTCGCGGCGGCAGGTTCGGAATGAAGAAGCCGTTCCATCTCGCCTGGTTCCTGAGCCAGGGCTACGGGCCCAAGAGCTGGCGTGGCGACTGGCCGGGCAGCGACATCGAGCGCTGGATGATGCCCGATTTGTTCGTCGACCTGGCGCGCGGCATGGAGCGCGCCTGCTTCGACTACATCATCATCGAAGATTCCTCGAACGTGCCCTACACCTACAAGGGCAGCCACGACACCTACCTGCAATACGCCGCGAGCGCGCCCAAGCTCGATCCGGCGGTGCTGGTGCCCTACCTCGCGCAGGCGACCAAGCATCTCGGGCTCGTCCCGACCTTGTCGGTGTCGGAATATCCGCCGTACCTGCTGGCGCGGCTGGTCAACTCGCTCGACCACGTCACCGAGGGCCGCATCGGCTGGAACTGCGTCACCGGCAGCAACGACGGCGCGGCGCAGAATTACGGCTACGACAAGCACCGGCCGCACGACGAGCGCTATGACGTCGCCGACGAGTTCGCCGACGTCGTGACCCGGTTGTGGGAAGCCTGGGAGCCCGACGCCGTCGTGCTCGACCGCGCCAAGCCGATGTTTGCCGACGGAACCAAGGTCCATCCCATCAACCACGAGGGCAAGTATTTCCGCTGCCGCGGGCCCTTGAACGCGCCGCGCTCACCGCAGGGCCGCGTGCCGATCTGCCAGGCCGGCGGCTCGCCGCGCGGCCAGCAATTCGCCTCGCGCTGGGCCGACACCATCATCACCGAGGGCGGCGGCAGCATCGACAGCATGAAGGCCTATCGCGACCGGGTGCGCCAGCAGGCCGCCGAGTACGGCCGCAATCCCGACGACATAAAGGTGCTGTTCCTCGCCCATCCCATCATCGACGTCAGCATGGAGGGCGCGCGCGAGCGCCAGCGCCTGGAGCAGGCTGAGGCCGAGAAGCATCTCGACCTGCACCTGTCGGGCATGTCACGGCTTACCGGCATCGACTTCGCCAAGTACGACCTCGACCAGCCGCTGCCGACGGACCTCACGACCAACGGGCATCAGTCGGCGCTGGCCAAGTGGATCGGCAAGACGCCGCGCTCGATCCTGCAGAGCTACGCCCGCAAGGGCGGCGTCGACTTCACCGGCACCGCCGACCACGTTGCCGGCATGATGCAGGAGATCATGGAAGAGGTGGGCGGCGACGGCTTTTTGATCTTCAACAGCTACTTCGACCGGCGCTACGTCATCGAGGTGTGCGACGGCCTGGTGCCCGAGCTGCAGCGCCGCGGGCTCACGCGCAAGGCGTACGCGCACAAGCACCTGAAGGACAATCTGCTGGAGTTCTGACGGAGCGCGCTCATGCTCTTCCGGACCGCGCGCATCCTGCGCGCCTCATGCTTCATGAGCGCGCAGGATGCGCGCGGTCCGGAAGACTAAGCCGCCTTCTTGTTCTGCTGGCTGGGATGCTCGCCGGCGATCTTGAGGAAGTTCTCCAGGATCTTGTGGCCGTGCTCGGAGGCGATGCTCTCCGGATGGAACTGCACGCCGTGGATGGGCAGCGACTTGTGGCGCAGGCCCATGATGATCTCGCCGGTCTCGGCGGTGACTTCGAGGTCTTTGGGGAAACCCGCGCGGTCGACGACCAGCGAATGATAGCGTGTCGCCTGGAAGGGCGAGGGCACGTCCTCGAACACGCTCTGGTTCTTGTGGTCGATGCCCGAGAGCTTGCCGTGCATGGGCGTCGGTGCTCGCACCACCTTGCCGCCGAACACCTGGCCGATCGCCTGGTGGCCGAGGCAGACGCCGAGCAACGGCATCTGCGCCTTGGCGGCGGCCTCGATCAGGTCCATGCAGATGCCGGCCTCGTTGGGCGTGCGAGGCCCGGGCGACAGCACGATGCCTGCGGGTTTCAGCGCCATCGCCTCGTCGACGGTGATCTGGTCGTTGCGATGCACGACGCAGCGCGCGCCCAGGTCGCCCAGGAAGTGGACGAGGTTGTAGGTGAAGCTGTCATAATTATCGATCAACAGAAGCACGGCACGACTCCTTACCGGCAGCAAATATAGAGGCCGAGTGCCAAATCCGCGACTCTCAATCTTCATCGCCAGTGCCGATTGACTTCCGTGCAACGGCCCCGGCGGGGCGATACTGTGGTGGCGCTAGAAGGGGAGTGCTTTGTCGGATTCGTCGCAAACGTCCAGGCTGCTCGAGCGGCAGGTGGACGTGCTCGAGATGATCGCGCGCGACGCGGCGCTGAACGACGTCCTGGCCAAGGTCTGTCGCCTGGCCGAGGCGTTTGCGCCCGGCTGCATGGCGGGCGTCACCATCCTCGATCGCGGCGGCATGACCTTCGAGCATTGCATCATGCCATCGGCGCCAACCTTCGCGGCGGGCATTCCCGGCGTCGAGGTCGGGCCGCCGCACGCCGGCACCTGCGCCGCCGCGGTCTTCGGTGGCGCGCCGATCTCCAGCAACGACGTCGAGGGCGACGAGCGCTTCGATCCGTTGTGGCGCAAGCTCAACACCGACCACGGCGTACGCGCCATCCGCTCGCGGCCGATCTGTTCGGCCGACGGCCGCGCCCTCGGCAGCTTCTTCGTCGCCTACAAGGACGGCGCCCCCGACCCGTGGCCCGAGGAGATCGAGGCGATCTGCGCCCGGCTCGCGGGCCTCGCGCTCGACCGGCACCGGGCGACGGAGCGCCAGAAGCTGATCGTCGGCGAAATGCAGCATCGGCTAAAAAACCTGTTCGCCGCGGTGCTGTCGATCGCCTCGCAGACATCACACGGCGATGTCACGACCGCCGAATTCCTGAAAGCCTTCGAAGGCCGCGTCCTTGCGCTGGCCAACGCCCACGACCTGCTGACGCGTGACGAATCGGCCGACCTCGCCGAGCTCACGCGCCGCATCGTGGCGCCGTTCGGGGGGAACGAATCGATCGAGATCAACGGCCAGCCGTTCAAGGTGGCGCCGTCGGCCGTCGTGCCGTTCAGCCTGGTGCTGCACGAGCTTGCCACCAACGCCGCCAAGTACGGCGCCTTGTCGAGCAGCGAGGGCAGGGCGCGCGTTTCCTGGAAGTCCTATCGCGGCGAGAACGGCGAGCGACGCTTCAAGTTCAAGTGGGAGGAGACCGGCGGCCCGCTCGTCAGCCCGCCGCTGCGCAGCGGCTTCGGCACGCTCCTGATGAAGCGCGCCTTCGCCGACGTCGAGGGCCAGTCGCGGCTGGTCCATGCGCCGGAAGGCCTGCGCTTTCGCATCGACGCGCCGATGAGTGGCCGGCTCGGCCGCCTGCACGAGGCCTCGAAAACCTCGTAGCCGTCCTGCGGCTCCGTTACGGTAATGTGACGGCCGCAAGACAACGAAGAAACGAACTTGGTCGTCGAACCCCTCATCATCGGGCTGCTGCTGGTGGCCGGCCTGATGCACGCGTCGTGGAACGCGATCCTGAAGTCCGACACCTCGGACCGGCTCACGACCTTTGGCGTGATCATGACCACCGGCACGCTGATGGGCCTGGTCGCCGTGCCGTTCCTGCCCGCGATCGAGCCGGGTGCGTGGAAATACCTCGCTTCGTCGGTCGCGATCCACGTCCTCTATTACGTATTCCTGCTGAAGGCCTATTCCTACGGCGACCTCAGCCACACCTATCCCATCGCCCGCGGGCTGGGACCGCTGCTGGTGGCGCTGGTCTCCGGCCGCTTCATCGGCGAGCATCTCAGGGCGCAGGACATCGTCGGCGTCGTGCTGCTGAGCTGCGGCCTGATTGCGCTCGCCATGCCGCTCAGGTCGGTCGTGCCGCGCCCCGGCGGCCGGCACGGGCTTGCCACGCTGTTCGCGGTGCTAACGGGCATCACCATCGCAGGCTACATCATCGCCGACGGCCTCGGCGTGCGCGCCGCCGGGCCGACCTTCGAGCACCGCCTGTCGTACATCGCCTGGCTGTGCGTGGTCGAAGGGCCGTGGCTGCTGGTGCTGGCGGCGGCGCTCAGGCCGCATACGGTGTGGGCGCATCTGCGCAAGACCTGGTGGCGTGGCGTGATCGGCGGCCTGATCGCCAACACGGGCTACGGCATCGCGATCTATGCGCTGGTGCTGGGACCGATGGCGCATGTCGCGGCTCTGCGCGAGACCTCGGTGCTGTTCGGCGCCCTGATGGGTACTTTGCTGCTGGGCGAACCGTTCGGCGCGCGACGCGTCGCAGCGGCGGCAGTGATCGTGATCGGCCTGGTGCTGATGAACGGCCCGCAGCTCATTTGAGCGGCTTCATCTCGACCTCGAGCTTGGCCAGGCGGTCGAACAGCCTGCAGCGGCCGTGGATCGGCCACCAGCCGTACAGGAAGATGTCGAGCGGGCCCCACATGGCGACCCAGCCGACGATCAACAGTCCCTCGGCCACGATATGCGCTGCAGTCGAGGAAGAGGCGAGCAGCAGGCTGCGCGCGAACAGGCAGACGGCAAGGAACGCGATACCGATCAACAGCGCCATGCGGCCGCGCCGCCACATGCCGCGCAACAGCCGCTGCTCGCTGTCGCGTCGAAGCTCGAAGTGATGGCGGATGGAGGTGGGCACCTGCTCGGCCTCCGGTCGCGCCAGTTCCTCCTCGGGCAGCATGACGACCAGCCGTATGGGTCGGCCGCCAGCGTCCTCGGCCGAGCCGACGATGTAGTCGTCGGCCGCGGCCTCCAGCTCCTTCTCATGGAAAGGGGCGGGGTCGAGCGAATTGTACAGTCGTGGGATGCGATCGAGACGCAACTCGACTGCGACGGTGTCGGTCTTGTCCGTGTCACGATTCGCTGCCATGGCTTTGCCTCGATTGTCGGCGACGGGATGAAGCGATGTCCACCCGCAACCTCGACAAGATGATGACGCCCGGCTCGGTCGTGGCGATCGGCGCCAGCGCGCGGCCGGGATCGCTCGGCGAGGCGGTGACGCGCAACCTGCTGGCCGGCGGCTTCAAGGGCGACGTCCATCTGGTCAACATCAAGGGCGGCGAGATCGCCGGCCGTCCTGTGCTTAAAAGCCTGGCCGAGCTGAAGCAGCCGGCCGACCTCGCCGTCATCATGACGCCACCGGAGACCGTGCCCCGGCTCGTGCTGGAGCTGGGCGAGCGCGGCACGCGCGTCGCCGTCGTCATCACCGCCGGTTCGGGTGAGGACAATGCACGCTGGCGCAAGCGCATCCTGCGCGCCGCCCGGCCGCATCTGCTGAGAATCGTCGGCCCGAACTGCATTGGCTACGCTGCACCCCGCATCGGCCTCAACGCCAGCTTCGGGCCTGGCCAGCTCAAGGCCGGGCGCATCGCCGCCATCGCCCAGTCGGGCGCCGTGCTGGCCGGGCTCGCCGACTGGGGCACCGCGCAGAACATCGGCTTCTCGCACCTGATCTCCATGGGCGACATGAGCGACGTCGACTTCGGCGACGTTCTGGACATGCTGGCGCGCGACTACGACA
>JAKFVH010000026.1 GCA_021732285.1 Reyranella sp. | reverse complement strand
ACGACACGACCATCAACGACTGGCACACCTGCCCGCAGTCGGGGCGCATCAACGCCTCGAACCCGTGCTCGGAGTACATGTTCCTCGACGACACGGCGTGCAATCTGGCGTCGCTGAACCTGATGCGCTTCCGCCAGGCTGACGGCACGATCGATGTCGCGGCCTTCGAGCATGCGACCCGCCTGTGGACAGTCGTGCTCGAGATCTCGGTGATGATGGCGCAGTACCCCTCGCGCACGATCGCCGAGCTCTCCTATCGCTATCGCACCCTCGGCCTGGGCTACGCCAACCTCGGCGCCCTCCTCATGTCGACCGGGCTGGGCTATGACAGCGCCAAGGGCCGGGCCATCGCCGGCGCGCTGACGGCGCTCATGACCGGCACCGCCTATGCCACGTCGGCCGAGATGGCGGGCTGGATGGGCGCCTTCCCGGGCTACGCCGACAATCGCGACGCCATGCTGCGGGTGATCCGCAACCATCGCCGCGCCGCCCATAGCGAGACCGCCAGCTACGAAGGCCTGGCGATCCGTCCGCAGCCGCTCGATGCCGCGAACTGCCCCGACGCCCCCCTTGTCGAGGCGGCAAAAGCAGCCTGGAACAAGGCTTTAGCGCTGGGCCAGCAGCACGGCTTCCGCAATGCCCAGGTCTCGGTCATCGCCCCTACCGGCACGATCGGCCTGGTGATGGATTGCGACACGACCGGCATCGAGCCCGATTTTGCGTTGGTGAAATTCAAGAAGCTGGCGGGCGGCGGCTACTTCAAGATCATCAATCGCACCGTCCCGCTGGCGCTCGAGACGCTGGGCTACGACGCAGAGGCCATCGAGCGCATCGTCGCTCACGCCGTCGGTCACGGCTCGCTCAGCGGAGCGCCCGCGATCAACCACGACACGCTCGCGGCTCGCGGCTTCGACAGCGCCACGATCGAGCGTGTGGAAAAGTCGATCGCAACCTCCTTCGACATCCGCTTCGCCTTCTCGCGCTACACCCTGGATGACGCCTTCTGCCGCGACGTGCTCGGTCTCGACGACGAGACGCTCGCCGATCCCAAGCTCGACGTGCTGATGCGCATCGGATTTTCCAAGAGCGACATCGCCGCCGCGAACGTTCACGCGTGCGGGACGATGAGCATCGAAGGCGCGCGCGATCTCGAGCGCGATCATCTCGCGGTGTTCGATTGTGCGAATCCCTGTGGACGAGATGGCACTCGCTACTTGTCTGCAGAGAGTCACATACGCATGATGGCTGCAGCCCAGCCGTTCGTATCGGGCGCAATCTCCAAGACCATCAACATGCCAAACGCAGCTACGGTCGAGGATTGCCGCAAGGCTTATGAGATGTCGTGGAAGCTCGGCCTGAAAGCCAACGCTCTTTATCGCGACGGTTCGAAACTCTCGCAACCGCTGTCGGCCATGGCATTGGGTGAAGACCTTGCCGCCAACGACGACCTTGCCGAGATGACGCCGGCTCAGCGCGCGCCGATCATCGCCGAGCGCATCGTCGAGAGGATCGTCGAGCGCGAGGTCCGCGCCGGCCGCGAGCGCCTGCCGCAGCGCCGCAAGGGCTATACCCAGAAGGCGATCGTCGGCGGCCACAAGGTCTACCTGCGCACCGGCGAGTACGAGGACGGCCGGGTCGGCGAGATCTTCATCGACATGCACAAGGAAGGTGCCGCCTTCCGCAGCGTGATGAACAACTTCGCCATCGCGATCTCGATCGGCCTGCAATATGGCGTGCCGCTGGAAGAGTTCGTCGAGGCCTACACCTTCACGCGCTTCGAGCCGTCGGGGATGGTCGAGGGCAACGACGCCATCAAGATGTCGACCTCGGTGCTCGACTACATCTTCCGCGAGCTCGCGATCTCCTACCTGGGGCGCTCCGACCTCGCCCATGTCGAGCAGTCCGATCTGCGCCCCGACAGCGTCGGCCGCGGCCAGATCGAAGGCCTGCCCTCGCCGGGCACCGATGCGGCCGAGGCGGCCGCCGTTGAAGTCAAGCGCATCGCCAGCGTCGGCTACGTGCGCAGCAACCTTTATGTCCTGAACGGCCGGACGGCCGGCAACACTGCGATCGCCGAGCAGGCGATCCAGGCCGGTCCCCAGCCCACTGAACTGCACGACGGTTCAACCGTCGCTTTGGCGCCAAGCGCCACGGCGGCCGTCGTCAGCGTCGCGGTTGGAGAGGCATCCTCCGCTGCCCTTGGTTTCGCCCTCGAGGCGAAGCTCAAGGGCTTCGAAGGGGATGCCTGTCCGGAATGCGGCAACTTCACCATGGTCCGCAACGGGACGTGCCTCAAATGCACGACCTGCGGCGGCACCACTGGATGCAGTTGAGCATGCGTGACGAAGCGTACCCGCGTACCCCGGGGTTCCCACGGTTGGGTGCCTCAAAGCTAACCATAGGAGACAGTTATGGCTGCTAAGAAGAAGGCTGCGAAGAAGAAGGCTGCTAAGAAGAAGAAGCAGTAAAAAAGGAAAGGGCGTAGGCCAAAGCCTCGAGCTTTGGCCCCTCTAACCGAACGCCTTTCGGCTTCCGCGTGGGTGCCCTCATGGCCCCACCGGAAGCCACCTTCTAACGACAAGTCTTTAAGCTAATAAGACGTCCCGCCTTTGGGGGCGGAAAGGCGTAACTGTACGGGTCCGGCGACTGCGGTCTGCCGGACTTCTTTTATGTGCACATGCCTTGAACAGGGCTCGGTTCCGCTTTACATAGCGGAACATGGATACTGACCAGTCAGTCAATATCTCACCGGATGCCGACGAGCCGACGACCCGGACCCGCCGGCCGGACGACCGCGCCCCGGAGATCGCGCGGGCGGCGCTGGAACTCTTCGTCACCAAGGGCTTCGCAGCCACCAAGCTAGAGGACGTCGCCAAGGCGGCCGGTGTCAGCAAGGGTCTCCCCTACCTCTACTTCAAGAACAAGGAAGAGCTCTTCAAGGCGGTGATCGTCGAAGGGATCGGCGAGCCGCTGGTGCGCGCCAACGAGCTGGTCGACGCCTTCGACGGCACGACCGAGGAGCTGCTGCGCGAGCTGGTCGCCAAGTTCCGCGAATTCGCCGAGAGCCCGGTAGGTGGCGTCATCAAGCTGATCCTGGCTGAGGCCGGCAACTTCCCCGATGTGGCGCGCTTCTACTGCTCCAACTTCGACCTGCGCGGCCGCGCCCTGTTCGCCAAGATGCTGCGGCGGGGCGTCGAGCGTGGCGAGTTCGGGCCGATCGCCGACATCGACATGACGGCGATCATCTTTGCCCAGCCGCTCGCCATGCACGCCGTGTGGCTGCGCTCGATCGCGCCATACGACGAGACCCAGCCGGTCGACAGCAACCGCTTCTACGACGCGTACCTCGATTTCGTCCTGAAAGGGCTGCGGCCATGACCGCCAAGCGCAAGCTGTTGCTCGTCGCCATCGCCGCCGCCGTCGTGCTGGCCGGCGGTGCCTTCGCCTGGAAGAACGGCAAGGGCGCCGGCAACGGCGCCGCCGTCGCCACGGCGGCCAAGCCCGGCGAGCGGCCGATCGAGCTGATCGCAGCCGAACTGCACACCATCAAGCCGCGCGGCCTGGTCGACGTCGTGCGCTTCACCGGCACCACCCAGCCGATCGACCAGACGATCGTGAAAGCGCGCGTCGCCGGAAGGCTCGCCGAGGTGCTGGTGCGCGAGGGCGACCGCGTCACCAAGGGCCAGGTGCTGGCGCGCTTCGAGACCAACGAGCTGCAATCCAGGGTGAACGAGCGGCAGTCCGCCCTCGACGCCGCCCGCGCCGACGCGCGCTGGACGACGCGCGACCTCGGCGACAAGGAGACGCTCGCCAAGCGCAACATCGTCTCGCAGTCCGCCCTCGATGCCGCCCGCTCGACGGCCGAGAACAAGGCCTCGATGGTGTCGGTCGCCGAGGCCCAGCTCGAGATCGCTCAGAGGAACCTCAGCGACGCCGAGGTGAAGGCACCGTTCGACGGCGTGGTCGGCGAGCGCATTGCCAACCAGGGCGAATCGCTCCCCATCGACGGCAAGATCCTGGCCCTGCTCGACACCAGCCATGTCGAGATTGCGGCCCAGATGCCGGCGGCCGACGTCGTGCGGCTAAAAGTCGACCAGCCCGCCACGGTGACCCTGGAAGGCTTCGGCGACCGCGAGTTCCAGGGCCGCATCACCCGCATCAGTCCGACGGCGCAGCCCGGCTCGCGCTCGATCCCGGTCTATGTCGAGATCACCGACCGCCACGACGCGCTACGCGGCGGCCTGTTCGCCATGGGCTCGGTCGTCGTCGCCGAGAAGGGCCATGCGCTGGCCGTGCCCGCCGCCGCCATGCGCAAGGACGACCAGGGCGACTATGTGCTGGCCGTCGAGAACGGCGTGCTGGTCAAGAAGCCGGTCGGCGCGGTGCGTACCTGGTCGCGCGGCGAACTCGTCGAGGTGAAGGGCCTGGAATCGGGCATGACCATCGTCTCGGCTCCCCTGCCCGGCCTGAAGGCCGGCCAGCCGGTCAAGGTTTTAGAGGCGCGTTAGCTCATGTCGGATTCTTCCGGACCGCGCGCTTCCAGCGCGCTCATGTTTTTCTGGGCTGCAACGCTTCATGAGCGCGCTGGAAGCGCGCGGTCCGGAAGACCATGAAACTCACCCAGATCGCCGTCGACAATCCGGTCTTCGCCACCATGATGATGGTGGCGCTGCTGGTCGGAGGCCTGTTCTCCTACCGCCAGCTCGGCATCGACCAGTTCCCCAACGTCGACTTCCCTGTCGTCGTCGTCACGACCAACTATCCCGGCGCCTCGCCCGAGACGGTCGAGACCGAGATCAGCCGCAAGGTCGAGGAAGCGGTCAATGCCATCGCCGGCATCAAGGCGCTGACCTCGCGCTCGCTGGAAGGCCAGTCGATCGTCATCGCCGAGTTCGAGCTTTCCGTGCCCTCGGCCGTCGCCATCCAGGACGTGCGCGAGAAGGTCCAGCAGGTCCGCGCCCAGTTCAAGCCCGAGGTCAAGGAACCGCTGATCCAGCGCTTCAATCCCGACGATCAGCCGATCGTGTCGATCGCGGTGCGCTCGGACATCCGCTCGGTGCGCGATCTCACGACCCTGGCCGACCAGGTCATTGTCAAGCGCCTGCAGACGGTGCGCGACGTCGGCCGCGTCACCATCGTCGGCGGCGTCAAGCGGCAGATCAACATCGAGCTCGATCCCGGCCGCATGCATTCGCTGCGCGTCGGCGTCAACGACGTCATGAAGGCGATCCGCGACGAGAACCAGAACTTCCCGGCCGGCAACGTCCAGCGCGGCAACGACGACCGCCTGATCGAGGTCACCGGCCGCGTCGCCGAGCCGGGCAGCTTCGCCGACCTGATCGTGGCCCGCCGCGGCCTGGCGCCGGTCTACCTGCGCCAGGTGGCGACCGTGGTCGACGGCCAGCAAGAGCTGGAGAACATCGCGGCGCTCAACGGCGAGCGCGCCGTCGCCCTCGACGTCGTCAAGACGCAGGGCGCCAACACCATCGAGGTGGCCCGCGGCGTGCGCAAGGCGGTGGCCGAGCTGCAGAAGACCCTGCCGCCCGACGTCAAGCTCGAGATCGTGCGCGACAGCTCGCGCGGCATCCAGAACTCGGTCGACAACGTGCAGCGGACCATGGTCGAGGGCGGCCTGCTCACCATCGCCATCGTCTTTTTGTTCCTGCATTCCTGGCGCAGCACTGTGATCACCGGCCTGGCGCTGCCGATCTCGGTGTTCGGCGCCTTCATGGTGATGGCGGCCTTCGGCTTCACGCTGAACGTGCTCACCCTGATGGCGCTGTCGCTCGCCATCGGCATCCTGATCGACGACGCGATCGTGGTGCGCGAGAACATCATGCGCCACATCGGCTTCGGCAAATCGCATCGCCAGGCCGCCCTCGACGGCACCAACGAGATCGGGTTGGCGGTGCTCGCCACCACCTTCTGCATCGTCGCGGTGTTCCTGCCCGTCGCCTTCATGGGCGGCATCATCGGCCGCTTCTTCTTCCAGTTCGGCCTCATGGTCTCGGCCGCCGTGCTGATCTCGCTGTTCGTGTCCTTCACCCTGGACCCGATGCTGTCGTCGGTCTGGTACGACCCGCAGGCCCACGGCACCGGCCGCTTCGCCCGCATCGTCAACGGCGCCCAGGAGCACGCCAACCGCGTCTATCGCGCCATCCTGGGCTGGGCGCTGCGCTGGCCCAAGCTCACGCTGCTGATTGCGTTGGCGTCGTTCGCGGGCAGCTTCGCCCTGCCGAAATACATCGGCTTCGAGTTCGTGCCCGAGGCCGATCTCGGCGAGCAGGTCGTGTCGATCGAGACGCCGGTCGGCTCGTCGCTGGAATACACCGAGGCCAAGCTGCGCCAGGTCGACGCCGCGGTGCACGAATTCCCCGAGGTCGACTACACCTACGGCACGATCAACACCGGCTATGCGCTCGGCAAGAACCAGGCGAGCCTGTACCTGCGGCTAAAACCGCTCAAGGAGCGCAAGCGCTCGCCCAACCAGCTCGCCCAGCCCTTGCGCGATCGCCTGGCCAGCATCCCGGGCATCCTGACCTCGATCAACGTGCCAGGCGGCCCCGGCGGCGGCGTGCAGAAGCAGCTCCAGCTCTCGCTGCAGGGCCCCGACACCAACGAGCTCGACAAGATCTCGCAGGACGTAATGCGCCGCGCCCGGGCGATTCCGGGCCTGGTCGACCTCGACCGCAACCTCAAGGCCGCCAAGCCCGTGCTATCCGTGCGCCTGCGCCGCGACGCCGCCTCCGACCTTGGCCTCGGCTCGGCGTCGGTCGCGCAGTCGCTCAGGCCGCTGTTCGCCGGCGACGAGACAAGCCTGTGGCGCGCGCCCGACGGCGAGAACTATACCGTCATGGTGCGCCTGCCGACCGACGACCGCAGCGGCGTGGCCGACGTTCAGCGCATCTGGTTCACCGCCGGCACCGAGCCCAACGGCCTGCCGCGCATGGTGCACATCGCCCAGATCGCCGACGTCATCAACGACGTCGGCGCCTCGCAGATCAATCGCCGCGACCTCAACCGCGAGGTCTGGATCACCGCCAACGTGTCGGGCCGCTCCTCGGGCGAGGTCTCCAGCGACCTGCAGAAGCTTCTGGCCGAGACCAAGCTGCCGCCGGGCTACCGCTTCGTGTTCGGCGGCTCGACCAAGGACATGGCCGAGAGTGCGGCCTATGCCGGCCAGGCGCTGCTGCTGGCGGTGATCCTGATCTACCTGGTGCTGGCCTCGCAGTTCGGCTCGTTCCTGCAGCCCATCGCCATCATGATGTCGCTGCCGATGTCGCTGATCGGGGTGTTCCTGGGCCTGCTGATCGCCGGCACGACGCTCAACATCTTCTCGGCCATCGGCTTCATCATGCTGATGGGCCTGGTGGTGAAGAACGCCATCCTGCTGGTCGATTTCTTCAACCAGGCGCGCGCCCGCGGCACGCCGGCCCACGATGCGCTGATCGAGGCGGGCTCGATCCGGCTGCGCCCCATCCTGATGACCACGCTCGCCATGGTGTTCGGCATGATGCCGCTGGCCTTGGGCTTGGGCGAAGGGGCGAGCCAGCGTGCGCCCATGGCGCATGCCGTGATCGGCGGCCTGATCAGCTCGACCCTGCTCACCCTGGTCGTGGTGCCGGTGGTGCTGGTCTATATCGACCGCGTTGGCCTGTGGGCAAAGAAGCGTTTCAGCCGCTCGGCAGACGAGCTCGCGAGCCGGCACAAGCCGGCCGAATAGCGGTCCTCAGCCGACCTGCAACAGCTGGTCTGCCCGGAAATGCAGCACGCCGCCCGCGCCGATGGGCAGGCGCACCCGGCAGCCGTTGCTGGTCGTGAACTCGAGATGGCGGGCCTCGTCCAGGCTCAGCGACTGGATGGTCGCGCCGATGACCAGGCACAGGGCGTCGCGCGAACCGGGCTTGGGAAAGCAGTAAGTCGCCTCGCCGACGACCACTTGCGGATCGGCGCGGCTGCGCAGGATCGGACCGTCGAAATGGAATTCTACGCCGTCGCGCGCGAAGGCGACGGCGGAGACTTCCCGGCCGACCAGGTCGGCTGGCTCCTTCAACAACGCATCTCCCGCTCCCTGCTCAGTTTTTGTTATGGAGTTACGCGTCGGGACTTGAGCTTCCAATAATACATAACTGCGTGTCAAATTCCCGGCGCAATTCGTGGCACGTTTCGAGCTATGCTCTTGCCATGCCGGATGCTTCTCCGACCATCGGCCTGCGTGTTGTCGAGTCGCTTTCTGCGGTCGATGCCGACCAGTGGGACGCCTGTGCACTGGCGCCGGGCTCGGCCGGCAACCCCTTTCTCAGTTACGGATTTCTGAAGGCGCTGGAGGATTCCAAGTCGGTCGGCCGGCGCACCGGCTGGCAGCCGCAGTACCTGCTGGCCGAGGCCGAGGACGGCACGCTGCTGGGCGCCGCCCCGCTCTATCTGAAGGGCCACAGCCAGGGCGAATACGTCTTCGACCACGGCTGGGCGCAGGCCTTGGAGCGCGCCGGCGGACGCTATTATCCCAAGCTGCAGGTCGCCGTGCCGTTCACGCCGGTGCCGGGCCCGCGCCTGTTCGTGCGGCCGGGCCCCTATGCCGAAGGCGTGTGCGACGCCATGATCGACATGCTGGCCAAGATCGCCGGCGACAACCGCATCAGCTCGGTCCACGCCACCTACTGCACCGAGGCCGACTGGAAGCGCTTCGGCGAGCATGGCTGGCTGCTGCGGCTCGGCCGCCAGTATCACTGGCACAACAACGGCTACGGCTGCTTCGACGACTTTTTGGCGGCGCTGGCTTCACGCAAGCGCAAGGCGATCCGCAAGGAACGTGAATCGGTGCGCCGCGAAGGGCTGACCGTGCGCGCGCTCTGCGGCGAGGAGATCAAGCCCGAGCACTGGGACGCCTTCTTCGCCTTCTACATGGACACCGGCGGCCGCAAGTGGGGCTCGCCCTACCTGACGCGCTCGTTCTTCGACATCCTGGGCTCGACCATGGCCGACAAGGTCGTGCTGGTGATGGCCGAGGCCGACGGCCGGCCGGTCGGTGGCGCGCTCAACCTCAAGGGCGACGACACGCTCTACGGCCGCTACTGGGGCTGCCTGGAAAGCCACGCCTTCCTGCATTTCGAGGCCTGCTACTACCAGGCCGTCGACTACGCCATCACCCACGGCCTGCAGCGCGTCGAGGCCGGCGCCCAGGGTGACCATAAGATCCAACGCGGCTATCTGCCGGTGCCGACCTTCTCGGCCCACTGGATCGTCGACCCAGGCTTCCGCCGCGCCGTCGACAACTTCCTCAAGCAGGAACGCCCGGCCGTCGAACAGGAGATCGAGGGGCTGATGGAGTACTCGCCGTTCCGGAAGGAGAACGAGTAGTCCTGAGCTTGTGTGGTAAGCGATCCTGTTCCGCTTAAGGCGCCAATCCGACGCCGTACATTTCAGCTACTTCCCAGAACCAATTCACGTCCAGGTCAAGCTCCCGATGCACTTCTCGAAGGGCATCGGATGCGCGATCAAAAATGGCATAGCAAAGAGTCTCGTCGTCGTGACGCGCGTGATACGCAATGCCGTCGACCTTCGCTTCAAGGCTACGCAACGCTGCAGACCATGCTTGAGGGACGTCATATGGTGGACCGCCATGGCAGACTTCCGCCGTCGCTCCGGCGCGAGCCAGCCCTGGCCCCGTAAGCCGAACCAATCTCAGCTGGCTGGTAGTTGTCAGTCGAACATAACCTTTCGTGAAAATGAAGTCGGACGCGAGTAGCGTATGTCCTGGTTGTCGAAGGAACGTTTCCGCGAACGCACCGCGCCTGCTTTCTGCTGCATAGAGAACACCATAGCCCCTGGCGGGATCGTTGAAGCGGCCTTTATCGGAGCGATCAAAATAGATCGGCTCGAATGCTGCTGTAAAAAATCTGTGAAGCTCGGCTCTTTCCCGCAGAGTTTCGAAGACTAGCGATCGACTCGCTAGGTCACGTGGAGGCAGAGGACCCAATCAGGCACCCTGCATGCCAAACCTACGAGCAACCTCGAGGACTTGTTCGAGTTTACCGGCCTTCATCAGGTCGATCGGTCTCCGGCCGTCCAACCTTGGATCAGCATTGACCAAGAAGTTGAGAACCATCCACGAATTTTCTGTTCCAAGCGCCTCCCGCACCTCTTTCAAGCCGTCAACCGGCATTCCATTTTCCATGAATTGGACGGCTGGATAGGCAGCCCGATTGCTCGGCCCAGGGACAGCCAAGATGCTTCCTTCACGTACTCGATTGTTGACTGCTTGCCTTGAAATATCGCGCATGAGGGCCTGCACTTCAGAAAGCGAATATGCTCCTCCCGATGACTTCAGGTCCTGCTCCACTAGCTTGACACCGCGGAGCAACGCCCGCGCCTTCGCATCTGGCTCATAGGCGCCTGAAGCGACCTTTCTCAAATGATCAGAGGAAAGCCTCTCTTCGACCAGTAGTTCGATCATGCCTACGAGCAAAATCAGTTCGCCATCGTTTGTGCTTTTTGCTTCTACTTTCAGACCCTGAACACTTTGCCAAAGCGAGGAGGCTTGCAGTTTGTCCAGTAGGTGTCGCTCGCGAACACTGTCGCCTTCGGGCTTGTTCGACTCGCGGACAATTACGAACCCTTTTAGTTCGGCCATTCCTTCTCCTTCGAGCACCATCCGCAGCTGGAGGGTGCACGAAATGCCACGGTTGTCTATATTGTCATTATTGACTAAATAGTCAATTTAATAGCGTCAACTTTGACAACTGACCTATTAGGCATCAGGAGCCGCGATGGCTAAGGCATCGCGACTCCCGTCGAATGACTAACCAGACCTTACCGCCGACCGCCATCGCCGACCTGCGGCTTGAGGGCATGCGAGTCGGGCCACACGACCATGAACAGCTCGCGGAACAGCTCGGCGACCCGCGGATCGGACGAGCTGCTGGCCGGCGTCCAAGCCGTGGTCTCCGACATCGGCACGTTGTTTCGGCAGTAGACGGCATAGGCGTTGAACCGCCCCGCACCGCCGGGCTTGAAGCGGCTGACGCCGTTGCAGACCTCCTTCGAGCTGAGGTCGTTGGCGGGGTCGAATACCAGCACCAGCCGATAGTCGGGCTGGTCCTTCACCGCCGCGACATCGTAGGCGAAGGTGAGCGCGGGCCGGGGCTTGGCCGCCTGCATCGCCGGCAGCAGGTCGCGCGCGACCGCACCCATGTCGCTGCCTGGGAAGGGATTGCCTTCCAGGATGACCTTGAAGTCGTGATGATCGGCGATGGAGAAGAACTCGCCGTAGTCGTACTGCGCGGCATAGTTGGTGCCGCCGATGACTGCCGCCGAGGCGATGGCCGGCGCAAGCACGAGGCCGGCAAAGGCGGCCACGACGGTGTTGTTGATCTTCATGGAAATCCTCCTTCTTCAGGCTGAAGCCTGTGAAGGAATTGTCGCCGTTGGCGCGTTACGGCGCCCTGACCGGGCGGCAAGCGGCGATTACGACCGGATGACTCACTGCCTGCGCATCAGCAGCATGCCGAAAAAGAAAATGACGAAAAACACGCCCAGCTGGACGACACCCATCGGTGCCTCCCAGCCACTGTTCTCGACGATGAATATCGTGACCCAGAAGACCGCGGTGGCAATCACCGCGGTCCGAAACGCGACCCAAACCGGTCGGAAGATCCTCACTCAGCCAGCACGGGCTCTTGGCTGGCTGGCGGGAGCGCGTCACGCTCGGGCGGCAGGAAGGTGAAGCTGAGCTCCTGAGCCGCGCCTTCGCCCTTGGTGTCGACACGCACCGTGCCGCCGCCTTGGCTCAGCTTGCCGAACAGCACTTCCTCGGCGAGCGGCTTCTTCAGGTGCTCCTGGATGACGCGGGCGAGCGGCCGGGCGCCGAACAGGCGGTCATAGCCCTTCTCCGCCAGCCAGCGGCGCGCGCTGTCTGAAAGCTCGATGAACACCTTGCGGTCGGCGAGCTGGACCTCGAGCTCGGCCACGAATTTGTCGACCACCTTGTTCATGCTCTCGGGGCCGAGGTTGGCGAACTTGATCACGGCGTCGAGGCGGTTGCGGAACTCCGGCGCGAACAGCCGGTTGATCGCCTCGTCGTCCTCATCGTGACGAGCCTCGCGGCCGAAGCCCAGCGCCGGCTTGGCGATGTCGGCGGCACCCGCGTTGGTCGTCATGCACAGGATGACGTTGCGGAAGTCCACCGTCCGGCCGTTGTGGTCGGTGAGCTTACCGTAGTCCATCACCTGCAGCAGCACGTTGAACACGTCGGGATGGGCCTTCTCGATTTCGTCGAGCAGGATGACGCAATGCGGATGCTGGTTGACCTGGTCGGTCAAGAGGCCGCCCTGGTCGAAGCCGACATAGCCCGGCGGCGCACCGATCAGGCGCGAGACCGAGTGCCGCTCCATGTACTCCGACATGTCGAAGCGGATCAGCTCCAGCCCGAGCAGGCGCGCGAGCTGGCGCGTCACCTCGGTCTTGCCGACGCCCGTGGGACCGGCCAGCAGGTAGGAGCCGATCGGCTTCTCCGGCGAGCGCAGGCCGGCGCGTGCGAGCTTGATGGCGGCCGACAGCTGGTCGATCGCGCGTTCCTGGCCGAACACGACGGTCTTCAGGTCGCGGTCGATGTTGCGCAGCATCTCGGTGTCGTCCTTGGACACGCTCTTGGGCGGGATGCGGGCGATCTTGGCGACGATCTCCTCGATGTCGTGCACCTCGATGGTCGACTTGCGCATCTCGGGCGTGCGCAGCATCTGGGCCGCGCCGACCTCGTCGATCACGTCGATCGACTTGTCGGGCAACTTGCGATCGTGGATGTAGCGCGCCGACAGCTCGACCGAGGCCTTGATGGCGTCGTCGGTGTAGGTGACGTGGTGGTGCTTCTCGTAGACCGGCTTCAGGCCCTTCATGATCTCGACGGCGTCCGCGATCGAGGGCTCGGGCACGTCGATCTTCTGGAAGCGGCGGACCAGCGCCCGGTCCTTCTCGAAGTAGTTGCGGTATTCCTTGTAGGTGGTCGAGCCGATGCAGCGCAGTTCGCCCGACTGCAGGGAGGGCTTCAAGAGATTCGACGCGTCCATCGAACCGCCCGACGTCGCGCCGGCGCCGATGATGGTGTGGATCTCGTCGATGAACAGCACCGAGTTGGGCTTCTTCTTGAGCTCCGACAGCACGGCCTTGAGCCGCTCCTCGAAGTCGCCGCGATAGCGCGTACCGGCCAGCAGTGCGCCCATGTCGAGCGCGTAGATCACCGACTCCTTCAGCACCTCGGGCACCTCGCCCTCGACGATCTTGCGCGCCAGGCCTTCGGCGATCGCCGTCTTGCCGACGCCGGGCTCGCCGACATAGAGCGGGTTGTTCTTGGTCCGGCGGCACAGCACCTGGATGGTGCGCTCGACCTCGTGCTCGCGGCCGATCAGCGGATCGACGCGGCCCTCGCGGGCCTTCTGGTTGAGGTCGACGCAGTAGGCGGCCAGCGCCTCGTTGCCCTGCTTGGCCGCGCCCTCGCCGCCAGTCTCCTCCTCCGAGCCCGAGACCCGGCGGGTGCGCGCGCGGCCCGGCACCTTGGCCTTGCCGTGGCTGATGTAGTCGACGGCGTCGAGCCGGGTCATGCCCTGGTTCTCGAGGAATGACACGGCGTGGCTGTCGCGCTCGGAGAACAGCGCCACCAGCACGTTGGCGCCGGTGACTTCCTTGCGACCCGACGACTGCACGTGGACGGCGGCGCGCTGCACGACGCGCTGGAAGCCCGCGGTCGGCAGCGGCTCGCTCGGGTTCTGGGTGATAATGCCCTTCAGGCGATTGTCGATGAAGGTTTCCAGATCGTGGCGCAGGCGGTCGATGTCGACGCCGCAGGCTTTGAGGACGGGAACAGCGTCGTCATCCTCGGTCATCGCCAGGAGCAGGTGCTCGAGTGTCGCGTATTCGTGGCGGCGTTCCCCGGCGAGCCCGAAGGCGCGGTGCAGGGATCTCTCGAGGTTCTTGGATAGCATGGACATCGAACTACCTCGACTGAAGGAACAACGTACTACTCTCGATCAGGTTCACTCCTTCTCCAACGTACACTGGAGAGGATGCTGGTTCTTGCGCGCGTAATCCACCGTTTGCGTCACCTTGGTCTCGGCGATCTCGTAGGTATAGACCCCGCACACACCCACGCCCTTCTGATGGACATGGAGCATGATCTTCGTGGCTTCCTCGCGGTTCTTCTGAAAGATGTGCTGCAGAACGTCGACGACGAACTCCATCGGCGTGTAATCGTCGTTCAGCATCAACACCTTGTACATCGACGGCTTCTTGGTCCTAGTCCGGGTGAGCGTCAGCGCCCCGCTACGGCCCTCGCCGTCGCCCTCCCTGTCGTCGCGGCGCGGCGGTTGCTGCGGCGGACCGCCCGGCGGCCCACCAGGCGGTTCGTTCGGCCCGCCCAGCCGGTCGCCGTTGAGGCGCCATTCGCAGTCACTACGCAGAGAGTCCATCGTCCGGATCACAATCCCCAAAGAAAACCGAACCACCCGAATTATATAGGGACGCCTGGGGATTCCGCTACCTCGCCCCAGGGCCGGTCACCCACAACAGCCGCGGAGCAATCTTCGCGCCGGGTCGCGGACAATTGCGATCAAATTCTGCGGAGCCAGGCACCGCGCCGTGGAACGGGCGGCCGCTCCATTGCAATGCACCCAGCCGGCAAATAGGCACTGCCGGGTGACTATCTCGGCCGCAACCCATCCTTGCCGACGGTCAAGGTCCATTGATTCGCATTCATGTGGTTGACCGGCGCGTTGGGGTCGCGGCGCAGCTCGGCGGGCACCAGTTTGCGCGGCGGGTTGACCGGCACGGGTACCGAGTCGAACGAGAAGAGTTTCTGGGCGAACTTCACGTTGGCGAAGCCGTCGGTCGGATAGTGGTAGGCCTGGAAGCCCCATACGCCGTCACGGCACGAGGCGACCGTCCACCAGAAGTCGACGTCGGGCAGGCGCAGACCATCGCGCGGCGGCCCGAAGGCGGCGCTCGCCTGGAACAGCGCTAAAAGATCGCGCGTCTCGCCGGCGTTCAGGATGCGCTCGCCGTGCTTCATGCTCCACGGCTTCAGCGCATCGCCGCCGTTGTTCATCAGCAGGTTCGAGACCACGCCCTGGTCGGCCAGCACGCCGATGCCGAGGCCGGTCGTCCCGTCGGGCTGCAGGAAGAGCTCGTAGGTCCTGACCTGCTCGGAATAGATCGCGTTGTAGATCAGGCGCATGCGGTTGCGCCCGTCCTTGCCGCAATTGGCCCGGATGTCGTCGGCCCCCACGAAGGCGAACCAGTTGAAGCTGCGCACGATCGGCGGATCGACATAACGGTCGGGCCGCTGGGCCGAAGCCATCGGAGATGCCGCCAGGGCAAGCCCGAACGCGGCGACAGACATCCATTTCATCGCGACACTCCGTCTAGGGGCGGGGCTATGTCCCGCCCAGCTTCCCTGCCAAGTTGGGCATCAAGGCGGCGGGTAAAAAGTTGCATAACCCCACAAATTTGAGTATTGTCGAGGAACTGCCTCTAAGTCTTTGCTTGGGCACAAAAATATAGACTTTGGTAATGGCGTAATTGCGATGACATCCCCTCTCCGTCGCATCGCGGCCGGTCTCTCCCTGCTTGCCGCAGCGTTCCTCCTTGTTGCCGCCCTCCTGCCGGCCGACGCCAATGCGCAGTCGCCGCCGCAGAAACGCGCCGCGCCGACCGGCAAGGCCAAGGCCGTGCGGCCAGCAGCGGCCGCCTCGGGCTGGGTGGGCAATCCCGCGGTCGATGGCCGCGACGCCTACATCATCCTCGACGCCACCAGCGGGCGCGAGCTCTCGTCCGATCAGCCCGACCAGCTTCGCCATCCGGCGTCGCTCACCAAGCTGATGACGATCTACCTCACCTTCTCGGCGCTCGACTCGGGCCGCCTGTCGCTGGGCGACGGCCTGCCGGTGTC
>JAKFVH010000054.1 GCA_021732285.1 Reyranella sp. | reverse complement strand
TGCAGATCAACGTCATGGTCTCCGACCAGTTCAGCTCGTTCCTCGAGCCCGACCATGACCGGGTCGGCGACTATGCCGGCCTGAACGTCGCCGACCATACCGAGACCGTGGCGGTGCGCACCCTCGATGGCGTGCTGCCGGCTTTGCAGGAACGCATCGGCTTCAAGCGGCCCTATCTCAAGATCGACACCCAGGGCTTCGACATCGAGGTGCTGCGCGGTGCGGCCGACAGCCTGTCGGCGATGAGGGCCCTGCAGACCGAGGCCTCGGTGCGCCGCATCTACAAGGGCATGCCGGGCTACACCGAGATCATCCACTATCTCGACGAGCGCGGTTTCGACATCACCGGCCTCTATCCGATCAGCCGCGACAAGTCCCTGCGCCTGGTCGAGTTCGACTGCGTGATGATCAATCGCGCGGCAATCCAGGTCTAGGCACGGACAGCTTCTCGCAGAGCTGGGCGACGTCCTCTCCGGCGACGAACATGCTGGACGGCACCGTGGCGAGGCGTGTGCGGATCAGCTCGTAGTCCTTCTCCGTCAGCCGCTCGAAGAAGCGGACCAGCGATTCCTCGAGCGGCGCATCGAACGTCCAGCCGATGCGATGCTTCTCGATGACGTTGCCGACCTCGAAGCGATGGACGGCGAGGCAGGGGACGCCGTAGTAGCCGGCCTCGTAGAAGCGGCACGGCATCAGCCAGCGCGAATTGTGGTCGGTGTGCTCGAGGTCGAGCGCCCAGGCGAAATCGACCCCGCCATAGAGCCGCTCGAGATCCTGCTGCGGCAGGTAGGGACCGCTGTAGTCGACGTTGGGGCAGCGGCGCAGCACGGTCTCGAACTTGGCCTGCTCGACGGTGGTGAACACACCGCCGAACTTGAAGACGACGCGATCCTGCAGGCGCCGGGCGAGCCGCGCGATGAGATCGACCGTCGCCTCGCCACGGATCAGGCCGAAGTAGCCGACCACCCACGGCCGGCGGCCGCTGCCGGCGCGCCGGGTTGCCGTCGAACGGGTAGGCGAGGGGTAGAGCTTGTTCTCCATCAGGAACCAGGCGCCGGCATACTTCTGCACCGCCGAGAAATAGTTGCGGTGGAAGCCGGGCGAGGACAGCACCAGCAGGCTGACGCGGCGCAGGCACACGCGCTCGATCGCCCGCAGGAAGGTGGGCACGAAGCCGCGGCGCATCAGGATAGGGGGAATGTCCAGGACTTCGTAGGCGATCGGCGCGCGCGAGAAGGCGATGAGCCGGCCGAGCAGCGCCAGCATCAGCTGGTCGATGTTGCGGGCATAGACGATCGAGGCCCGCGCCAGCGTACGGCGATTGGCGAACAACGCCGGAATGGCGTGCAGCAGCGCGCGCACCCGATGCCAGTACTTGGCGTCGCTGGTGAAGCCCAGCGGCACGTTGGGCCAGGGCGGTTGATAGTCCGTGTTGTAACGCGTGCGGCGAAAGCCGAAGACCGTGACGCCGTAGCCGAAATCCATGAATTGCTGGACGCGCTTCAGCGTGCTGGCATCGGTCACGTCAGGACAGAAGAACGAGAGCGCAGCGTTCCCGGCGTCACGCGCCGATGCAACGCCGGCATGCCGTGCCATGTCGTCGGTGACGACCGGGATATCGCTGGCGTCTCTGGCTTCGATTGATCCGTGCATCCGACGGCGTCTCCGATCGCGGTGTGCCCGCAGTATCGGGGAGCGTGACGACGTCATTACGTGATCAATCTGTGGCGTCGATTCTGCGCAAAATCCAAGTCACAAGTTAATCACTAGCAGCACGGAGGGGTGAGATGTTTCATGGCCTCACATGAACGCTCCCCTCGACACTCACGCTGGCGCCCTGCGCTTCGAGCGCGTGGCCATCACCTGCGTGTTTGGTGATCCGCGCGATTTGAAGTCGTGGTCGGGAGCGCCGGCGAATGTTGCCAAGGAACTCGAGCGGCTCGGCGTCGCCGTCGACAGCATCCGCCCGGGCATGAGCCGATGGGAGAAGCTCGGCGTGGCGGCCTGCGACATGATCGCAGGCCTCGGGCGGCCGGTCAGCACCGAGCAGGTTCTGCGCGGCCTGCGCTCGCGGCGCCGGCTTGCCGCCCAGGTCGCCGAGCAGGCGAGCCGCATCGGCGCACGCCACGTGCTGCATACCGGGACCTTCGACCTGCCGGCCTGTGACCTTGCGTCGGGCGTGAAGCATTACCTCTACTGCGACCACAGCTGGGCGCTGACGCGGGCCCATCACATCGATGTCTGCCGCTACAACAAGCGCGCCATGGCGGCGTTCGACCAGGCCGAGCGCGAGGCGCTCGGCGGCCTCGCCCATGTCTTCACCTTCGGCGCCTATGTCCGCGACAACCTGATTGCCCATTACGGCCTGCCGCCGGACAAGGTCACCGCCGTCGGCTCGGGCATGGGCGCGATCGAGCCCTATCGGGGCCCCAAGACCTACGTCAAGCCAAAGCTGCTTTTCGTCGCCAAGCATCTGTTCAAGGCCAAGGGCGGCTTGCTGCTGCTGTCGGCCTTCGACGAGGCGTATCGCCAGCGTCCGGACCTCCGCCTCACCATCGTCGGCGACGAGCGCAGCCGCTCCTTCGTCGGCGACCGGCCCGGCGTCACCCTGCATGCCCATCTGCCCTGGGAGAAGCTGCAGCAGCTCTATCGCGAATCGACGCTGCTGGTTCAGCCCATGCTGAACGACCCCTGGGGCCAGGTCTATCTCGAGGCCATGGTGTCGCGCACACCGGTCATGGGCCTCAATCGCAATGGCTTGCCCGAGCTGGTCGATAGTGGCCGGCACGGCTTCCTCGTCGATCGCGCCGATCCGTCCGCGCTCGCCGAGGCCATTGTCAGCGCCGTCTCGGATCCGGGGCGGCTCGAAAGCATGGCGGCAACGGCCCAGCGCCATGTCCTGCACAACTACTCGTGGGGCCGCGTGGCTGAACGGATCGCCTACTCCTCCTGAAGCGTCGCGTAACCCCCGAGAGGTCGGCACACATGTCAGAAAAAGTCGCATTCATCACCGGCATCACCGGGCAGGACGGCGCCTATCTCGCCGACTTCCTGCTGGGCCGCGGATACATCATCCACGGCGTCAAACGCCGCTCCTCGCTGCTCAACACCGAGCGCATCGACTACCTCTATCGCGACCGCCACGACGCCGCTGCCCGCCTGTTCCTGCACTACGGCGACATGACGGATTCGACCAACCTGCTGCGCCTGCTGGGCGAGGTGAAGCCCACCGAGGTCTACAATCTCGCGGCCCAGAGCCACGTGAAGGTGAGCTTCGAGACTCCGGAATACACCGCCAACACCGACGCGCTGGGCACGCTCCGGCTGCTCGAGGCGATCCGCATCCTGCGCATGCACGACGACGTGCGCTTCTACCAGGCTTCTACGTCGGAGCTGTTCGGCAAGGTCCAGGAGACGCCGCAGCGCGAGCTGACGCCGTTCTATCCGCGCAGCCCCTACGCGGTGGCCAAGCTCTACGCCTACTGGATCACGGTGAACTACCGCGAGGCCTACGGCATGCACGCCTCCAACGGCATCCTGTTCAACCACGAATCGCCGATCCGCGGCGAGACCTTCGTCACCCGCAAGATCACCCGCGCGGTGGCCGCGATCGAGCGCGGCTGGCAGGACCGGCTCTATCTCGGCAATCTCGACGCCAAGCGCGACTGGGGTCATGCCCGCGACTACGTCGAGGGCATGTGGTGCATCCTCCAGCAGGACACGCCCGACGACTACGTGCTGGCGACCGGCGAGACCCACACGGTGCGCGAGTTCGTCGAGCTCGCCTTCGGCCAGATCGGCCGGCCGATCGAATGGCGCGGCGAGGGCGACGAGGAGCAGGGCTGCTGCCGGCGCACCGGCCGCGTGCTGGTCGCCATCGACGGCACCTATCGCCGGCCGACCGAAGTCGACCTGCTGCTCGGCGACCCCGCCAAGGCGCTGGCCAAGCTCGGCTGGCGCCATCGTACGAGCTTCCCCGACCTGGTTGCCGAGATGGTGGAAGCCGATCGCCTCGTGATGAAGAGAATGGGAGCCAATAATGCCTATGAACCCAAGCTATACGCTGCGCAATAAGCGCGTCTGGGTCGCCGGCGATCGCGGCCTGGTGGGCAGCGCACTGGTGCGCCGCCTGCAGCGAGAAGGCTGCGAGATCATCGCAGCGCCGCGCGACCAGGTCGACCTGCGCTGGCCCGACCAGACCGAGCAATGGATGGCGGCGGCCAAGCCGCAGGCCGTCTTCCTGGCGGCGGCGCGTGTCGGCGGCATCTACGCCAACGACACGCGGCCGGCCGAGTTCATCTACGACAACCTCATGATCCAGAGCAACGTCGTGGAAGCCTCGCGCCGTGTCGGCGTCGAGAAGCTGATGCTGCTGGGCTCGTCCTGCATCTATCCGCGTCTCGCGCCCCAGCCGATCCCGGAGAGCGCGCTGCTCACCGGGCCGCTCGAGCCCACCAACCAGTGGTATGCGATCGCCAAGATCGCCGGCATCAAGCTCGGCCAGGCCTATCGCCGCCAGTATGGCTGCGACTTCATCTCGGTCATGCCGACCAACCTCTATGGGCCGGGCGACAATTTCGACCTCCTGCAGAGCCACGTCGTGCCTGCCTTGCTCGTCAAGGCGCATGCCGCCATGCGTGCGCGAGCGCCCGTCATCGAAGTCTGGGGCACCGGTGCGGTGCGCCGTGAGTTCCTCTATGTCGACGATGCCGCCGACGGCATGGTCTGGCTGATGCAGAACTATTCCGACGAAGGGATCGTCAATCTCGGGCCGGGTTCGGACGTGGCCATCCGCGACCTGGTTGACCTGATCTGCAAGGTCGTGGGCTACAAGGGCGGCATCCAGTTCGATTCCAGCCGCCCCGACGGCGTGCCGCGCAAGATGGTGGACACCAACTTCGCCGCCTCGCTGGGCTGGCGCGCCCGCACGCCGCTGCGCGACGGGCTGGCCGCGACCTACCGCTGGTACGTCGACAACGTCGTCCCGGAAGCCCAGAAGGCGGTGGCGTAAGCGTCTTCCCTCCCCATCGCGGAATCCGCGATGGGGAGGTGCCCGCGTAGCGGGCGGAGGGGTCGAGAACCCCGACAAGTCCCCTAGAGATTTCCGCACTCCATGGACGGCATGTCTTCTTGCCGCAACAACCGCTTGCCATCCTCGGCGCAAACCGCTGTCATTCGGAGCGAGCGAGCCCATGCCGTTGCAACCGGAGAGAGTAGCGCCGTGACCTTTCGCATCGCCCAGATCTCCGACACGCACCTCAGCGCCGAGAAGCCGTTCTTCGTCGGCAATTTCGAGCGCATCGGCGCGGCGTTGCGCGCCACCCGTCCCGACCTGGTGCTGAACTCGGGCGATATCTCGCTCTCCGGCGAGACCAAGGGGAGCGACCTTTTAGCGGCGCGGGCGCTGCACGAGGCGATCGGCCTGCCCGTGCGCTTCCTGCCCGGCAACCACGATCTCGGCGACAGCCCGGATCTCGCCGCACATGGCGCGGCCGTGATCACCGACGAGCGGCGCGCCCGCTACCTCGCGCATTTCGGCGCCGACTTCTGGACGCTCGACGTGCCGGGCTGGCGCCTGCTCGCCATCAACACGCAGCTGCTGGGCAGCGATCTTGCGGCGGCCGCCCAGCAGGAGGACGCCATCGACGAGGCCATCGCGAGCCTGGGCGCGCGCAAGCTCGCGCTGTTCCTGCATATGCCGCTGTTCGACGAGTCGGCCGACGAGCCCGCGATGACCGGCCGCTTTGTCGATCCCGCGCCGCGCCGCGCGCTGCTGGCGCGGCTGCGCAGTGCGCCGCCGGCACTGATCGCATCCGGCCACGTCCATCAATATCGCGAGAGCTGGTCGGACGGGGCGCGCCATGTCTGGGCGCCGTCGACAGGCTACGTCATCCCCGACCGCCTCCAGCCAATCTACGGGCTGAAGCAGGTGGGCTATGTCGAGCATCGGCTGGAGCCGGACGGCCGGCACGAAAGCCGGCTGGTGCAGCTGCCCGGCATGCCGACCCTGAACATCGGCGATTTCCCCGAAGCCTATGGGCCGATCTAGGTCGTGGACCCATAAATTTGCTAGGTCCGTGCGTCAGGCAACAGGATCTGTCACGTGAATCGCTTTGTCGTCATCTCGGGATGCTCAAGCGGCGGCAAATCAACTCTGCTCGCCGAACTCGGCCGACGCGGCTACGCCGTCGTGGACGAACCTGGACGGCGGATCGTCAAAGACGAGTTGGCGGGCGATGGCTCGGCGCTGCCTTGGGTGGACCAAACAGCCTTTCTGCGTCGCGCTATCGCGATGGCACTTGCGGACCGGGCGTCGGCAATCGCCTCGGACGGTTGGGTTTTCTTCGATAGAGGCTTGATCGATGCCGCAGCGGGCCTTCAGCATCTGACAGGCGAGCCGTTGCTTGAGAAACTCGGTCGATCCCACCGTTACCATCGGCGCGTATTTCTGGCGCCGCCCTGGCCCGAGATCTATGTGCAAGACGCCGAGCGCCGTCATGGTCTCGCGCCGGCGATCAGCGAGTATTCGCGCCTTCTCGAAGTCTACCCGTCCCTGGGTTACGAAGTCTCGATCCTGCCAAAGGCCAGCGTGGCGCAACGAGTTGATTTCGTCCTGGATAGGCTGGTCGAGTAGCTGTCAGCGCGGTTCCGCTTCGATCATGAAGCGAGGGCCTTCGACCGGCTATTGAAGTATCGCAGGTTCGGATAGAACACCGTCGGTGCCCGGCTCGTGCGTGGCTGCTCCGGCGCATTGACCGCCAGGATCGACGCCGCCGCCGCGATCAGCATCACGGTCCATGTCTTGGGCCCGACATAGGCGCCCGACGCCTGGCCGAGGATGATCCAGACGGCCCAGCAATAGAGCACGCTGGGCACCCCCAGCAGGCGCAGCCAGACCGACACCGCCACGATCGCGAGAACGCCCCAGACCAGGCCGAGATAGATCCAGTGCAGCCATACGTAGTTGGTCAGCACGTCGGCGATGCGGGTGATGCGCCACGCTGCCTGGAACGACGGCGAGTTCATGTAGACGTTCATCACGTTGTTGGTGATGAACGGCTCCCCGGTCAGCCCGGCGCCGGCCCACGGGTAATTGCGGAACATGTCGAAGGCCACCAGCATCGGGCCGGTGAAGCGATAGAAGAAGCTCGCATCGCGACCGGTCGCCAGCTCGTTCAGGCGCTCGGCGAAGAAGATGCTGCCGAACGCGACGGCCGCCGCGACGAGCACCAACGCAAGCGACAGCATGCCGACCGTCCGCGAGATCGAGGTACGGCTGCCCGGCCGGGTGCCGGCCAGGAAGACCAGGTAGGGAGCGGCCAGGAACACCATCAGGACCAGGGTGGGTCCCGGCAGCACGACCAGCGCCAGGGCGATCAGGCCGAAATAGGCTAAAAGCTTGTAGCGCCACGGGCTGATGACCAGCCAGATCGAGCTGAAGTGGGTATAGGCGAAGGTCACCGCCGACGGCTCCGAGGTGAAGAGCTTCGGCCGGACGCGACCGTAGAGGACCTGGTCGCGCAGGTCGGCGTCGTAGACCTGGTCCGTCTGGTAGAGGCGTTCGCGCACCGCGTCGCTCAAGCGGCGCAGGCCGGCATGTTGCTCGAGCAGGCAGCCGACGATGATGGCAAAGCAGAAGATGAGCAGGATGCGGGCGATCTGCCGCCGGTCACCCTGCAGCAAGGTCAGGAACATGGCGTAGGCGATGACCAGCGAATAGGTGAGCTGCAGCAGCCCGGTGAAGCGCTTGCCGAGGAAGGAATAGTCGCTGGCCGCCAGCACCGAGCACAGATAGACCGTGACCACCAGCAGCAGCCCAGCGAGGTGTTTGGGGACAATCTGGTCGCGCCGCCGCCACAGCATGATGAGGCCGGCAAAACCCGACGGCGCGCAGGTCAAAGGCACCTTTTCCGAAAGTGCCAGCGACACGCCGAGATAGAGGCCGAGCAGGAAGATCACCACCAGCGCCTGGTCGATGAAATCGAGCCGGCGCGGCGCCATGGGGGCTTGCGCGGTCATCATGGGCTGGCGATCGCCGTGACGATCTGACGGCCGCGGCTCGACCAGTCGAAGCTGCCGGCGCAGGCGGCCCACGCCCGCTCCTGCAGGCGGTTCAGCCGCTCGACGTCGTCGATCGCCTCGAGCACGCCGTGGGCCAGGGCGGCGTGGTCGGCATAGAGCATGGCGCTGTCGTTGTGGCGCAACGGCACGCCGGCGAACGAACCCGCGAGCGCGAACACCGGCACGCGGTTGAAGACATACTCCAGCACCTTGAGCTTGAAGCCGCCGCCGGACCGTTCGGGGACAATGGCGATCCGTGCCTGGTCGAGGTAGGGCGCGATGTCGGGCACCGTCCCGGTGAAATGGGTGGCGAGGTACTGCTGGCGCAGCTGCTGCAAAAAGGCCTCGTCGCCGCTGCCGACGGCCTGCAGCTCGGCGCCGGCCTCGGCGAACAGCGGATCGGCGACGTCGACGAACTCGGCGAGGTTCATGCGCTTGGCGATCCAGTCGAAGCTGCCGACGATGACGGCGCGCCGCGGCAGCGCCGGCGAGATCCGCCGCTCGTCGACGCGCCGGCCGCAATAGCCGGGCGTCAGCACGTCCATCGCCTTGTCGCTGCGCTCGCGGCGATAGAGCGCCATGTCCTCGTGCGTGATCGCGGTGACGAAATCGACCGCGTCGACCAGCTCGCGTTCCAGCCGGCTGACCTTGAGCGCGTCGAGGCGAACGGCCTGGCGCTTGAGGAACAGCGGCTGGCTCTCGGCGATCTGGCTGCGCACGCTGCCTTCGTGGTTGTGCGACACGTAGATGAGACGCGGCCGGTCGCTACGGCCGGCATAGTGGTCGAGCACCGCCGGCAGCGCCCAGCCGGCCGATATGCCGTCGAACACGATGCCGTCCCAGGCGTCGCGGCGCAGGAGCTTCCGCAGCATGCGCCGCATGCCGGTCGTGCGGCAGCGGTAGGCGATGTTCGGCAGGGTCGAGGCGAGGCTGCCCCAGCGCGAATGCGGGTTGTCGTCCGGCAGCCACCACACGACATGCTTGGACCGCTCGCCGTTAGCGCGCGGCGAGTCAGTCCGGCCGAGCCCCAGCACCTCGACGTTGCCGCCGGCGGCCGCCACCGAGTCGATCAGGCCGCCGGAATAGACGTATTGGCCGTTATGACGCGGCTCGGGGTCGGCCATCGTGACCCACAGGCAGCGGACACCCGACCCGCGCTCCTGGCCGCGGTCCTGGCCCCGTTCCTGGCCGCGCTCCCTCTCAGAACGCGTTGTGGCCGGTGAAGCCCCCGACGACGGTGCGGGCGATAATTCGGAGGTCGAGGGCGATCGACCAATGCTCGATGTAGTAAAGGTCATGCTCTACACGCTTCCGTATCTGCTCGAGAGTGTTGGTCTCGCCACGCCAGCCGTTGACCTGCGCCCAGCCCGTAATGCCCGGCTTCACCCGGTGGCGTGAATCGTAGTGCTTGACGGCCTCCTGATAGAGAAGAGGACCGGCCTTGGCCGCCAACGCATGCGGCCGTGGCCCGACGATCGACATCTCGCCGCGCAGCACGTTCAGGAACTGCGGCAGCTCGTCGAGACTGGTGCGCCGCAGGAAGGCGCCAACGCGGGTCACGCGCGGATCGTTGCGTTGCGTGAGCTGATCGCCGTTGGCGTCGCTCCGCTCCTGATACATGGTGCGGAACTTCAGCACCTCGATCAGCTCGTTGTTGAAGCCGTAGCGCTTTTGGCGGAACAGCACCGGGCCACGGCTGTCGAGCCGGATGAGCAGCGCGATCATCAGCATGACCGGCGCGATCATGCCCAGGATCAGGACGCCCAGGATGCGGTCTTCGACCGACTTGGCGATCCACCGCCAGTCGCGCAGTGGCCGGTCGATGACGTTGAAGAAGGTGTGGCCGCCGATATGGCTCGCCTGCACGGCGCCGAGCCGGAGCGCGAATTCGCTGGGGCAGAGCCGCACGTCGACCGGCACCACGTTCAGCTTGTTCAGCGTCTCGACGAGCTGATGCTCGGCCGCCGGCGGCAGGGCGACGATGACGGTGTCGACGCCGTAGAGACGCACGTCGCGCACCAGATCGTCGACCGAGCCCAGGATGGCGTGGCCCATGCAGCGCCGCGGCAGGGAGGCCGCGTCATCGTCGTAGACGCCCAGGATGCGTGGGCCAGCCGAAGCGGAATTCAAGCCGCGCAGCAGCCGCTGGGCCATGGGACCGGAGCCGATGACGGCTACAAGCTCGCCAAGACGGCCGGCGCGCTGCCAGTTCTTGACCTGATGGTTGAGCGTGATGCGGCTCGCCACGATCAGGGCCGCTCCCAGGGCGAACCACAGGGCGGTCCACGGGCCGTTGGTGGCGGTGATCGGATCGAAGAAGAAGGCGGCGACGAACAGCGTGCCCAGGGTCAGCAGCCAGGCGAGCAGGGCGCGGCCGATCGCGGCGCCGAGATCGCTGAAGTGGCGAAAGCGGTAGGCGCCGGTGAGGCGCAGGTAGTTGCTGGCAAGCAGTGCGCCCAGCAGGACGACGAGGCCTTCGAGACGCCAGTCGGCGGTCGAGCTGTCGAGATGGATCGCGGCTACGCCGGCGCCGAGGATGGCTGCGATGTCGAGACCGGCAACGAAGCGGCAGACGACCGACTCCGAAACGGTCCGACCTTGGCGCGGCGGACCGGCATCCCAGTCGACGATCGCGACATCGGGCGCGACATCAGCAACGCTGCCGGTTGGTTGTTCGAGATCGAGCGCTCTCGCTCTCGCCAAGACGCCACGCTTCATGAAGACTCTCCGCAGAGCTGTGCGGCCACTGATTGGCCGTGCCATCGAGATAGCGTGATTCTCCACGGCACCTGCGGACGATGTTGTGATCATGCTGGGACGCCATTTGGCGTCCTGTGATCATGCTGGGGCAGCCCGACTTCAGCGGCGCTTTCTCATGCTTTTCCGGACCGCGCGCTTCCAGCGCGCTCATGATCATGAGCGCGCTGGAAGCGCGCGGTCCGGAAGAATATGACCTGCGACACTCTCGTCAGCGCAAGCCAGCACCTGCGATGCGAATCGATCCGGCGTGCGCGACGAGGCGAAGTCGGCGGCGGAAGACAGATCGATGAAGGTCTGCGGGCCGCCGTCGACCATGCGCTCGATCTCCGCTGCAAGCTTGGCGGGATCGGACGAATCGGCGACCAGGCCAAGACGATGCTCGCGCGTCAGGCGCCCAACCAGGCCGAAGGCCTGGGCCAGGACGGGCCGTCCGGCGCGCGCGGCCCATAGCAGCACGCCGCTCGAACCGACGAAGCGCTGATAGGGTGCCAGGATGACCGCGCTCTGGGTCACGAGACTGTCGAGCTCGGCCTGGTCGAGCCGGCGATCGTCGATGCGCAGCCACAGGGCAGGCTGCTCGCGCGTCAGCGCCGCGCGGCGGGTCTCGATCGCCTCGCGAATCGCCGGATCGACGCGGCCGGCGAAGAGCACGGCGACGCGGGCAGCGATCCGCTGCGGCAGCAGACGGAGCGCATCGAGCACCATCAAAGGGCCTTTGCGCTCCGTCAGATAGCCGAACAACAGGAAGGCGATGCGGCCCGGCGGCACGACGTCGGCGGAGACCACGGTGTCGGCCGCATCGGTTGCCGGATGCGCCGGATCGGGCAGCGCCTGCACCTTGCCGCCATGGCGATAGTGGTCGGCGGCGTGCGCCGGAAAGAACGGATCGAGCGACAGGATCGTCGCCACCGCCGGGTTGCGCAGCATCATGCGGTAGAGCAGGTCCTTGCGCACATCGCGCAGCCATTCACCGAAGCCGGGCCGGTAGTTGCCGAAGGCGGCGTAATGCACGGAAGGACGGAACAGGATGCCGGCCAGCGGCTTGCCGTGCGTGCGAAGCCCGAAGGCGAGCGGCAGGCTGAGCAGGTCGAGGCACAGGAAGAAGCCCATGTCGGCCCCGCTGCGCCGCAGGTAGCGCCGCATGACCCACCAGCGGGCAAAGGCCGCCAGCGACAGCGAGCGATGGCCGCACAGCTTCACCTCGCCCGGTGTCATGGCGATGAAGCGGATGCGGCCCTCGGCGACGGCCGGCAGCGACCGCGAGAGCATCGCGCACAGGGCCGGCGGCGCCAGCACGGCGATCGACGCCGCCTGGTCGTGGGCGGCGACGAAATCGACCAGATGCTGCAGCCATTCCTGCGAATGGCCTTCGACATCGGGCTCGAAGACCAGGATCTCGCGCTTACTTGGCGGCGACGATGGCATCGAGCCGGTCCACGAGATGGCCGAGGATACGCGGCTTGGCGTAGTGCTCTTCGACGAACTCGCGACCGCGCTGGCCCAGCTCCTGGCGCAGGCGGCTGTCGTCGGCGAGGCGGATCACGGCTTCGGCGAAGCTCGGCGGGTCGTCGGGCGGCACGCACAGGAAGGCGCCGCTCTGGCGCTGCAGGTTCCACAGCACGCTGTCCGGCAGGGCCGTCGCCACGAAGGGGCGGCCGACCGCCATGATGTTGAAGACCTTGGAGGGAACGGCGAACGCCGCCGCGTCGGGCCGCTGCGGCACCAGATGGATGTCGCCGGCCGCCAGCGCAGTGCCGAGCGCCTCGTTGGGCTGCAGCTCCGCCAGCTGGATGTTGGTGAGGCCGAGCCGCTTGATCTCGGCTAAAAGCTCGCCGGCCTGGTTGCCGTTGCCGCGCAGCACGATCTCGATGTCGAGCCGCCGGTCGGCCAGCTCGCGGGCCAGCGCCACCACCTGGCCAAGGCCCTGCTTTCGGCCGAGATTGCCGCTGTACAGCACCTTCACGCCCGGCCGGGTGACGGCCGGAGCGGCCTGGATGTGGTCGGTATCGACCCACAGCGGAATGACCTCGATCGGCACGGTGATGCCGATGCGACGCAGCTGGTCCTTCATCTCGGACGACAGCACGGCGACCAGGTCGGTGCGATTGAGGATCGTGCGTTCGGCGGCGCGCATCAGCCGGGCCAGGTGGCCGCCGCCTACCATGCCGAGCTTCTCGGCCAGTCCCGACTGGATGTCGTGCACGATGGCGACGCAGACGCCGCCCCGTCGCCGCGCCGCCACGCCCAGCGCCACGCTCAGGATCGATGGGCAGAGGGCGAGGACGACGGAATGACGCTTCACGCGGCCGGTGAGCAGCCCCGCCAGGCCGCGCAGCAGGAACTCGGCCTCGTTGGCCATGCGCGCGATGGCCGATCCGCCGCGCGGCGGGCCGGCGCCGAGGCGCTCGACCGCGACGCCGCAGACCATCTCGCTGAGGCACCGCCCGTCGCGGTAGGCGGGAAAGACGTCGTCATGCGGATAGTGCGGCAGGCCGCTCACCACCGTGGTCGGCCGGCCATGGGCGGCCAGCCATTCGGCGATGTCGGTGCTGAAGGGCGCCGAGCCGATCAGCTCCGGCCAATAGTAGCGGGAGACGAACAGAACGCTGGACGGATCGCTCATGTTCAGGTGCGGGCGCCCGCACCGCTGCGCTTGGCCTCGAAGAACGGATCGCCGTAGGAGTACTGGCGGTACTGCTTGGAGACCACGCGCGACATCACCACGCCGGCGACGTCGCCCTGGGCGTCGACGATCTGCTTCAGCGCCTCGATCACCGCCTCCTGCCGCGTGTGGCCCCAGCGCACGACGAACACGACCTTCTCGACCAGGCGGCTCAGCGCCAGCACATCGGCCGTCACCAGGGCGGGCGGCGTGTCGAGGATGATGAACTCGTAATGCTGCTCCAGCGCTTCCAGGAGATGGCGCATGCGATCGGAGCTCAGCAGATGGGCCGAACGCGGGCTCCACGGGCCCGACGGCATCACGTCGACGCCCGACAGGGCATCGTGATGGATGGTGTTCTCGAGGTCCGAGGCCTTGTCGACCAACAGGCTGGCGAGGCCGTCTCGGTTGCTGCAACGGAAGATCTGGTGCAGGCGCGGGCTGCGCCAGTCGCAATCGATCAGCAGCACGCGCTTGCCGTTGCTGGCCAGCAGGCGGCCGAGCGAAGCCACCATCACCGACTTGCCTTCCGACGGCGTGGCCGAGCTGATCAGGATGGTCTTGGGCGAATTGGCCGTCTCCGACAGTTCTACGCCGATATGCAGGCGGCGCAGCGCCTCGCTGTAGGCCGAGGTCGGCTGGCGCAGCACCTGCATGGCCGGCTGCTGGCGGCCGGCGACCTGCGGCACCATCGCCATGACCGGCAGGCCGGTCAGGGCCTCGATCTGGTCGGCGCGGCGGAAGGTGTGGTCGCCGCCCTCGCGCAGCAGTGCGATCGTGACGCCGACCATCATGCCGCCGGCGACGCCCAGCAGGGCAAGCAGCGCCTTGGGCGGATAAGACGGCGCCTGCGGTGGCGAGGCCGGCGAGACCAGCTTGGCGTTGGCCGTCAGGATGTTCTCGGCGCCGCTGCTCTGCTTGGCGCGCAGCAGCATGGCCTCGAGCAGGTTGCGGTTGACGACGGCGTCGCGCTCCAGCGCCTCGAGACCGATCGCCTTGTCGTTGACCGATCCCATCTGCTTCTTCAGCGTCTCGAAGTTCTGGGCCAGCGCCTGGTAGCGCGCGTCGGCGGTGCGCGCCTCGCGGGCCAGGCCGTCGATGATCTTGCCGATCTCGGCATTCACGCGGCCCTGGATGCTGCCGACTTCGGAGCGCGCATTGAGCATCGAGGGATGGCGCGGACCGTAGGTGGCCTGCAGCTCGGCGGCCTTGCGCTCGGCGTCGGACTGTTGCTGCTTCAGCACGGTGATGAGGGGCGAGCGCAGCACTTCGGGCACGCTCTCGTTGTTGAGGCCGCCCTTGCGCATCTCCTGGGCTTCCTTGAGCCGCGAATCGGCCTCCGCCTTGGCGGTCTGGGCGGCGAGAAGCTGGGTGTTGAGCTCGGTGAGCTGCTGGCTGGTGACGCCGCCGCCCGAGCCGGCGCTCTTGTAGAGGTCGTGTGCGCGGCGATAGTCCTCGACCGCCTGGTCGGACTTGCGCACCGCATCACGCAGCTCGGCGACGCGGCCCATCAGGAACTTGTCGACGCGGTCCATCGCGTCGATCTTGTCGCGGCGCTGGTAGTCGAGATATCGCTCGGCCAGCGCGTTGGCGATCGCCGCCGCGGTCTGCGGGTTGCGCGACTCGGCCTTGACGCTCAGCACGTGCGACCGCCCGAGGGTCGAGACATCGATGTGCGACAGCAGCGCATCGATGGTGCGATCGTCGGTGTTGGAGGGATCCTTGATCGGCTCGACCTTCTTGGCCGACGACGCCTGTCGGTCGAGCCAGGCGGTGAGCTGTGGCGGCAGATACTGGACTGGATTGAGACGGGCCCACAGCGACGGCGTCGCGAGCTCGGGATTGAACTCGGGATCCTGGCGCAGCTTGAGCTGCTCGATCACCTGCTTGGCGATGTTGCGCGACTGCAGGATGAAGCCTTCGTTCTGGACGCGCTCGGCGTCGGGGCTGACGTCGGCGACGATCGATTCGACGTTGGGCAGGCGCGGGCTCTGCACGCCGACCAGCACGCGCGCCTCCGAGACGTAGTAGGAGGGCATCAGCCAGGCCGCGACGATCGCCGCCCCGCCCAGCACGAGCGTGCAGGCGGCGATCAGCAGGCGATGACGCCAGAGCTTGCGCAGGGTCTCGAGGAGGCTTTGCTCCTCGGCAGGCGCCGCAAGACGCGCGACCGGCTCCGCCGCCAGGTAGTGCGGCGCGGGCGGTACGGTCCGCAACGCCACGCGTCGGCGGGCGGGCGGGGCGGCGTCCTGCGGGTAGGCCATCAGAAGTACCGTTCCTTGACTTCGACCGTGTCGCCCGGCCGGACCTTGGTCTCGGGCGTGGCGGCGACGCGGACCATGCGGCCGTTGGCGTCGAGGCGCTTGAGGAAGAGGTTGTTCTGGCGCGCCCGGTAGGTGTAGCCGCCGGCCATGGCGATCGCCTGCAGCGCCGTCATGTCGGTCACGTAGGGGTAGTTGCCGGGCTTCTGGACCTCGCCGATCACGTAGAACGGACGGCGGGTGATGACCTCGGCGCTGACGCTCGGGTTGCGCAGGAAGTCGGGGTCGA
>JAKFVH010000036.1 GCA_021732285.1 Reyranella sp. | reverse complement strand
ACGGCAAGATCCTCGAGAACAACCGTTCGCCGGCGCGCAAGGTCGGCGAGCTGGATAATCGTGGCAGCCATTTCTACCTGGCCCTGTATTGGGCACAGGCGCTGGCCAGGCGGGACAACAGCACGGCCCTGTCGGCCCGCTTCAAACCGCTGGCCGAGAAGCTGGCGGCCAACGAGGCAAAGATCGATGCCGAGCTGATCGCCGCGCAGGGCAAGCCGGTGGATACCGGCGGTTACTATCTGCCCGATCAGGCCAAGACATCGGCAGGGATGCGGCCGAGTGCGACGTTGAACGCGGCACTCGCTGATCTTTGACGCGGCGTCAGGTGGCACCGCCCCGGGCAACCGGGGCGGCTTGCTGGAACCCTGCGTGCATCAAGAATTTTGGGTCTTCAGGGAATCGAGTGGGTGGTCTGGGGCGATCATAGCGCGGGAAGCATGCAGGTGAGGACCTTGAGGCGGATAGGTGTGACCCTTGCGAGTCGAGACCTCGTCGATGCCGATCGCCTTCGGCCCCGGCCGCCCGGCACGCGCGAGCTGGGCCTCCATGTACTGCTTCTCCAGCGTCTTGACCGTCTCCCAGTCGAGCCTCAACTCCTTGGCCACGTCGCGGATCGAGGCTTGCCGGCAACGCCGGCCGACATAGAACGCAAAGCGCTTCGTGTAGCGCGGATGTCGCTGTCTGACAGCGACTTGTCGGCCAGAAAGTCCAGCCGCTCGGGCTTCACCGCCCCGCACCGGCGGCACTCGATGCGCCGCGCCTTCAGCTCCTGCGCGATCCGAAACGGGCCGCACGGCGGGTCGCGGACCTGCCGCACTCGCCGGTCATACCAGCCCCGATGCGCCCTGCCGCAACCCGTTTTTTTGAGCGCCGCTGCAAGCTGACGATCCGCACATCCGGATCACCGAACATCCCTCGCGCCGTTCCCTTGGCGCGAAATCCTGCAAACGAAGACGCATCCGACAGCCGACGCTATCGTTTCACTCTTCGACCCATTCTTTACTGTGCCAGAGGCCTGCCCTTCGCCAGGCGTCCATAACCGGCTATCCACAACGCCTTCCCGCGTTATGATCGCCCCAGATCACCCACTTGATTCTCTGAAGACCCCAAATTGTAGCATTCCCGATCGACAGCGCTGAGGCGCCTCGTACACGGCCGCAACCGCTCAACTACCACCATGCCCGGAGGCCAGCCGTGAAGCGAACTTGCTGGGTCGACCCGCCGGCGGCACTGACATAATTGGCCGTGGCGCCGTATTGGCCCAAATACGTGATGCCGACGTACGGCGCGAACTGTCGGGAAATCTCATACCGAAGACGCAAGCCCGCATCGAGCTCCGAAAGCCCGGCACCGACCAGCCGGGCCGGATCGTCTTTGGTGTAGAAGTTGAGCTCGAGCTGCGGTTGCAGGATCAGCCGCTGCGTGATCAAGAGATCGTAGCTGGCCTCGAGCCTCGCCGCGAGATGGCCCTCGCCACTGATGTAACCTATGGCCGAGACCTTGAAGAATTGCGGAGCCAGTCCCTGGATGCCCAGGGCGCCCCAGCCGCGACTCGGCAAGGAATCCAGATCGTACCGGATGCCTACCAAGGCATCGAAGTAGGTCGTGATTGCGCGCCCGTAGAACAGCTGCTGGATGCCATCGTCCAGTTGGTTGTTGCTGTACCTGCCTTCGCTGAGAAGCCAGATCCTGTTCAGGTCCGTACCCGCCCAGGCGGTTGCTTCCCAGCGCAACGTATTGCCCTGATTGAAGCCGAATCTGCCTTCGAGCTGGTCGAACAAGAGATGGTAGAAAATGTGCTCGTCCTGCACCGGAGAAACTCCGAAGGGGGCAGCGGACGGCGTGGCGGAAGGCGGAGCCTGCTGGTTGGCCGTCTGGGCCTGGACGGACCAAGCGATGAACATTGCGACCGCCGTGCCCACGAACGTGCCGTAGCGCGACATGACTTAGGATACCAAGATGGTACGAAACATGCCCATCTCCATGTGGTAAAGCAGATGGCAGTGGAATGCCCAGTGGCCAGGGACATCGGCGGTAAAGAGAAAACTCATACGCTCGCCTGGTTTCACGTTGATCGTGTGCTTGAGTGGCCGTCGGTCGCCCTGGTCGTTCTCGATCTCGAAGAAGAAGCCGTGCAGGTGAATGGGGTGCTCCATCATCGAGTCGTTGATGAGCACGAACCGGATGCGTTCGCCAAGCCTGACCGGGACCGGGCCTGCCTCGGAGAATTTCTTGCCGTTGAATCCCCAGATCCACCGCTGCATGTTGCCGGTGAGGCGGAATTCGATGGCGCGCGTCGGTGGCCCACCCTGGTTGGTTGGTCGCACTGACCGCAATTGCGCGTAGGTCAGCGTGCGACGTCCATTGCCATCAAGCCCATCTCCAGCCTCCGCCAACCGGTTCTTGGGCTCCATCGCGACATTGTCGACACTGGGTTTGCCCGAAAGCGTCATCGGATCGACGCCGTCGGCATTGCTGATGGGAATATTGTTCGACGCCGCCGGGACCGCCCCTGGCATCCTGCTGTGATCGATGCCACTCATGCCTTGCTGAGACATTCCGGGCATCTTGGAGCGGTCCATGCCGGTCATGCCAGAGGATGGCATCGCTTGCGATCCCTGTTTCGGCCGGTCGTCCATTTTGGGCATACCCTCGCCACTCATGCCTTGTTGAGACATGCCGGGCATCCTGGAATGGTCCATGCCGCTCGTGCCTTGCTGGGACATGCCCGGCATCTTGGAATGGTCCATCCCGCTCATTCCAGGGCCTGACGGCATCGCCTGCGGTTCCGGTTTCGGACTCTCGCCCATCTTGTTCATGGCCATGCCACCGTGCGCCATGCTGCCCATGCCCATATCGGTCATGGTACGCATCGGCCGCGCGTCCATGGGCGGCACCTCCGCCGCAAGGCCTTCTTGCGTGGCCAGCGTTCCGCGCGCATAGCCGCTGCGATCCTGAGCCTGCGCAAATATCGTGTAAGCGCTTTGCGTGGGCCGGACGATCACGTCGTAGGTTTCTGCCGCGCCGATGCGGAACTCTTCGACGAGCACCGGATCAACGTCGGAGCCGTCCGCCGCCACCACGGTCATCTCAAGTCCAGGAATGCGCACATCGAAGGTGCTCATGGCGGCGCCATTGATGAAGCGCAGGCGAAGACGCTGGCCGGGAGCGAAAAGTCCCGTCCAGTTCGCGGCAGGAGCTTTTCCGTTCATGAGGAAAGTGTAGGTGGCGCCCGAAACATCCATGATGTCCGTCGGGTTCATGCGCATCCGCCCCCACATCAATCTGTCATCCACCGTTGCCGCTAGACCGTCGCGTTTGGCATCGTTGATGAAGGTGCCGACCGTGCGCTGGCCGAAATTGTAATAGTCATTCTGCTGCTTGAGGTTGGATACGATCCGCATCGGATCTTCGTCGGTCCAATCCGAAAGCATCACCACATAGTCACGATCGTACGAATAGGGTTCCCGAGCGCGCGGTTCCAAGATCAAGGGCCCGTAAAGCCCCGTCTGCGCCTGCATGCCACTATGACTATGGTACCAGTATGTGCCCGCCTGCTTGAGCGGAAAGCGATAGACGAACGTCTCGCCGGGTCGGATTCCCGCGAAAGTGAGACCCGGTACTCCGTCCATGGCATTCGGCAGCAAAATGCCATGCCAATGGATGGATGTGGTCTCTGAGAGGCGGTTGGTGACATTGAGTGTCACAGTATCGCCCTCGCGCATGCGAAGAGTCGGGGCTGGAATGGAGCCATTGACGGTCGTTGCGATGCGCCGCCGCCCCGTGACGTTGAACGGCGTAGGCCCTATCATGAGATCGAACCGATCGCCCCGGAGCGTCGCTGGACCACTCGCTCCTTCGGTCGCAAATGCGGAAGAAGCGCCGATAGCGGCCACGCCAGTACCGACGGCGAGCCCTTCGACGAATCGTCGACGACCGAGACCAAGCTGTGGTTCGGGGAAGAGCGGGTGCAGTGGTCGCATGGGGACTCCACGGAATAGGGCGCCTGTCGGAAATACGCAGCGATTCCACCCTACAAAGGTAAGCGTCAGGCTTGTCCTCGATGCCGGCGGAACAGAAGTGCCGACGGCACGGGCCTTCGGCTGAGACTATGACATGGAACGCGGAGGGCGGGGAAGCGTTGCCACGGTTAGTGCAAAGCCTAGCGATGCGCTCACGATGGCCGCGCCGATGCCGAGCATACCCTGCCGCAGAGCCGCATTGGAGTTCGTGCATGTTGGCCAAGGCAGTCGGCATCGGCGTCTCTTCGGTACCGGCGGAACTGGCAGGCACACGGATTGAAGCCGCATCGGGTCAGGGGCTTCAAGCTGTCGCGCGACCCCAACTTCGCCGCCAAGGTGGTCGATGTGGCCGGTCTCCACCTCAATCCGCCGGACAAGGCGCTGGTGCTGTCGGTCGACGAGAAGAGCCAGATTCAGGCGCTCGATCGCAGCCAGCGGGCTTGCCGATAAAAAAGGGGCCGTGCAGGGACCATGACGCACGACTACAAGCGCCATGGCACCACCACCCTGTTCGCCGCGCTTAACATGTTGGATGGCAAGGTGATCGGCTTCTGCATGCCGCGCCATCGCAACGGCGAGTTCCGACGCTTCCTTCAGCAACTCGACCGTGAGACCCCGCCCAAGCTCGATCTGCACCTGATCGTCGACAACTACGCCACCCACAAGACACCGGCCGTCAAGCGCTGGCTCAAGCGCCAGCCGCGCTTCCACCTTCACTTCATCCGCACCTCGGCGTCGTGGCTCAACATGGTCGAGCGGTTCTTCGCCGAAATCACTCGCAAGCGCATCCTCCGCGGCATCTTCAAGAGCGTCGCCGAACTCAAGAGCGCCATCATGGACTACCTCGACCGTCACAACGCCGACCCAAAACCCTTCGTCTGGGCCAAGTCCGCCGGTGAATCATCGAAAGAGTCGCCCGAGCGAAACAGGCGTTTGAGTCAGTACACTAGCGCAACGGGCGCCGAACTATTTCCGCAGAAATGCGTGGAAATACAAGTCAGCGCGCGCTCGCCGTCTTAACCACGAACACTAGATGGTCTATGGCTTTTGCCACGGTTTGCCAGCGCAGCTTCGCCTGCTGTCCACCGTCGACCAGCGCGGCACGGACAAAATTGGCAGCCAGGAAAGAATTTTGAGGCTCGAAGGAAAGCAAGATGCCGAAGATCAAGGTGAAGAATCCGGTCGTCGAGATGGACGGCGACGAGATGACCCGCATCATCTGGAAGTTCATCAAGGACAAGCTGATCCTTCCCTATCTCGACATCGACCTGAAGTACTACGACCTCGGCATCGAGCATCGCGACGCCACCAGCGACCAGGTGACGGTCGATTCCGCCGAGGCGACCAGGAAGTACGGCGTCGCCGTGAAGTGCGCCACCATCACGCCCGACGAGGCGCGCGTGAAGGAGTTCAACCTCAAGGAGATGTGGCGCTCGCCCAACGGAACGATCCGCAACATCATCGGCGGCACCATCTTCCGCGAGCCGATCGTCTGCAAGAACGTGCCGCGGCTGGTGCCGGGCTGGACCAAGCCGATCGTGATCGGCCGTCACGCCTTCGGCGACCAGTATCGCGCCACCGACTTCGTGGTGCCGGGCAAGGGCAAGCTCACCATCAAGTTCGAGGGCGCCGACGGAAAGACGATCGAGCACGACGTCTACGACTTCCCGGGCGGCGGCGTGGCGCTCGCCATGTACAACAACGACGACTCGATCATCGGCTTCGCTAGAAGCTCGTTCAACTACGGCCTGATGCGCGGCTGGCCGGTCTATCTCTCGACCAAGAACACCATCCTCAAGCGCTATGACGGCCGCTTCATGGATCTGTTCCAGAAGGTGTTCAACGAGGAATTCGCCGACAAGTTCAGGGCCAAGGGCATCACCTACGAGCATCGCCTGATCGACGACATGGTCGCCTCGGCGCTGAAGTGGGACGGCGCCTTCATCTGGGCGTGCAAGAACTACGACGGCGACGTGCAGTCCGACACGGTGGCCCAGGGCTTCGGCTCGCTCGGCCTGATGACGTCGGTGCTGATGACGCCCGACGGCGAGACCGTCGAGGCCGAGGCCGCGCACGGCACGGTGACGCGTCACTACCGCGAGCATCAGAAGGGCCGCCCGACCTCGACCAACCCGATCGCCTCAATCTTCGCCTGGACGCAGGGCCTGCACTATCGCGGCACGTTCGACGGCACGCCCGACGTGGTGAAGTTCGCCGACGCGCTCGGGACGGTCTGCGTCGAGACCGTCGAGAGCGGCAAGATGACCAAGGATCTCGCGATCCTGATCGACAAGAGCCATCCGTTCCAGAACACCGAGGACTTCCTGGCGACGCTGGACGCCAACCTCAAGGCCAAGATGGCCAAGTGGTGATCGGCGGCGCCGACGGCTGTCGCACCGGCTGGGTCGTCTGCCGGCGCGACACTCGCGGCACCCTCGACGTAAGAGTTGTGAAGACCCTCGCAGAAGCTTGCGAGGGTCTTTTTATTTTGGCCGTCGACATGCCGATCGGCTTCGTCGACGTGCCGCGCCCGCCGCGTGCCTGCGAGGTCGAGGCGCGCAGGCTGTTGCCGGGCAAGGCAAGCTCGGTGTTCCCGACACCGTGCCGGCCGGCGCTGGCCTGCACCACTCATGCCGAGGCCAACGCGCTCAGCAGGACGCTGGGCGTCGGCATCAACCAGCAGACCTTTCACCTGTTCCCCAAGATGCGCGAGGTCGATGACCTCCTGTGCTCGCAGCCGAGGCTGAAGCGCATCGTCTACGAGGCCCATCCCGAGCTCGCCTTCGCGCGCATGAACGGCGGCAAGCCGGTGCTGAGCAAGAAGCGCCAGCCCGACGGCTACGCCGAGCGCTGCAAGCTCCTGGCGACGCACGGCTTCCCCTGCCCCGTCGATCGGCTTTCCGGCGCCCAGCGCGACGACATCCTCGACGCCATCGCCGTCTGCCGCACGGCGCTGCTCATCACGCAAGGCAAGGCAACGCGCCTCGGTCCCGCCAGGGTCCGCGACAGCCGCAGCCTGCCGATGAACATCTGGTTTTGACACGCCTCGCGTCACGAGCTGATGGCCGCCAGCGGTCAGCTCGTCATCGTTCCCAAAATCCCTGGGACGGTATGCGGAACGCCCGGTTGAATCGGGACGATGCGTTCTCCCACGCAATGATCATCGTCAACTCGGCAATGGTGTCGTCGTCGTAGTGCTGTTGCAAGCGTGCGAACAGCTCGTCGTCGACATCGCGACTCGTGTCCGTAATCGCGTCGGCGTAATCGAGCGCCGCCTTTTCCGCTTCGGTAAAGAGCGGACTCTTCGCGTACTGGTCGAGCGCATCGATCTTCTCCGTCGGAACGCCGAGTCTGCTGCCCACGGCAGCATTGGCATCCATTCAAAACTCGCAGCCGTTCCACGACGCAACACGGCGATTGAGCAATGCTCTGAGCCTGCCGGGCACACGCTTCGTTTCTTGCTGGAGGGCCGCCCACATCTGCTGCGCTGCGCGGAAGAACGCCGGATTGCGTGCGTAGAACAGGTACGGATGCAGAGGGGCGCCTCGGAGCTTGCACTGTTCTTCGAGGGTTTCACGTAGGTCGTCGGGGAGCGTCTCGATGTCAACCGGCGGGATACGCGTTTTTCCCTGCAGCATGGCTACCTCCAGCACGTTCAGACAGGCGGCGGCGATCACCCGAAAGGCCACGCACCACTCCCTCGCGATCCTACAGCCGGCGCCGTCGAGTGCACGACTCGATACTTCGATGATCATCGAAGTGTTGCCGGCTCCAAGACACGGTTGGCGCGATCTAGGCCGATTGACTCAGGCGCTTTGACACCGAAGGTTTTCTGGAGTCCTCGGCGGCCTGACGGGGTGACGACCACTGCGTGGCCGATCTTCGCTCTTTCGATCCAGCCGAGATCGAAGAGGCGCGTGGCAATTGTTGCTCCGAGCTCACCGGCGATATGTGGTCGTCGCTCGGTCCAGTCGAGGCACATTCGGCAATAGTGACTACGGCTCTGATACTGCGCAGGAAGCATGACCCCAAACTTTGCGAGAAAACAGCTACCCGCGGCCGTCAGTTGAGCCGCATTGCCGTCGAGCACAATGTATCTGCGAGCGACCAAGGAATCGGTGAGATCGACGCTCAGCCGGCCGGCGAGGTGATCGTAACAGATTCGGGCTGCGCCCATAGCGCGCGCTCGGGGGGAAAGAGGGCGAAACTTCGGTCTCTTCTCGAGAGCCAAGGCGACAATCCCGTCGATCATCTCAGCCACCTTGGGCGATGCAAGCTGGAAACATCGGTTTCGCCCCCGACGGTTCATAGAGAGCAAGCCCGCCTCCGTCAGCTTGCCGAGATGAGTGCTGGCGGTTTGTGGAGTGATACGTGCCGCGTGAGCAAGCTCGGTCGCGGTCAAGGTGCGACCGTCGAGAAGCGCCATTACGATCTCGGCTCTCGCCGGATCTCCGACCAGTGCCGCGATCTCGGCGATGATGGGTCCTGTAGTCATTCCTTTGCGGTGGCAGTTGACGCCAAGCCCCAATACCTTGCCGGCAACCAACACGATTTGGAAGCCTAGCAGCGTGTCGGACTTTACAGCATTGAAGGTCGAATCGTGAAACAAGCGGAATCCCCCGAGCCTAAGCGGTGCAATCTTTGTACGTCGCAGGAGCCATTCGGGTTCCTTTATTTTACTGATTCGTTAAGTCCGACAGGCTCCTAGCGTCGCCACGACCTGGCTGAGCGAAGCCCGCTTCGGCGGGCGAAGGAAGGTCGGCGAAGTCAGGAGTCCGCGCTCCGTCTACTCCGGCTTCACGTCTGCCGCCTGCAGCACCGGGCCCCAGATGTCGGCCTGCATGGTCAGCCACTTCGCGAGCTCCTGCGGCGTGCCGCCCATGGCGACGAAGCCGCGCTTGCGCAGCTCCTCCTTCATCTCCGGCGTCGACACGCCGGCGTTCAGCGCCTCGTTCAGCTTGGCGATGGCCGCGGGCGGCGTGCCGGGCGGCGCGATCAGCGTATAGACAATGGTACCGTCGACGTCGCCGAAGCCTTGCTCCTTGAAGGTCTTGATGTCCGGCGCCAGTGCGGCCCGTTCGGGCGCCGCCATGCCGTAGGCCTTGAGCTTGCCCGCCTGGATATGCGGCAGCACGCTGGTCAGGCTCGACATGCCGAGCTTGATGTGACCGCCCAAAAGGTCGGTGACCAACGGGCCGGTGCCGCGAAAGGGCACGTGCGTCAACTTGATCTTGTTAAGGAGCGCATAGCGCTCGGTCGAGAGGTGCATCGGCGTGCTGACGCCGGCGGTGCCGTACTGCACGTCGCCTGGCGCCTTGCGCGCGGCCTCGGTGATCGCCGCGAGGTCGGCCCATGGCGCATCGGCGCTGCCGACGAACACCGATTCCTGCTTGGCGATGAAGCCCACCGGAACGAAGGCGGCGGGATCGAAGGTGAGCTTGGCGACCAGGAATGGATACAGCATCTGGTTGTTGCTGCTGACCAGCACCGTATGGCCGTCGGGCGGTTGCTTGGCGACAAACTCATGCGCCAGCGCACCGCCGGCGCCGCCCTTGTTGTCGATGATCACCGTCTGGCCCAGCGCCTTCTGCATCGGCTCCTGGATGGCGCGCGCCAGCGCATCGGTGCCGCCACCCGGCGGAAAAGGGACCACGACCTTGACCGGCTGGGACGGAAAGGTCTGCGCTTGAACTCCCGCTCCGCCCGCCGCCGAGGCGGCGAGCAAAGCGAGGATGAGATGACGACGCTTCATCGATCGGTCGACGACCGGATGGCCGCGGCGCCGCCGCCGACCTCGATCTTCTGGCCGGTGTCGGTGAGCTTGCCGTCGTCGTTCTTGAACACCTGGATGTTCTTCTGGATCATGTTCTGCGCCGCCACGGTCTTGCCGTCCTTGGAGAAGGACACGCCCTGCGACCACGCCCCGATCGGCACCTCACTGATCTTGGTGAGCTTGCCGTCTTCGAACTTGTACATCACCAGCATGCCGTTGGGCTTGAACTGCGGTGCATCCTTGGGCCGCGTCGAGCCGCCATGCGCCACGCCGGCGACCCACTTGCCGTCGTTCGACATCATGGCGCCCTCGAGGTTCTCGTGGCCGATGTCGGCCGTGCCGACGATCTTGGGCTGGTCGCCCGAGATGTCGATGACGGTGAACATGCCGTTGGCCTTGGGATCGCCCAGGCTCGCCACCACGGCATGCTTGCCGTCGGGTGTGATCGAGACCGCATAGGGCCTGGGCGCCACGTCGAGCGTGGCCTTCTCCGTGATCGAATCGGGGCCGAGCTTGACCACCGCGACCTTGGCGTCGCCGTTGCGCGTGGCCACGCCGGTGGCGCCGTCGGGCGAGACGGCGACGTGGCTCAGGAGCGCCGCCGCCGGCACGAGATCGATGGTCTTAACGAGGGCCACCTTGTTGCCGTCGATCGCCAGGATCGAGACCGAGCCCGCCATGCGGTTGGCGACGTAGGCGCGCTTGCCGTCCTTGGTCATGGAGATGCCGGCCGCGCCCGCGCCGGTGTTGATCGTGTCGAGCACCTTCTGGCCCTTGAGGTCGACGACGCTGACCTTGGTGTCGGGCTTGGTCTTGGTCTTGTCGGCGGGATCGATCTGCGTAGAGGCCGCGACCAGGGCGAGCGATTCGTCGGGCGTGATGGCGACCGAGGTCGGCGGGCCGACAACGCTGCCCGGCACGTTGTTGACGGTGCCCAAGACCTTCACCGGCGACTGGCCGAGATCGAGGATGGTGATCGAATCCGGCGTCGGATTGTCGGCGTTGCTGGTGACGCCGTTCACCTGCTGGACCTTGTGGTCGTTCGACGATACGGCGATCTGCGCCCAGGCCGGCGCAGCGGCCAGTCCCAGTGCTACGCAAACGCCCGTTATGCCAACACCGGCAATAATCGTATTCCGCATGGCGTCCCTCCTGGCCGGCTCGCTTGATTGGAGCGCTGGCCGGGAGGGAGCCTAGAGCATGCACCGTGCAGATGGAATCCCTCCTACGCTCCTGCGGAGCTACGGAGGGCGAGCCCTCCGTAGCTCCGCAGGAGCGTAGGAGGGTCAGACAATGCCCAGCGCGTGCTTATATGTGTCGAGCAGCGTCTCCTGCTCGGCGCGGTCGGCGGCGTCCATCGAGCGCAGCGAAACGATCTTCCGCATGGTCTTGACGTCGTAGCCCACGCCCTTGGCCTCGCTGTAGACGTCCTTGATGTCGCTGCCGATCGCCTTGCGCTCCTCCTCGAGCTTCTCGATGCGCTCGACGAAGCTCTTCAGGCGGTCGGCCGAGATCGGCCCGGCCTTGGTCTTCTTCGAAACGGCGCTGCCATCGGGCATGTCCAACACTCCTTGATCACGTCGGCCGGACCATAGGAGTGCAGGCCGTGTCGACTCAATGACGACACGGGGCTGAATGATGGGGATATCGGGGGTCTTCTCTCACCCGTGCTTGTGGGCCTTGTCGAAGACCTTCTTCTGGTCGCCAGAAGCTTCCTTCTGGTGCTTGGCCTTCCATTCGTCGTACGGCATGCCGTAGACGATCTCGCGCGCCTTGGGATCGGCGATTTCGATGCCCTGCTTGCCCGCCTCCTCGCGGTACCAGCGCGACAGGCAGTTGCGGCAGAAGCCGGCCAGGTTCATCAGGTCGATGTTCTGGACGTCGGTGCGCTCCTGAAGATGCGCGACCAGGCGGCGGAAAGCGGCGGCTTCGAGTTCGGTACGGGTCTTGTCGTCCATGGCGGTCTCCTGGGAACGCCCGGATATGGGCTCAGGCCCCAGTATAGTCCAGGACGGCCGGTCAGCGCCCGCGCGGCGTTTCGGCCAGATGCTGCGTCGGCTGGTCGGCGCAGAGCCGGACAGCCGCCACCGCCCGGCCGCCCGAGCCCGCCTGCAGGTCGACCACGGCACTGGCATTGGACGCCGGCGCCTGCCCGCGCGGCTCCTGGACGAGGTCGAACCGCAGCTCGAGCCGGCGGCCCGCCTGCAGCTTGTCGAGGAACGCGTCGGACAGGAGCGGCATGCTGCCGTCGGCCGTGTCGGCCACGACGACGAAATCATCCGCAAACAGGAGTTCGGCGGTCTGGCTCACCCCGTCGACGACAAGCTCGACCCGGGGATCGTCCTTCAGCGCCGCTGCGGCTGCCTTCGGCGCCAAGGGTCCCGTACCCGACAGATAGAGCCGAAGCTGCACGCCGCGCCGGTCCGGCCCCTGCTCGCACGACAGCACGACGGCGTCGATATTGAGATCGGTGCTGGTCGGCTCGGCCACGGCATAGCTGGGCTTGGCGACGTTCGCTTCCAACGCCCACCCGGCGGCCCCGGCCATGGCGGGACCTGCGATGCCGACGAGGCCAGCGAGGAGCGTCAGGGAGCCGCCGAGCGAATGAGCCATGGGTGCACCGGTTAGCGCTGCGTGGGAAGGCGTAACGACCCCCACCATCGATCGTTCCTGTAACGCCTGGGGGTATCTTCGCCGTATCGTGGGCTGTGAATATTGTGTCGTCTGTGTCGTTTCGCACGGAGCCTATGGCTCAGGGCCGCCGTGACCACGCCACCGGTTGTGTCACGCCCTCGAGAACGACGGTGCGAAAGCCGACACCATAAGCGGCGTCGATGATGGCCGGTCGCAAGGCCTCATCGGGTGGCCCGTCAGCGGCCACCCTGCCGCCCGCCAGCACGATCACCCGATCGGCGAACCGGGCGGCGAGCCCGAGGTCGTGCAGGCTCACCACCACGCAGGCGCCGCACCGGGCCTCGGCGCGCAGCACCGACATGGTGTCCAGCGCATAGGCCGGGTCGAGGCTGGCCACCGGCTCGTCGGCCACCAGGATCTCGGCCTCGGTGGCAAGGGTGCGCGCCAGCAGCAGCCGCGCCCGCTCGCCTTGGGACAGGGCATCGACCGTTCGGTCGGCGAAGGCGAGCCCGTCGACGCGCCGCAACGCCCGCTCGACGGCGTCGGCGTCCAGCGCCGAGAGCGGGCGGCCAAGGTCGGCGCCATGCGGCAGACGGCCCAGGGCCACGAGATCGCGGCCAAGCAACGGCCAGTAAACCGATGCGCCTTGCGGCAGATAGGCGATGCGCCGCGCCCGCACTCCTGCAGCGAGTTGACCAAGCGGCGCGCCGTCGAGCGCGACGTCGCCGCCGGCAGCGCGGTCGAGGCCTGCGAGATGACGCAGCAGCGTGGTCTTGCCCGATCCGTTCGGGCCGATGATCGCCGTCACCTGATCGGCGGCGAAGGACACGTCGATGGATTCGAGGACAGTGCGCGGGCCTCGCCGGCAGACCAGGGCGCGGGCGGCCAGCCTGCTCATGCGGCAAGCCAGGCGGACCGGGCGCGGCGCACGACGTAGACCAGGAACGGCGCGCCGACCAGCGACGTGAACACGCCGAGCTGCAGTTCGAAGGCGGTGGGCATCAGTCGCACCAGGATGTCGGCCGCCAGAACCAGGGCCGCTCCGACCAGCATGGCCGGCACCATCGTCGCGCCGGGCTTGTAGCCGACCTTGGCGCGCACCAGGTGCGGCGCGATCAACCCGACAAAGCCAATCACACCAGCCACCGAGGTTGCCGCGCCAACCATCAGGCCTACGCCCAATGTCAGTCGCAAGCCGAGCCGGCCGGTCTCGACTCCCAGGCTGCGCGCGGCGTTATCGCCGAGCGACAGCGCATCGACCCCGCGGCCAGCACCCAGCACCAGCAGCGCGCCCGCGACCATGAACGGCGTCGAGATCGCGAGGTAGCGCAGATCGCGATCGGTGATCGAGCCCGCGAGCCACAGCGAGATCTCCTGGTAGGCGAACGGATTGGGCGACGAGGCCAGCACCAGCGCGATCAGCGCCGCGGCGATGGCGTTGATCGCCACGCCCATCAGCAGCAGCGACACCGTGCCGGTGCCGGCGCGCACCGCCGTCATCAACAGCGCGACGGCGATCGCCGCCCCGGCGATGCCGGCCAGCGGCAAGGCGAGCGTGAACGCTGCGGCCAGCCCGCTGTAGAACGCGCACACCGCAGCGAAGCTCGCGCACGCCGACACACCGATCACGCCGGGTTCGGCCAGGGGATTGCGCAGCCAGCCCTGCAGTACCGCGCCGCTGAGCCCGAGCGCGCCGCCGATCAAAAGGCCGAGCGTGGCGCGCGGCACGCGCAGCTCCCACACGATCGCCCAGCCGACCTCGTTGCCGAGCCGCCACGGCCACAAGGCCGGGCCGACGGCGAGTGAGACGACGTAGAGCGCAAGCACAAGCACGAGCAGCCAGCGATTCATCGCCGCGCCTCGGCCAGCAGCTTCAGCGCCGCGAAATTCTCCGGCCCGGCGCAGATCGAATATTTCAGCGGGATCGACAGCAGACGCGTGCGCCCCGCCAGGGCGAGCAACGCATTGTGGTCGACGAACTCGGTCGCGCGCGCCGGATGGGCATTGGCGTTGCCGTCCAGCACCAGCAGATCAGGCTGGCCCGCCAAGACGGATTCGAGCGGCAGGCGGCCGTAGGCCGGGATGCCGAGCTCAGCGGCGAGATTGCGGAAGCCCGCCAGATGCAGCAGCTCGTTCATCAGGCTGCCCTTGCCCGCCGTGCCGCGGTTGGCCTGCAAGGTGGCGGCGAGCGCCGTCGGCGGTCCGTCGTGGGCAAGTCGGCGACGCTGCCCCCACATGTCGACAACGATCGCTTGGGCCTCGGCATCGCGGCCCAGCGCCGCACCGATGCGGGTGATCAAGGCCTCGGCATCCTCGAGCGAGGACGCCCACGGCACTTCCAGGATGGGCACACCCGCCTTGCGCACCAGGCGCTTGATGTTGGCGTGCGCATCGCGGTCGAAGATCACGAGATCGGGCCGCAGCTCGAGGATCGATTCGACCTTGGCGCGCACCGCGGGAATGGCGCGCGCCTTGTCTGCGAGCATCGAGATTCGCGGATCGTGCGACAGATAGCTGACACCGACGAGTTGCCCCGGCGCGGCAACGCGCAGGGCGGCCTGGTCGAGGCAGAGATTGACCGTGACCACGCGCTGCGGCGCCTGCGCCCATGAGGTCGAGCCGCCGCCGAGCAGTCCGGCCGCAACCAGCAGACAGCGCAACCACAGGGCCATCAGACCACACGCCAATTCGAGATCTGCCGTGCCTGCGGCGCCCAGTCGAGCAGGACGATCGCCGATTCCGGCGAACGATGAGACGACGCGATCGTCCCGTCGACAGCGGCGACCGATTGCGACTCCCTGAAGTCCAGGGCGTCCATGCCGGTGCGATTGCAGACCAGCACCGGCCGGGCGGTCCCGAGCGACGCCCTCTCCCATTCGCCGTTCGGGCCGTGCTCCCCTGGCGCCCAGGCGGCCGAGGAGACAAGAAGGTCGGCCTGCTGGGCGGCCGTCTCGTCGACCAGGCGCTTGGAATACATGTCGGCACAGACGAACAGGCCGACTCGCCCGATCCCGTCGACGGTCATGACCGTGCTGCGGTCGCCCGCCGTCGACCAGGATTCGGAACCGACCCTGAGCACCATGATCTTGCGATGGTGCCCGATCCTCGAGCCATCGGGCGCGAACAGGATCTGGCTGTTGAACAACCGTCCATCCGCCTCTGGCGTGCCCAGCAGCAGGAACACCGACGCCTGTCGCGCGAGATCGCCCGCCCAGGCGAACAGCGCCGGCTGATCGCGAGCGACCCAATCGGTGCCGATCATGTCGCGAAAGCCGTAGCCGCTGACGACTAGCTCGGGACTCACGACGAACCTCGCGCCGTTTGCCGCGGCGCGGCACACGGCATCCTCGACCATGCTCTTGTTGTGCGCGACGTTGCCCGGCCGGGGCGCCAGGTGAAGCAGCGCCACGGTCGTCGACGTGTCTGACGTCGCATTGCTCACGGCCTTTTTTCCTCCCCCGTCTTACGGGGGAGGTGGCCCCGCAGGGGCCGGAGGGGGAAGGCCACAAGCAAGACGTTCGACAATTTCAGATCGGAGATTTCCAAGATCGTCTTTGCAGCTTTCCCCCTCCCTACCCTCCCCCGTATGACGCTAGGGGATGCACACATCGTGCGTCGGATTGACTCATGATGGCAGATTTTTGTGGCGAGAGGGGCGAAGGCAATGATTCGCTGAGAGGCACGTCTG
>JAKFVH010000092.1 GCA_021732285.1 Reyranella sp. | reverse complement strand
CAGGCCGTAATAGACCTCGCTCGCGCCCTTCTGGTCGCGGGCCATGACGCGCTCTTCCAGCGCGGCGTAGCGGGGATCGGTGGTACGCGTTGCGGTGACAGAGTCAGGCGACATCAGGACACCTCCGACAGATCACCATTAAACGCCCGTGGGCGGGGCCTTCCAAGCGGACAATTTCGCAGAAGTCCTCACATCGTGGCAGAGTGGCCATGCCGGGAGAGGGAACAGCCATGAGCCAGACCGTCGCCGAAGTCATCGTCGAGACCCTGCAAGCCGCGGGCGTAAAACACTGCTGGGGCGTGCCGGGCGATACGCTGAACTACGTCACCGATGCGATCCGCCGAAGCGGCATCAAATGGGTGCACGTGCGCCACGAGGAGGCAGGCGGCTTCGCGGCTGGCGCCGAGGCATTGCTGACGGGCGACCTCACGGCCTGCGCCGGCTCGTGCGGGCCGGGCAGCCTGCATTTCATCAACGGACTGTTCGAATCGCATCGCAACCGTGCGCCTGTCGTGCTGATCGCGAGCCAGATCACCTCGGAAGAGCGCGACTTCGACTTCCCGCAGGAAGTCGACTTCGAGCAGGTCTATCGCGGCTGCAGCGTCTTCTGCTCCGAGATCCGCTCTCCCGCCCAGGCACGGCGCAAGGTGGCGATGGCTTGCCAGGCGGCGCTCGCCAAGCGCGGCGTGGCGGTGCTGATCGTGCCGGTCGACATCTCCAAGGCCGCGGCGCCGGCCGAACCGCCCTTTGCCGTGCACAAGGCCCAGCCGCTGGTGCGACCGTCCGACGCCGAGCTCGACCGCATCGCCTGGATCCTGAACGAGGGCAAGAACATCGCGATCTACGGCGGCTCGGGCTGCCAGGGCGCGCACGACGAGATCGTGGCGCTGGCCGAGAAGCTCAAGGCGCCGGTCGCCCACACTTCGCGCGCCAAGGACTTCATCGAGTACGACAATCCCTACAATGTCGGCATGACCGGCATGCTGGGCACGGCCGGCGGCTATCACACGATCAAGACCTGCGACACGCTGCTGCTGCTGGGCTGCGACTTCGCCTGGCGCCAGTTCTATCCCGACAAGGCGCGCATCGTTCAGGTCGACATCGACCCCACGCATCTCGGCCGGCGCCATCCGGTCGAGCTGGGCGTGGTCGGCGACATCAAGGCGACGGTGGCGGCGTTGCTGCCCAAGGTGAAGGCGCGCAGCGAGCGCGGCTTTCTGGACGACAGCGTGGCGCGCCACGACAAGGCGCTGGCGAGCCTGGAGAAGCGCGCGACCGCGCACGAAGGCAAGATCCATCCGCAATATCTCGCCCACCTGATCGACAAGCATGCCGCCCAGGACGCGATCTTCACCGCCGACGGCGGCTCGCCCACGGTCTGGCTGCTGCGCCACGTCAAGGCGAACGGCAAACGCCGCACGCTGATCAGCCTGACCCACGGCACCATGGCCAACGCCATGCCGCAGGCGCTTGGGGCCAAGCGCGCGTTTCCCGACCGCCAGGTGATCTCGATGTCGGGCGACGGCGGCCTCGCGATGATGATGGGTGACCTGCTGACCGCCATCCAGGAGAAGATCCCGCTCAAGATCGTCGTGTTCAACAACGGCGCGCTGGGCTTCGTCGAACTGGAGATGAAGGTCGAGGGCCTGCTCAACGCCTACACCGACCTCGTGAACCCCGACTTCTCGCGCGTCGCCGAGGCGATCGGCTTCCATGCCCGGCGCGTCGAGAATGCCAACGACCTCGACGCCGCGGTACAGGACTGGCTGGCCCAGCCCGGCCCGGCGTTGCTCGACGTCGTCACCAGCCGCATGGAGCTGGTGATGCCGCCCTTCGTCGGCGCCGAGCAGGTGTTCGGCACCGCGCTCTATTCCGCCAAGGCCATGCTGGGCGGCCGCGCCGGCGACGTATGGGACCTGGTGACGGAAAATTTCTAGGACCGTGGACCTCTGGTCCGCGTCTCGTTCCGCTGCGCAAGACCGAATGCCGTTGCGCGACCGCGTGGTTTGCGAAACATTCGCCGCAATACAGCCGATCCGTAATCCCGGAGGAAGTCGATGTCCCACCTGCTGAAATCCGTCGAAGACGGCGTCATGAAGATCACGCTCAACCGTCCGGACGCGATGAATGCCCTGTCGCGTGACATGATGAACAGCCTGACCGACGCCCTGCACGAGGCGGCGGGCTCGCGTGACATCGGTTGCGTGGTGGTGCGTGGCGCGGGCGACAAGGCCTTCTGTGCCGGCGGCGACGTGAAGTCGATGGCGGCGGGCCGCGACCAGGACAAGACCTACGAGGACAAGGTCCACGACATCCGCATCCGCATGCACGTCTCCGAACTGCTGCACGAGATGGGCAAGCCCACCATCGCCATGGTGAACGGCGTGGCGGCGGGAGCGGGCCTGTCGCTGGCGCTGGCCGCCGACATGCGCTTTGCCGGCAAGAGCGCGCGCATGACCACGGCCTTTGCCAAGGTCGGCTTCTCGGGCGACTTCGGCTCGCATTACTTCCTGCACAAGCTCGTCGGCACCGCCAAGGCACGTGAGCTCTATTTCACCGCCGAGATCCTGAACGCCGAGCAGATCGAGAAGCTCGGGCTCGCCAACCGCGTGATCGACGACGCCAACCTCGACAGCGAGACCATGGCTTTTGCCAGGAAGCTCGCGGCCGGCCCGCGCGTCGCCTGGTGGCACGTGAAGAAGAACATGAAGGTGGCGGAGGAGGGTACGCTCTCCGAGGCGCTCGACAGCGAGGCCGCGCGCATGATCCGCACCGGCGAGACCGAGGACCACAAGGAAGCCGCCCGCGCCTTCGTCGAAAAGCGCGCGCCGGTGTTCAAGGGATATTGATCGTCTCTTCCTTCACCTCCCCCGTCTTACGGGGGAGGCCGGGAGGGGGCGGGCAACGGTCGAGGCATTGCCAAGGCGAAGATCATGATCTTCGCCTTTTCTATATCTCCCGCGGAGCTTTCCCCCTCCCGGCCTCCCCCGTAAGACGGGGGAGGTGAAGAAAGATGCGCTTCACTGCTCCCACGATTCCCGTCGGCATCAGCACCATCGCCGCGATCAGCAGCACGGCATAGAGCAGGCCCGACAGGCCCTTGCCAAAGCCCGCCAAGAGGTCGGGAAAGAACTGCAGGAAGAGGCCGCCCACGATGGCGCCGGCGGGCGAATGCATGCCGCCGATCACCAGGCCGAACAGCATCTGCACCGACAGCGCGAAGTTGTAGCCCGTCGGCCCGACATAGCCGTACTGGTAGGACGAGAGGCAGCCCGCCAGCGCGAGATAGGCGCCGGCGATTCCCGAGATCGTGGCGCGCACCTGCTCGACGCGGATGCCCTGCGCGAAGGCAGCGAGGTCGTTGTCGCGCGCGGCCATCAGCGCCCGGCCGGAGCGGCTCGCGATCATGTTCCCGGCCAGCCAGACGCCCAGCGCCAGCAGGGCGAGCGCCATGAAGAAATTCCAGCGGTCGGCGCTGATGCCGCCGGGCGGTGTCGGGAAGTCGAGATAGAGGCCTTGGACGCCGCCCGTCCACTGCTCGATCAGCCGCCAGCGCAGGAGCTGCGGGAAGGCGATGGCAAAGGCGTAGGTCACCAGCGCCTGCGTCCAGAGGCTGTGGCCGCCGGCGATGCGACCCAACCCCCAGCCAGCGGCGTAGCCCATCAGCAGCGCTGCCGGCAGGCCCCAATAGACCGACAATGGCGTGTGCGTGCCGATCATGGCCGCGCTGTAGCCGCCGACGCCGTACAGGGCGGCCTGGGCGAAGGAGAACTGGCCGCTGATCCCGCACAGCAGCACCAGGCCCAGGAGCGCGATCGCCCAGATCGTCGCCTGGGTGAAGCGGAAGACGATGAAATCCGGGAAGCAGAATGAAAGGGCGGCCGCCGCCACGAAGCCCATGGTCCACACGGTCCGCATGGCGCTACCATAGGCGACAAACGAAAGCTTAGGGAGTGGAACGATGAAGCTCAGGCAATGCGTCTTCGTCTGCAAGAACCTCGAAAGCTCGCGTGAGGAACTGTGCGACATCCTGGGGATCGAGGTCGCCTATCGCGATCCCGGCGTCGCCAAGTGGGGCCTGGTCAACGTCGTCTGCCCGATCGGTCACGACTTCCTCGAGATCGTCACGCCCGAGCAGCCCGGCACCTCGGCCGGCCGCTACATCGAGCGGCGCAAGGGCGACGGCGGCTACATGGTGATCATCCAGGTGTCCGACGCCAAGGCGGAACGGGCGCGCGTCACCGGGCTTGGCGTGCGCGCGGTCGCCCAGAAGGACCTGCCCGAATACAACTACACCCACTTCCATCCCTCCGACACGTCAGGCGTGCTGCTGTCGCTCGATACGACCTTCGCGCCGCCGGGCACCGAGCCCAAGCTGTGGTGGCCGCCGGCCGAGAAGGACTGGCTGAAGCACGCGCGCTCGGATGTGACCAACGGATTGGCCGGCGTGGAAATCCAGGCCGAGGATCCGGACAAGGCTGCCGCGCATTGGGCGAAGCTGCTCAATCGTCCGGTGAAGGACGACATCATCCGCCTCGACGATGATGGCGAAATCCGCTTCACGCCGATCGTCGACGGCCGCGGGCCCGGCGTGTCGGCCTATGACGTCAAGGTCGTCGACCGCCACCGTGTCCTGGCGGCTGCCAAGAAGCGCGGCAAGGATCGCGGTCCCGCTCAGGTCGAGGTCTGCGGCTGCCGCATCAACCTGGTGTGAGGCCGCGAGAAAGGCGGCGGGCGGCATCGACCGAGACCTGCTTGGCGAGGGCGGCTTGGGCCTGTCGCCAGGCGGCGAGGGCGTTTTCCAGCCGGCGGGCGTCTGTCTGCTGCCGCCCTTCGGCGGCTGGCTGTGGCGCTGGTGGAAGCGCCGGCCGGCCAGGGCCTGACTAGGCCGCGACGGCCCTCGCCAGCCGGCCGCGGATCATCTCCTCGGCCTCGCCGACAATGCGCTCGATCAGCTCCCTGCATGTCGGCACGTCCTTGATCAGGCCCATGACGGTGCCGGCCGACCAGATGCCGTGCTCGAGGTCGCCGCTCTCGTAGACCACCTTGCCGCGCGTGCCGGCGACCAGGGGGCCGATCTCCTGGATGGTCTTGCCTTCATGCTCCATCTCGATCGCCTTCTTGGCCACCGAGTTGCCGAAGACGCGGCTGGTGTTGCGCAAGGTGCGGAAGATCAGCGAGGTCGAGCGTTCATCGCTCGACACCAGGGCCTGTTTCACGTTGTCGTGGATGGGCGCTTCCCGGGTCGCCATGAAACGCGTGCCCATATTGATGCCCTCGCAGCCCAGCGCCAGCGCCGCCACGAGCCCGCGTGCGTCGCCGAAGCCGCCGGACGCGAGCATCGGGATCGTGATCACGTTGGCCGCCGCCGGCAGCAGCACCAGGTTGGGGATGTCGTCCTCGCCGGGATGGCCGGCGCACTCGAAGCCGTCCATCGAGATCGCATCGACGCCGGTCTTCTCGGCCGAGACGCCGTGGCGCACCGAAGTGCATTTATGGATCACCTTGATGCCGGCGTCCTTCAGCTTGGGCAGGAACGGTTTGGGATTGTTGCCCGCGGTCTCGACGATCTTGACGCCGGAGTCGACGATGGCGTCGATGTATTCACCGTAGGGCCGCGGCACCAAGGTCGGCAGGATGGTGAGGTTCACGCCGAACGGCTTGTCGGTCATCTCGCGGCAGCGCTTGATCTCCTTGCGCAGATCGTCCGGTGTCGGCTGGGTGAGGCCGGTCAGGATGCCGAGCCCGCCGGCATTGGACACCGCCGAGGCCAGCTCGGCGCGGCCGACCCACTGCATGCCGCCCTGCACGATCGGGTGTTTGATGCCGAACATCTCGGTGAAGCGCGTCTTGATCATCTGGCCGTCTCTCCCGCGGGCTCTCTGCTGCGGCCAGCATTAGCGAACCTCGTCCGGGCGCACTAGACCCCCGGAACGGCCTTCCGCAGCGCGGACTAGCGGTCAAGCGCCGTCGAGCCAGACCAGCACGTCCGCACGCGTCGGCGCCCGGCCGCTCAGCAGGCCCGACAGGGCGGCGACGACGTCGATGTGGCCGACATCGGGATAGAGCTTCAGCTCGACGGGAGCGCCGGCGGCGCGCCACGCCGCGGCGAGGTTCCGGCTGTTGCGCGGATAGACGATGGTGTCGGCCGTGCCGTGGATCAGCAGGGCAGCGGGCAACGGCGCCTTGGCGAAGGTGATGGCCTCGATCTGCGGGTTGTTGGCGCCGCCGAAGATCTCGATCAGCTTCGCCGACTTCAGCGGCAGGAAGTCGTAGGGACCGGCAAGGCCGATCGCGCCGCCGAGTTTCATGCGATCGGCGCCGGCAGCGGCGAGATAGGGCGTGTTGGCGGCAAGCAGCAGCGCGATGTGGGCGCCAGCCGAATGCCCCATGACGAAGACCTTGTCGGTGCCGACGCGATCGGTTGTCCAGCGAACCGCCCGCGCGCCATCGTCGACGAAAGCGGGGAAGCGCACCGCGGGATAGAGGCGATAGTCGGGAATGACGACGGTATAGCCGTTGGCCGCCAACGCTTGGCCGACGAACAGGTAGTCGTTCTTGCTGCCCGAATCCCACGAGCCGCCGTAGAAGAAGATCACCGTCTTGCCGTCGGCGCGCGGCTTGTCGGGCCGATAGAGGTCGAGCTTCTGGCGCGGATCGGTTCCGTAGGCGATGTCGGCTTCGCGCGTAAAACCCTGGCGCGAGACGGTGGCATTGAGCAGCGCGGCCGGAGCGCAGCCGCTCAGCAGACCCGCGAGGCCGGCGAAGAGGCCGCGCCGGGCCAAGGTCATGTCGCAGCGATGTCGCGCACGCGCTCGGCCAACGCCAGCGAGGCGGTAAGGCCGGGCGATTCGATGCCGAAGAGGTTTATGAGGCCGGGGACGCCGTGATCGGCCGGACCCTGCACCACGAAATCCTGCGCCGGCGCGCCCTGCGGCACGGTCTTGGGCCGGATGCCGGCATAGCCCGGCTGCAGCGCGCCGTCCTTGAGGCCGGGCCAGTAGCGCCGCACGGCGGCATAGAACTTGTCGGCGCGGTGCGGGTCGACGGTGTAGTCGATGCTGTCGATCCATTCGACGTCCGGGCCGAACTTGGCCTGACCGCCCAGGTCGACGGTGATGTGCACGCCGAGCCCGCCCGGCACCGGGACGGGATAGATCAGGCGAGAGAAGGGCGAGCGTCCGGTCAAGGTGAAGTAGTTTCCTTTGGCGTAGTACGCTGTCGGCACGCGGTCGGATGGCAGGCCGACGATTTTTTTTGCCAGCGTCGGCGCATGCAGCCCGGCCGAGTTCACGACCAGCCGGCAGCGCAGCTTCATGGGTTCGGCGCCGCCGACCTCGAGGTCGATGCCGGCATTGGCGACGCGGGCGGCCTGCACGGGGCTGTGGAAGGCGTACATGGCGCCGCAAGCCTCGGCGTCGCCCTGCAGCGCCAACATGTAGGAGTGGCTGTCGATGATGCCGGTGCTGGGCGACAACAGGGCCGCCGTGCATTGCAGGTTCGGTTCCATGGCCATCGCCTCGGCGGCGCTCAGCAACCGCATGCCCTCGACGCCATTGGCCTCGGCGCGGCCCTTGATCTCGGCGAGCCGCTCGCTCTCGGCTTCGTTGGTGGCGACGATCAGCTTGCCGCAATTCCGGTGCGGCACGCCGTGCTCCTTGCAATAGGCGTACAGCAGCCGCCGGCCGGCGACGCAGGTCAGCGCCATCAGGCTGCCCTTGGGATAGTAGATGCCGGCGTGGATGACTTCGGAATTCCGCGAGCTGGTCTCGGTGCCGATGCCTTCGGTCGCCTCGACGACGATGACCTCACGGCCGGCAAGGGCAAGGGCGCGGGCGATGGCGAGGCCGACGACACCTGCGCCGATCACAACGCAGTCGACGGTTTCGAACGGGGACGAAGTCATGGGCGCATGCTAGTAGATTGGCGTGATTGGGCCGGCAAGAAAATCTCATGATTCGGACCGCGGGCGTCCCGCCCGCCTCATGAGGATGAGCGGGCGGGACGCCCGCGGTCCGAATATGACGCCATGAACGGCGCACTCGTTACCGGATCGGCCGTGCGGGTCGGCCGCGCATTGGCGATGGCGCTGGCAGCGGACGGCTATTTCGTGTTCGTCCACCATAACCGCTCGACGGCCGAGGCCCGCCAGACCGTGGCTGATATCGCCGCGGCGGGCGGCAAGGCCAAGGCGGTGCGCGCCGACCTCTCCTCGGCGCGGCAGGCCGAGGCCCTGGTCGGCAAGTGCCGTGCGCGGGGCGTGCAGCTGACCTGCCTGGTCAACTGCGCCTCGCTGTTCAAGCTCGACCGCGCGCCCACCGCCAAGGCCGACGATTTCGACCGCCACATGGCCATCAACCTGCGCGCGCCCATGCTCCTGTCGCAGGCCCTGGCGCGGCAGATGCCGGACGGCCAGACCGGCGTGATCGTGAACCTGCTCGACCAGAAGCTCTACAACCTCAACCCCGATTTCCTGACCTACACGCTGTCGAAGGTCGGGCTGCAGGGGCTGACGACGTTGCTGGCCCAGTCTTTCGCGCCGCGGCTCCGCGTGGCCGGCATCGCCCCCGGCCTGACCTTGCGTAGCGGCAGCCAGACCGACACCCGCTTCGCCGAGCAGCATGCCGACAATCCGCTGCGCGTCGGCGTCAGCCTCGACGATCTGGTGCGGGCCTTGCGCTTCATCCTGCAGACGCCATCCTTCACCGGCGACACGCTGATCGTCGACAGCGGCGAGCACCTCAGCGGCCGGCCGCGCGACGTCGCCTTCGATCGCAAGGGAAAAGCGTGACATGGCCCCCGACCTCGATCGCCGCATCTTCATTCGTGATTTCCGCCTGAAAGTCTCGATCGGCATCCACGACTTCGAGAAAGAGGGGCCGCAGACGGTGGTCGTGAACGTCGACCTGCTGCTGGCGCCGGCCGACAAGGCGCACAACGACCGCATCGCCAACGTGCTGAACTACGACACGGTGCATGCCGGCATCACGAAACTGGCCGGCAGCCGGCACTTCAACCTGCAGGAAACGCTGGTCGACGCCATCCTCGACCTCTGCCTCGCCCAGCCTGGCGTGATCGAGGCGCGCGTCTCGACCGAGAAGCCCGACGTCTACAAGGATTGCCGCGTCGGCTACGAGGCCGTACGACGCCGCTGATGCACAGCCGCGGTCATACGCTGATCGCCTTTCCGGCGATGATCTTCGTTGGCGCGAGCTGGGGCGCGAACGTGCCCGTCAGCAAGGTGATGCTGGCGCATTTCGACCTCATACCGATGTCGGCTATCCGCACGGCGGTGGCAGGTGCGGCGCTGGGCCTGCTGCTGCTCCTGGTCGAAGGCACGAAGGCCTTGCGCATCGACCTCGACTTCCGGCGCTTCGCCCTGCTCGGGTTGATGATGGGCGGCTTCTTCGCCGTCTATACGCTCGGCCTGCAGTTCAGCAATCCGATCACAGCCGCCACCGTGGCCGTCGCCGGCCCGCTGGTGTCGGCCGTCACGGTGCGGCTGGTGACGGGGTTCAGGTTCGATCCCGGCTTCCCGGTGGCGCTGGCGCTGACCTTGCTGGGCGGCGCCATTCTCGTGTCCTCGACGCTGGTCGGCGGCAGCGGGCCGGTGACCTTCGGCGGCGGCGAGATCGTCGTGCTCCTCTCCAACTCGATTTGGACGCTGTACAGCCTCAAGGCCCAGGCCTGGTTCGATCGCGCCAGCCAGCTCCATCGAGCCTACGTGGCCTCGCTGTCGGCCTTCGGCTGGACGACGCTGCTCGGCGTGGCCTTGATCGCGCTCGGCTGGTCGCGCTCGCCGTTGGCGGTTACGGATGGCTGGGCATGGACCCAGCTCGTCGGCATCGCCTTGCTGGCAAGCTCGCTGGGGAGCTATTTCTGGAATATCGGCGCCAGCCGGCTGGGCGTGGCCGTGGCATCGCTGTGGGTCAATTTGGTGCCGTTTTTCGCCGTATTGTGGTCAATGGCGTATGGTTTCATGCCCAATGCCTACCAGATCGTGGGCGGCCTCGTGGCGTTGAGCGGCGTGGTCTATATGCAATGGCGCAAGCTGGGTACCCCTCGACCATGACCGTTGGACTGAAGACAAGAAACTGCCGCTGGATCGACGTGCGCGGCGCCGTCGACGAGCGTGGCCGCCTCAACTTCATCGAGGCCGGCAAGGACCTGCCGTTCCAGCCGCAGCGCCTGTTCTGGCTGCATCATATCGCGCCGGGGCAATGGCGCGGCCGGCATGGCCATCGCGAATCGCAGCTGGTGTTCGTCGCCATGCATGGCGGCTGCCGAGTCCACCTCGACGATGCCAAGGTCAAGGAGAGCGTGACCATCGACGATCCGGCGCGTGCGCTCTATGTCGGCACATGGGTGTGGCACGAGCTCACGGATTTCGCAGCCAACGCAGCAATCCTCGTGATCGCCTCGACACTTTACGAGGAAGCTGAATACCTGCGCGACTACGATGCCTTCAAACGCGAGGCGGCGAGCAGGCCATGATCCCCTTCCTCGACTTGAAATCGATCTACGCCGAGCTCAAGCCCGAGCTCGACGCGGCCTTCGCGCGCGTCATGGAATCGGGCTGGTTCGTCCTCGGCAAGGAGGTCGAGGCCTTCGAGGCCGAGTATGCCGCCTTCTGCGGCACCAGGCATTGCGTCGGCCTGGCCAACGGGCTGGAGGCGCTGGAGCTGGTGCTGCGCGGCTGGGACCTCGGCCCCGGCGACGAGGTGATCGTGCCCTCGAACACCTACATCGCGACCTGGCTCGCAGTGTCGGCGGTCGGCGCCAAGGTGGTGCCGGTCGAGCCGACGCCGAACGGCCCCAACATCGACCCCGACCGCATCGCGGCCGCGATCACCTCGCGCACCAGGGCGATCATGCCGGTGCATCTCTACGGCGAGCCGGCCGACATGGATGCGATCATGACGCTGGCGCGCAAGCGCGGCCTCAAGGTCGTCGAAGACGTGGCGCAGGCGCAGGGCGGCAAGGTGCGCGGACGGCGTACCGGCGCGCTAGGCGACGCCGGCGCCCACAGCTTCTTCCCGACCAAGAATTTCGGTGCCTTCGGCGATGCCGGCGCCGTCACGACGGACGACGCGAAGCTGGCCGACCGGCTGCGCGTGCTGCGCAACTACGGCAGCAAGGTGAAGTACGTGAACCTCGAGCGCGGCTTCAACTCGCGGCTCGATGAGATGCAGGCGGCGCTGTTGCGCGTGAAGCTGCCGAGGCTTGATGCCTGGAACGAGCACCGGCGGCGGCTCGCCGCGCGCTACGACGACAAGCTGGCCGGAATCCCAGGGCTTGGCCTGCCGCGCGTGCCGCAATGGGCCGAGCCGGTGTGGCATCTCTACGTCGTGCGGACGGATCGGCGCGCCGAACTGGTCGCGGCTCTGGCCAAGGCCGGGATCGGCTCGCTGATCCACTACCCGATTCCACCGCATCTGCAGGCGGCCTACGCCGATCTCGGCCTGGGCAAGGGCGCCTTCCCGCTCGCGGAGAAAATGGCCGAGACCGTGCTCAGCCTGCCCATGGGCGCGCACATGCCTGAGACGGCGGTCGACGAGGTCGCCGCCGTCGTGCAGGCAACATTGCGAGGTTAGAGGCTACGGTCCGGTGCGTTCCGGCCCGTTATGGATGCCCTGGTAGTTGCGCTGGTAGTCCCAGTACGATCCGTAGACGTTGGACTTCTGGTAGCTGGGCTGATCGTAGCTGTAGTAGGTCGCTGACGGATAGCTGCTGTAGTAGGTCGCCGTCGGCGTGCTGTAGACGGTGGTCCGCGCCGGATAATAGGTGGCCTGGGAGCGCGGAGCATAATAGCCGTCGTTCACCGAGCAGGCGGCGACCCCGACGGCCAGCGTCGCAAGGGCGACGGTCGAGCGAATGGCGTTCATGGCGGTCTCCTCATTCGATGAAGGAACAACCACGGCGTCGCGCGACGGTTCCCAAAGCCTGAAAGATCGCCACAATTCCGCCATCGACGAATGAATGCGGAGCCTGGGAACCATGAAAATCGGCGCGGTCATGTTCTTCACCACGGATTCCATGCAACCTGCGCCGTTGGCGCGGGCCATGGAGGAACGCGGCTTCGAATCGCTGTGGGTTCCCGAGCACACGCACATCCCGTCGTCGCGCAACTCGAGCTATCCGGCCTCGGGTGGTCTCGTCCGCGCCTACTACGAGCTGATGGATCCGTTCCTGGCGCTCAACACGGCCGCGACCGTGACGACCAAGCTCAAGGTCGGTACCGGCATTGCGCTGATCACCCAGCGCGATCCCATCGTCACCGCCAAGATGGTTTCCTCCATCGACCAGCTCTCGGGTGGGCGTTTCCTGTTCGGGGTCGGCAACGGCTGGAACCAGGACGAGATCGAGAACCACGGCACTACCTTCGAGAGTCGCCACAAGCTCGCCCGTGAGCGCGTCGAGGCGATGAAGGCGATCTGGGCCGAGGAGGAGCCCGAGTATCACGGTGAGTTCGTGAGCTTCGGCAAGATGAAGCAGTGGCCCAAGCCGTTCCAGAAGCCGCATCCGCCGATCATCGTCGGCGGCGCTTTCCCTTATGCGGCGCGCCGCGCCGTCCGCTACGGCGACGGCTGGATCCCGCGCGACGACTGGCTCGACCGCGACGGCATCGAAGTGCTCGACAAGTTCCGCGCCATGGCCAGGGAGGCCGGGCGCGATCCCGCCAGCCTGTCCATAAGCACCTTCCGCGTGCCCGACGACCTCGAGCGCCTGAAGCGCTATCGCGACATCGGCATCGATCGCGTCGTCTTTTCGCTGCCGGCGGAGAAAGGCGACAAGATCATGCCCATCCTCGACCGCTGGGCCGAACTCAAGCGCCAGCTCGGCTGACGACCATGCCGGGATAAAGCCCGCTCTGATGGTGGTATGCCTCGCCTGGCAGGTAACCACCCTTGCGGGCCATGTAAGGGTCGCGTTCGCAGGCCACAAGAAGCGCCGCAACGATGATGAGGGTGACGTACCTCATGCTGATACAACTCAGCCGAGTCCGAGTCGTTCCCCGCGATATGCTCCGCTCATGACCCGCTCCCCCCTTGTGGTCGAGATACCAGCGCACGGTCTGGCGCAGCCCATCCTTACGAGGGAGGTGGCCCGCAGGGCCGGAGGGGGTAAGCCCCAGTCGAGGTACCTGCAGATTCCAGATCATGATATTACGAAGACCGTCTTTGGGGCTTTCCCCCTCCGCCCCCTTCGGGGGCACCTCCCCCGTAAGACGGGGGAGGCAGCGCCGGGGCCTCAGTGATGCCGCAGGATCTGCCCGAGGAAGAGCTTGGTGCGCTCGTTCTGCGGGTTGGCGAAGAATGCCTCGGGCTCGTTCTGCTCGACGATCTCGCCGCGGTCCATGAAGATCACGCGGTCGGCCACGGCGCGGGCGAAGCCCATCTCGTGGGTCACCACCAGCATGGTCATGCCCTCGCGGGCGAGCTCGACCATGACGTCGAGCACTTCCTTCACCATCTCGGGGTCGAGCGCCGAGGTCGGCTCGTCGAACAGCATGATCTTGGGCCGCATGCAGAGCGCGCGGGCGATCGCCACGCGCTGCTGCTGGCCGCCCGAGAGCTGGCCGGGATACTTCAGCGCCTGCTCCGGGATGCGCACCCGCGTCAGCAGGCTCATGGCGATCTCCTCGGCGTCCTTCTTGGGCATCTTCTTCACCCAGATCGGCGCCAAGGTCAGGTTGTCGAGGATGGTGAGGTGCGGGAAGAGGTTGAACGACTGGAACACCATGCCGACTTCGCGGCGGATCATCTCGATGTTCTTGACGTCGTTGGTGAGCGGCACGCCGTGCACCACGAGGTCGCCGGCCTGATGCTCCTCCAGGCGGTTGATGCAGCGGATCAGCGTCGACTTGCCCGAGCCCGACGGGCCGCAGACGACGATCTTCTCGCCCTCCTTGACGTCGAGGTTGATGTCGGAGAGCACGTGGAACTGCCCGAACCACTTGTTCACGCCTCGCAGCGTGATCACCGAGGGGACGTTGCTGAGGTCGCGCGCGGTAGCGGCCATGATCTGATCTCCTCGGCCGCCTAGCGGCGGGTTCCCTTGTTGAGCTCGACCTCGAGGTACTTGGAGTACCGCGACATCGAATAGCAGAAGCAGAAGTAGACGAAGGCGGCGAACAGATAGACCTCGCCGGGGTAGCCGGCCCAGGCCGGATCGACCAGGGCCTGGTTGGCGGTGTTGAGGAAGTCGAAGATGCCGATGATCAGCACCAGCGAGGTGTCCTTGAAGAAGCCGATGAAGGTGTTGATCAAGGGCGGGATCACCACGCGCAGCGCCTGCGGCAGGATGATCAGCGCGGTCTTCTGCACGTAGTTCAGGCCCATCGCGTCGGCCGCCTCGAACTGGCCCTTGGGCAGCGACTGCAGGCCGCCGCGGATGATCTCGGCGATGTAGGCGCCGGCGAACAGGATGACGGCGACCTGGGCGCGCAGGAACTTGTCGAAGGTGACGCCGGTCGGCAGGAACAAGGGCAGCATGACCGAGGCCATGATCAAGAGGCTGATCAGCGGCACGCCGCGGATCAGCTCGATGAAGCCCACGCACAGGCCCTTGATCAGCGGCAGGTTCGAGCGTCGGCCCAGCGCCAGCAGGATGCCGTAGGGGAAGGCGAACAGCAGGCCGTAGGTGGCGAGGATGATCGTCACCGGGATGCCGCCCCACAGGCCGGTCTCGACGTAGCTGAAGGGCGCGATCGGCAGCTTCCAGTTCGGCAGGACGCCCGCGAAGAGCAGCACCAGTCCGACCAGGCCGATGGCGGCGAGCGCGCGATAGGCGTTCGTCTCGCCGGCCTGGGCGATGCCCTTGCGGAAGCTCATGCCGACGCCGCCCACGACCAGCGCGATGGCGAGGAACAGGCTGAGCGGGATGTGGATCTGGCCGAACATCAGCAGGAAGGTGAAGAACGAGCCGATACTCCAGATCACCAGCAGCCGCCACGGCTTCCACATGCGCCGGTCGGAGGTCATGACCAGCATCGCCAGCATGATCACGACGGCGAAGAACGGCCGCCATTGCTGGTCGAAGGGGAAGGTACCGAAGAAGATCAGGCGCCACTTCTCGCGGATCAGCGCCCAGCAGGCGCCCCCGCCGCGGCACTCCGAGCCGGTCGAGGCGGTGAAGTTGGCGGTGAACACCGCCCATTCGAGGAACCACGACAGGATCCAGGCCATGGCCACGATCAGCACGATCGTGGTGAGGGCGTTACCCCAGCTCGAGAACAGGTGCTTGCGGGCCCAGCCCCAGGGGCCGCTGTCGTCTACCGGAGGAGCGAGTTGCTTGCGCTCGCCGACGGGCATGTCGGTCATGGCCTAGCGCTCCCTCAGGGCGATGCGTTTGTTGTACCAGTTCATGAAGGCCGAGATCGACAGGCTGACCGACAGGTAGGCCGCCATGATGATCAGCACGTTCTCGATCGCCTGGCCGGTCTGGTTGATGGTGACGTTGATCGACGCCACCAGGTCAGGATAGCCGATGGCGATGGCTAGCGAGCTGTTCTTGACGATGTTGAGATACTGGCTGGTCATCGGCGGGACGATCACGCGCAGCGCCTGCGGCAGCAGCACCAGCCGCATCACCTGGCCGCGCGACAGGCCGATCGCCATGGCAGCTTCGGTCTGGCCCTTGTGCAGCGCCAGGATGCCCGAGCGCACGATCTCGGCGACGAAGGCCGAAGTGTAGAGGACGAGCCCGAGCAGCAGGGCGGTGAATTCCGGCTGGATCACCGTGCCGCCTTCGAAGTTGAAGCCTTTGAGTTCGGGCCAACTCAGGTGATGCGGCGCACCGCCCAGCAGCCACACCACGAGCGGCAGGCCTATCACCAGGCCGAAGCCCGCAGAGATCGATGGAAAGGGCTGGCCGGTCGCGTCTTGCCGCTTCCTCGCCCATCGGTGCAGCCCCCACGCGGCAGCGATGCCGATCAGAAACGCGACGCCCATCCACTTGTGGATCGGCTCGGTCAATGGCACCGGAAAATAGAGCCCGCGGTTGGACAGGTACACGGAGTTCCACAACACGCCGATCGCCTGGCGTGGTCCGGGGAAGGCCTCGCTGATCAGCTTGTAGAACAGGAACAGCCAGAGCAGCAGCGGCACGTTGCGGAAGGCCTCGACGTACCATTCGCAGATCTTGGCGAGCAGCCAGTTGTTCGACAGTCGGCCGACGCC
>JAKFVH010000128.1 GCA_021732285.1 Reyranella sp. | reverse complement strand
CGGCTACGGCGGAGGCGGCGGTGGTGGCTATCGCGGCGGCGGTGGCGGCGGCTACGGCGGTGGTGGTGGTCGTGAAGGCGGCGGTGGCGGCGGTGGTTACCGCGGCGCTGGCGGTGGCGGCGACGGCGGCCCGATGCGCGATCGACGCGCCGACTTCTCTGGCGGTCCGCCGCCGGCCGGTGGCGGCTTCGATGGCGGTGGCGGCGAAGTCAGCCGGCCTGCACGTCGTCACCAGGGTGCGCCCGACCGGCCGCGCCGCGAGCGCGACTACGAGCCGCGTAAGCGTGGCTTCGACGACGATCAATAGGCCACTTACAGCGACCTGAACGATTGGAAACGCCGGGGGCGTTGCCCCCGGCGTTTTCGTTTGGCCCGATGACGGAGGTGACATCGGCGGTCTATGCTTGCGTTACCTATCGGGAGAGTGGGCATGAAGCGACGGACCGCGCTTTTGGGCTCCCTGGCGGCGGCCACCGCCGCATCGACAGCCACAACCGCGGCAAGAGCTGAGACGCCGGTCGATCTCCAGCTCGTGCTGGCGGTCGACGTGTCGCGCTCGATCGACGAAGTCGAGGCCGAACTCCAGCGTCGCGGCTACATCGAAGCCCTCACCAACGATCGCGTCATCGACGCCATCCTGTCGGGCGAGAACGGGCGCATCGCGGTCTGCTACACCGAATGGGCCGGTACGCACTACCAGGTGGTGGTGATCGACTGGACCGTGATCGACAGCCCGTCCGCCGCGCGCCGCTTCACCGAGAAGCTCGCCGAGGCGCCGCGCCAGTCGCAGAGCTGGACGGCGGTCGGCGCCGCGCTCGCCCATGCCGGGCAGCGCTTCGACAATTCGGGCTTCGTCTCCAAGCGTCGTGTCATCGACATTTCGGGCGACGGCCGCACCAACGACGGCCCGCCGGCCGAGCTGGTGCGCGACCGGCTGGTGCAGCTCGGCGTGGTGATCAACGGCCTGCCGGTGATGATGAACCGCACCAACTTCGGCCGGCCGCCCGACCTCACCCTCGACAAGTACTACGAGGAGAACGTCATCGGCGGGCCGGGCTCGTTCATGATCGTGGCCGACAACTTCGACCATTTCGGCCGCGCCGTGCGCACCAAGCTGGTGCGCGAGATCTCCGGCGTCGACGTCACGGGCCGGCCAGCACCTGCCTGAGGCGCTCGAACGGCGCGACATCGCGCGTGAGCTGCACGGGCATGCCGAGGTGGCCCAGCGGATAGCGGAAGACGTTGGCCGGCGGCAGGCGCCATTGCTGGGCCACCGCCAGGCCGTCGTCGTACGGCACCCAGCGGTCGGTTTCGCCCAGCACCGAGACGATGTTGGACGGCGCCAGCGCCGGCTCAGCGGCCGGGTCGATCAGCGTCGACAGTCGAGCCAAGGCCTCGCGTGACCAGCCAGCGCGCGCCAGCGCGCGGTCGAGGCCAAGCGTAACGGCGAGCGCCCCACCGAAGGTCACGTCCTCGATGCGTCCGGAATGGCTTATGAGCATGACGCCGTCCGGCCGCGCTTCGGCCGGCCAGAGATGGCAGCGGCTGGCGGCCTGCTGGGCGACGAACGACGTCATCGAAATGCCGGCCAGCGCGACCTTGCCGCCGAAACGCCGGCGGCACCAGGCGGTCAGCAGCGCCGATTCGAGCGCCTGGCCCGAGATGAGATCGATCGAGCTGGTCGGGCCCGCGGCAAAGAACGGCTTGCCGCCATAGCGGCCCGGCATGGCGCGCAGGCCGTGATAGGGCGAGATCGGCTCGACCACGCGCCAGCCCAGATCGGCCAGCCGCGCGCTCGGCCCGCGCGCCACCGCCAGCAGCTCGAACTCCAGGCAAAGGCCGCTGCCGAAGATCAGTGTCGGGTGTGGCGCCGGATCGGCCGGCTCGATCACGCGCGCATACAGGATTTCACTGCCTGGCCGCTGACGCAGCCGCGGCGCGGGCGTCGGCGCACGCAGCCAGTACTCGCGCAAGCCGTCTCTCATGACCGGCCGCGACGCGACGACAGTGTCGGCATCGACGGCAACATCGTAGAGGCTCTCGGGTCGGGCGATTGCATCCCCGAGATGGTGCTCGACACGCACCGGCTGATCGATCTCCCAGCGTGCCGACGGCGGCCTTGTCGGAAACAGCAGCGGATAGAAAGACGCGCGCGTTGCCAGGTGGCGGGTCGCGGCGGCGCGACGCCGGTGATCGAGCAGCAGGCCGCCGTCGTCCGGACCATCACCGAACAACGACGCCTCCCAGGCGACCCGTACGGCCTCCGCCGCGGACTTGCGGCCGGCATTGCGCGCCAGCACCGAGCGCAAGTACGGCTCCGGCCAGGCGGCGACCGGCGCGCCGATCTCGTCGCGAAAGCGCGCCGTGTCGTCGCCCGCGGCATTGGCTGCGGCCCACAGGCGCGACAACGAAAAGTACCAGCGCTTCAGGCCGAACAGGCCGGCCTGGTCGACCCACGGCTTGGCCAGCAGCGCCCCCAATGGCGAGCGAAACAGGACTTCCATCGATCGACTCTCCGCTTTCGATTTTGCTTGGCCGCGCGGTAGGCTTGGCAGCATCATCGTCACTCGTTACGTCCTTCGGCAATGGAGACCTCTTGATGCTGGCCAACGACCCCGTGACCCAGGCGCGGATCGACCTCACGACCGCTCTCAGGGCCGCCGCGCGGCATGGCCTGAACGAGGGCGTATGCAACCACTTCAGCATGACCGCGCCCGGCCGCGAGGACCTGTTCCTGGTGAACCCGCAGGGCCTGCACTGGTCGGAGATCACGCCGTCGGACCTGGTGATGGCGGACGGTGCGGGCAACGTCGTCGAGGGCAAGTACCAGGTCGAGGCGAGCGCTTTCTACATCCACGGCCGCATCCATGCCGGCAACCCGCGCGCCAAGGTCGTGCTGCACACCCACATGCCCTACGCCACGGCGCTGACCTCGATTCGCCACGGCCGGATCGAGATGTGCACCCAGAATGCCTTCCGCTACTGGAACCGCATCGCCTACGACGACGACTATGCCGGCGTGGCGCTCAGCAACGAGGAAGGCGACCGGATGTGCCGCGCCATGGCCGACAAGAACATCCTGTTCCTGCGCAACCACGGCGTGATCGTCAGCGGCCCGACCGTGGCGCAGACCTACGACGATCTCTACTACCTCGAGCGCGCCGCCATGGTGCAGGTGCTGGCCATGCAGACCGGCAAGCCGTTGCACAATATCGACGCCAAGCTCGTCGAGCGCACGGCCAATCAGATCGCGGCTGATGAATCTCAGCAGGCCCTGCTGCATTTCGAATCGTTGAAGCGCATGCTCGACCGCGATGAGCCGGGCTGGCGCCGGCTCGCGGCGTAGGAGACGGCCCATGCATATCGTGATCCTTGTCGCGGCGCTCGGGCTGCTCACCGCCGCAACGCAAGCGTCGGCGCAGAGCTACGGTCTGCCGCCCGGCCCCAAGCTCGGCGAGATGGAGGTCAAGGCCTACCAGACGATCCCCAAGGCCAAGATCGCCGTCCAGCTCACATCCGACACCCATCTGTCGCGCGAGCTGCGCCGCCAGGTGATGGTGCGCCTGTCCAAGCGCGGCAACGAGGTCGGCTTCTCGGGCGGCAACGTCATGCGCATGGACGTGAGCTACTTCGACTTCACCGACAGCGGCCGCGGCGACTACGGCACGCAGGGCGGCCAGCCCTCCTATGCCGCGCCCGGCTCCAACCCGCGCATGGACCTGCCGAGCAACACGATCCGGCGGCGCGACGGGCTCGGCTCGCCGACCAGCGTGCCGACCTTGCGCATCACCCTGACGCTCTATGCGACGGATGGCGGCAAGGTGCTGTGGGCGGCGACCGGCTCGTGCCCCACCCAGGCCGACAAGGCGCAGAACGCGGGCGAGGCGATCATCAACCGCATCTTCGACAGCGCCGACAAGAGCCTCACAGGCGACGCCGGCTGCCCGCTTTAACCCGCTGTCATCCCGAGCGCAGCGAGGGACCTTTCGTGTTCCGCAAAGGCCCCTCGCTTCGCTCGGGGTGACAAATGTCTCAAACGGAGGAATTACTAATGCCGCGTCTGGCTCCGCTCGACCTCGCCAAGCTCACGCCCGAACAGAAGAAGGTAGCCGACGCCATCGTCGCCGGCCCGCGCGGGGGCCTGCGCGGGCCGTTCGATCCTTGGCTGCGCAGCCCGCACCTTGCCGATCGCGCACAGAAGCTCGGCGAGTACTGCCGCTTCAACAACTCGCTGCCCAAGGACCTCTCCGAGCTCGCGATCTGCCTGGTCGGCCGGCACTTCAAGGCGCAGTACGAGTTCTACGCCCATGCGCGGCTCGCCAAGGAAGCCGGATTGTCGCCGGCGATCGTCGAGGCGGTGCGCACCCGCCAGTCGCCGCCCTTCACGCGCGAGAGCGAGAAGATCGTCTACGACTTCGTCACCGAGTATCTCGCGACCAACCGCGTGTCGGCGCCCAACTACAAGCGCGCCGTCGACGCCTTCGGCGAGCAGGGCGTGGTCGATCTGGTGGGCGTGTGCGGCTACTACATGCTGGTGTCGATGACGCTCAACGTCTTCGAGATGCCGCTGCCGCCGGGCGAGCCCGAGCCGTTGGCGTAAGTTGAGCTTCCTGCTTTTCCTGGCGGCGGCGTCGATCATCGCCCTGTCGCCGGGCCCCGGCATCTTCTATGTCGCCGCGCGCACGCTGGCCGACGGCCGCGGTGTCGGCTTGGCGTCGAGCCTGGGCACGGGCCTGGGCGGGCTGGTGCATGTCGCGGCGGGCGCCGTCGGCGTCTCGGCGCTGATCCTGGCGAGTGCCGAAGCCTTCACCGTCCTCAAGCTCGCGGGCGCCCTCTACCTGGTGTGGCTCGGCATCAAGACGGCGCGCGAGGCGCGCGTCGACATCGTCGCGGCGGCGCGTGGCGCAAGCGTCGGCCGGGCCTTTCGCGACGGCATCTTCGTGGAAGCCCTGAACCCCAAGACGGCGGCCTTCTTCCTCGCCTTCCTGCCGCAGTTCGTCGACCCTGCCGTCGGCGCGGTGTGGCTGCAGTTCTTCGTGCTCGGCCTGATCTCGGTGTTCCTGAACACCGCGGTCGACGTCGTCGTGGTGTTCATGGCCGCGCGCGCCCGCTCGGCGGCGCTCGCCCGGCCATCGCTGCTGGCCCGCCTGCGCACCGGCGCCGGCGTCGCCATCGCGGCTCTCGGCATCGGCTTGCTGTTCGCGCGCCGGCCGGCCTAGAGGCCGACCTATTCCTCGAAGATCGCGACCGCGCGCGTCCAGCCGGCGGAGGCGCCGCGGATCTTGTGCGGGAAGCAGGCGATGGTGAAGCCGTCGCCGGGCAGCGCCTCGAGATTGTGCAGCTTCTCGAGATGGCAGTAGCCGATATCGCGGCCGGCCTTGTGGCCTTCCCAGATGATCGAGGGATCGTGGTTCTTGGCCCACTTCTGGGCAGTCCAGTAGAACGGCGCGTCCCAGCTCCAGGCGTCGGTGCCGGTCAGCCGGATGCCCTTCTCGAGCAGGAACATGGTGGCGTCGTAGCCCATACCGCAGCCGGCGTTGACGTAGTCGTTGTTGCCATAGCGCGAGCCCGCGCGGGTGTTGACCACGACGATCTCGAGCGGCCTGAGCTCGTGGCCGATGCGCAAAAGCTCGTCCTCGACTTCCTTGGCGGTGATGACATGGCCGTCCGGCTTGTCGCGGAAGTCGAGCTTCACGCCGGGCTGGAAGCACCAGTCGAGCGGCACCTCGTCGATGGTGATGGCGCGCTCGCCCTTGTTCATCGTCGGATGGAAGTGATAGGGCGCGTCGAGATGCGTGCCGTTGTGGGTCGAGAGGTTGACGTTCTCGACTGCCCAGCCCTGGCCGTCCGGCAGGTCCTCCTTCTTCAGGCCCGGAAAGAAGCCGGCGATCTGGCCGGCCGTGTCTTCGTGCTTGTGGTACTGGATCTTGGGCCCGAACGGTGGCGGATCGGAAATGACATCGTTCTCGAGATAGATCGACAGATCAACAAACCGACGCATGATGGAACGCCTCAAGGACCGTTGAGCGAATTCAGGATCGACTGGGTCAAAAGCTTGCCAATGCACTTCTGGCCGAAGTCGTTGAGGTGCAGGCCGTCGAGCTGCACGAACTGGGCATAGGGCATGCCGTCCTGGTACCAGCCGCGCATGATGTCGAAGCGCCGGAACAGGCCCGCGTCGTACTCCTTGGCCGCCGCGGCCATGGCTTCTTTGTAGGCTTCCTTGTCGGGTGCGGCGACGACGGCCGGCACGTACTGCAGGTTCATCAGCACGAAATCGGTGCCCAGCGACCGGCCAAGCGCCAGCCCGTTGCGCAGCCAGCGCGTGAACTTGTCGATCGGCATCTGTCGAATGGTGGCTTCGGTGCCGGTCTGCCAGACCACCAGCGAAGCCGGGTTCTCCTTCATCTCGGCCTGCATGCGCGCAGCCATCTCCTCGACATCCTGACCGTTGATGCCGCGATTGATGACGTCGACATCGATGCCGGGCAGCGCCTTGTCGAGGCCCATTTTGAGCTGGGCGGGATAAGCGTAGGCCGGGTTCGTCACGCCGTAGCCCGAGGTCGATGACGCGCCCAATGCGATGATGCGCAATTGCTTGCGCTCGGCGATCGCCTTGCGCGACGCGGGCAGCGAATTGCCGAGTTCCAGCAGCTCGGGCTTGGCCCGGCACAGCGTCATCGACTGCGGGAAGGCGGCGACCGGCAGCAGCACCAGGACCACGGTCAGCCAGGGCCATGCGCGCAGCCTAATGCCTGCAACGCTCACGACGATCTGCGACAGGAGCCGACTCCTCGAAGTAGCGACGACGGTCTGGGCGGACACGCAACAAAACTACCGGCGCAGAATAGAGGCAACGATTGTTCACTGCACCTGCGAAGTGCCGGGAAGACCGGCCAGCGCAACGCCTCAAGGACCGTTGAGCGAATTCAGGATCGACCGGGTCAGAAGCTTGCCGATGCACTTCTGGCCGAAGTCGTTGAGGTGCAGCCCATCGAGCTGGACGAACTGCGCATAGGGCATGCCGTCCTGGTACCAGCCGCGCATGATGTCGAAACGGCGGAACAAGCCGGCATCGTACTCCTTGGCCGCCGCGGCCATGACCTTCTCGTAGGCTTCCTTGTCGGGCGCGGCGACGACGGCCGGCACGTACTGCAGGTTCATCAGCACGAAGTCGGCACCCAGCCCCTTGCCGAACGCCAGGCCGTTGCGCAGCCAGCGCGTGAACTTCTCGATCGGCATCTGCCGGATGGCGGCGTTGGTGCCGGTCTGCCAGACCACCAGCGAGGCCGGATTCTCCTTCATCTCGGCCTGCATGCGCGCAGCCATCTCCTCGACGTCCTGGCCACCGATGCCGCGATTGATGACGTCGACGTCGACGCCGGGCAGCGCCTTGTCGAGGCCCATCTTGAGCTGGGCCGGATAGGCGTAGGCCGGGTTCGACACGCCGTAACCCGAGGTCGACGACGAGCCCAGCGCAATGATGCGCAGCTGCTTGCGCTCGGCGATCGCCTTGCGCGAGTTGGGTAGCGAGTTGCCGAGCTCCAGAAGCTCGGGTTTGGCGCGGCACAAGGTCATCGACTGCGGAAAGGCGCTCGCCGGCAGCAGCAGCGCCAGCACCACGGTCAGCCAGGGCCAGACGCTCAGCTTCACGGCACGGCTTCCGCCGTGCTTGGCGTCCGTCCCGAACCGGCCGATCCTCCGCTCTTGAACCAGGTCGCCACATAGGCGGCTGCGCACATGACGAGAATGCCTGCGACGCTCACGACAATCTGCGACAGGAGCGACTCCTCGAAGTAGCTGACGACGATCTGGGCGGACAACGCAAGAAAAGTACCGATACAGAATATAAGCAACGACTGTTCACCGCACCTGCGAACTGGGTGGAAGACCGGCCAGCGCAGGAAGGCGCTGTCGGCCGGCACCAGCACCCGGACCAGCCAGGCGACAGCCAGGAAGTGCAAAAACCGCAGGATGTCGATGTTGGTCTTGTCGATCGGGTAGATCTGCCGGGCAAGCCAGGCCGGGGTCATTTCCTGCAGCGGATTATAGTGCCAGGACAAGGCGATAAAGGCCGAGAACAGCAGGTAAAGAACGGCCAGGACCGAGAGCGGCCAGCGGAACCGGTCGAGCCAGGCAAGCTGGGGCCCCAGCACGGCGCAGGCCGTGCCGACGTAGAACACGACCTGCCAGGCCAGCGGGTTGAAATACCAGACCTTGCCAGCCGGGTAGGCCGGCAGGTTCCAATCGAAGTGGCATGTCGCCGCATAAAGGGTGAGCGAGACGGCGATCACCACGAACGGCCAGCGCAGCACCGCCGGCAGGACGAAGGGAAAGGCGGCCAGCAGGACGATATAGAGCGGCAGGACGTCGAGATTGACCGGCCTGAACTGCAGCAGGGCCGCCGCCAGGATCGCCCGGTAGGGGTTCTCGCCCAGTCCCATCAGCTCCATCTCGTCGATCAGCGAGGGCATGTCGCGAGCGATCGACACCCAGATGATCTGGGCGGCGAAGGCCATGAACAGGAGGATATGGGCGACATAGAGCTGCCAGACACGGCGGTAGACGCGGGCGGCGGCGCGCACCCAGCCCTCGCGCTGCATCATGCGGGCATAGGCGATCACCGCCGTGTAGCCCGAGATGAAAACGAAGATCTCGGTCGCGTCGCTGAAACCGTAATTGCGCACGGTGAACCAGCTCACGACGTTGGTCGGGATGTGGTCGACGAAGATGAACCAGAGCGCCAACCCGCGGAAAAGGTCGAGGCGGATGTCGCGACCGGAAGCGATGACGGGGTGCGCGGCCATGGCCCGTCATTGGTATCGCAGTCGAGCGGCCTAATCTACGGCGGCCGCGCGTGCATTCACGAGGCGTGGCTCAGGAACCCAGGACCTCTTCGACCTTCTGCGCCAGAGCCTTCATGCGATAGGGCTTGGCGATGAACTGCACGTCGGTCTCGAGTGCACCCTTGCTGACCAGCGCGCCTTCGAAGTAGCCCGAGGCGAACAGCACCTTCAGGCCGGGGCGCAGCTCGGCGGCCTTGTCGGCCAGGTCGCGGCCGGCGATGTCGCCCGGCATGACGACATCGGTGAACAGAAGGTCGACCCTTTCGCCGCGCTCGAGCACGGCGAGGGCCTCCGCACCGCTCGAGGCGGAAACAACCTCGTAGCCGAGGCGGGTCAACTGCTCCGTCGCCTCCTCGAGGACGCCGCTGTTGTCGTCCACCACCAGGATCTTGGCGCGTCCCAAGGAGGTGGGGGCCGCCGCCACGGGTATCTCGGGCTCGCCTGCCACGGCCACCGGCTTGGCGCCGCCTTCGGTGTCATAGGCGAACAGGCCGAAGCCGACATGCCGTTGCCAGGAATCTGAAAGCGGCCGCAGGATAAGGCGCGCCTGCAGGCGGCTGCCGTCCTTGCGCAGCATCGCGCCCGTCGCATCATGGCGGCCCCACTGCAGGGCGTCGCCCAGCGCGGTCTCGGGCTTGCCGAGCAGGTTGTCCGCCTTGGTGTGCAGCAGGGTGAAGCGCCGCCCGACGATCTCGTCCGAGGCGTAGCCGAACAGCCCGCGCGCGCCGGCGTTCCAGGTGAGCACCCTGCCCTGCACGTCGAGGATGACGATGGCGTAGTCGGTCATGTCGTCGACGAAACGCTGCACCAGGTCGCGCTCGTTGGCGTTCATCGTGGGTTACTCCTTTACTACGCCTGGCCGTGGACGGCGGAGCCGAAGCGGTTGCGTCCGTTGCCGCCGAGCGCGTCGCGGATGATCTTGGCAAGGTCGGCTTTGACGTGAGGCTTGGCGAGAAGCATCACGCCGCTTTCGAGCCGGCCGTCGCGCAGCAGCGCGTTCTCCGAATAGCCCGACATGAAGACGATGCGCGTGTCGGGCCAGGCCTGCTTGACCTCCTCGGCGAGTGCACGGCCGTTCAGCCGGCCCGGCATGACGACGTCGGTCAGCACGAGATCGAAGCGATGGGCCTTCAGGAGCTCGAGCGCCTGGTCGGCATCCTTGGCGAGCTTCACGTCGTAGCCCAGGCTGCCGAGCTGCTCGCCGACGATGGCGCGGACGGCTTTCTCGTCCTCGACCACCAGGATGCGCTCGCTGCCGCGCGGCATCGCCTGGCGGCGCGGCGCCGGTGCGACGGCCGTCGCCGGATCGCTGCGCGGGAAATACATGCGCACGGTGGTGCCGCGGCCGACCTCGCTGGTGATCTCGATATGGCCGTTCGACTGGCGGATGAAGCCGTAGACCATGCTGAGGCCAAGGCCGGTTCCCTTGCCCACCTCCTTGGTGGTGAAGAACGGCTCGAAGACGCGCCGGCGGACGTCGGGCGGCATGCCCGAACCGGTGTCGCTGACCGACAGCATGGCGTACTCGCCCGGCGCGACCTCGTCCTCCTGGCGCACGACATAGTCCCACGACAGCGTGACGTTGCGCGTCTCGACGGTGAGGCGGCCGCCCGCCGACATGGCATCGCGCGCGTTGATGCACAGGTTGATCAACGCGGTCTCGACCTGCGGCCGGTCGACATAGATCGGCCAGAGGTTGGGGGCGGCGATGGTCTGCACGACGATGTGCTCGCCCAGCGTCCGCCGCAGCAGCCGGCCGGTGCTCGCCACCAAGTCGTTGAGGTCGGAGACCTCGGGCTTCAGCACCTGCTTGCGCGAGAAGGCGAGCAGCTGGCGCGTCAGCTCGGAGGCCTTCTGGCCGGCGTCGGAGATGCGCTGCGCGCGCTTGGTGATGTGCGGCGGCACGCTGTCGTCGTCGAGGATGGCGTCGGCGTTGGCCAGCACGATGGTCAGGATGTTGTTGAAGTCATGCGCCACGCCGCCGGTGAGCTGGCCGACCGCCTCCATCTTCTGCGCCTGCATGAGCTGCTCGCTGGTGCGCCGATGGCTGCTCGCTTCCTGCGCCACGCGCCGGTCGAACATCACGGCGACGATGGTAAGCAGCAGGACCAGGGAGGCGATCAGGGCGGTGACGCCCGCGAACACCGAGTGATCGACCGGCGTGCGGGCCGGGCCAGGCGTCGCGAAGCAATAGGTCGAGGCCATCGCCGTGTAGTGCATGGCGGTCACGGCGAAGCCCATGATCAGCGCGCCGACGCCGTCCCTGACGATGCCGAAGCGGCTGAGATCGAGCTTGATGATGACCTGGCGCACCTGCAGCGCCAGCACGGCGAGCAGGACGGCGACGACGATCGAAGCGGCGAACAGCGTCGGGTCGTAGCGCACCAGGGCGTTGAGCTGCATCGCCATCATGCCGGTGTAGTGCATGGCGCCGATGCCTGCGCCCATCAGCGTGCCGCCGATCAGCAGGCGACTGGTGGTGATGACCGGCCGGGCGACGACGTGCAGCGCCACGCCCGCGCCGAGGATGGCGGGAACGATGGACAGCGCGGTGGTCCAGGGATCGTAGGACACCGGGATCGGCAGGATGTGGGCCAGCATGCCGATGAAGTGCATCGCCCAGATGCCGCCGCCCATGGCGATGGCGCCGATGACCAGCCAGCTGTAGCGCAGGCCGGCGTCGCGCAATTCGGCGATGCGGGTGGCGAATTGGAGGAAGGCGTAGCTGCCGAGGACGGCGACAAGGTACGACAGCAGGACGAGACCGTAGTTGTAGGTCTCCGGCAGCGCTTGAGATGGATCGACGTTCAGCGCGAAGTAATTCGAAAGAGTCATCAATCCCAAGTCGCCTTTGATGCAATCGCCAGTCGCTACGCTTGGTACCCCAATACCCCGGCGCGAAATACAGCCGGACGCCGCCCGGAAGGTCAAGGCGAAGTTGGCAATTGCAGACGGAATAAAGGCCCAATATGGAGCTTAGCAGGACCGGGCCTGGAGGAATGAATGGCTAAAACACCCCTGCTTCTGGTGCCCGGCTTGCTGTGCTCGCCCAGGCTCTTTGCCGCGCAGCTTGCCGGCCTGTCGGCGGAGGCCGACATCGTCGTGCCGGACTGGCGCCAGGCACCCCTGTCGGTTTGGGACACCTGGGACAGTGCCGCCCGCTGGGTGCTGGCCCAGATGCCCAACCAAAGGTTTTCCCTGGCCGGCCTGTCGCTAGGCGGCATGCTGGCCGTCGAGATCATGCAGATCGCGGCCGACCGGGTGGACCGGCTGGCCCTGCTCGACACCGGCATGCGCAGCCAGAACGAGGGCGAGCGGGCGATCCGGCGGGCCCGCATCCGGCTCGCCAAACAGGGCCATTTCGAGCTGGTGCTGGGCCTGCAGATGTCGCGGTTCATCCCGGCCTATCGCCTGCCCGACAAGGCGCTGGTCGACGAGGTCATGGCGATGTGCGGCGAGATCGGCGTGGAAATCTACAAGCGACAAGAGGAATTAGCGGCCATCCGCGTCGACCGGCGGCCCGACCTGCCCAAGATCAAATGCCCGACCATCGTGGTGTGCGGCCGAGACGATGGCGCCACGCCGCTGTTCCTGTCCGAGGAGATGGCCGCCGCCATCAAGGGCAGCGAGCTGATCGTGGTCGAGCAATGCGGGCACCTGGTGACGATGGAGAAGCCCGAGGAGACGAACGCGATTTTGCGGAAGTGGCTTTCATGATTCGGACCGCGGGCGTCTCGCCCGCCTCATGAATCATGAGCGGGCGAGACGCCCGCGGTCCGCGCTCCGCTAGCCGATAACCTTCTTCTCCCGGAGCGCGGCGATCTCCTTCTCGCTCAGCCCCGCCAGCCCACCCAGCACCTGATCCGTATGCTCCCCCAGCGCCGGCGGCGGGCGGGTGTCGTCCACTGGGGTATCGGAGAAGTGGTAGTTCGAGCCGATGATCGGCACCTCGCCCGCCGTGCTGTGCTTGTACGTCTTGAGCATGCCGCGGCGCTTGACCTCGGGTTCGTCGAGCGCCTCCTTCATGGTGCGGATCGGGCCGGCCGGCAGGTGGCGCAGCTTGTGGCCCCAGTTCTCCTTGGTGTCGGTCCTCAGCACCTCTTCCATCATGCGCGTCAGCTCGGGCTTGTTGGCGACGCGGTCGGCGAGCGCCGCGAAGCGCGGATCGGTCGCCCATTCGGGATGGCCGAGCGCCTTGCAGGCGTCGGTGAATAGCTTCTGGTTGGCGACGGCCATGTAGATCTTGCCGTTCTTGGTCTCGAACGAGCTGTTGGGCGCCGACGCGAAGTGGCCGTTGCCCGCGCGCCGCGGCTGCTCGCCGCCGATCAGGTAGTACGAGCCCATGTTGCCGAGGGAGGAGAGCGCCGTGTCGTAGAGCGCAAGGTCGATGTGCTGGCCCTTGCTGGTGGACGTGCGGGCGTAGAGCGCGGCATTGATCGCGGCCACCGAGTGGATCGCCGTCATGGTGTCGACGATGGCGATGGCGTGCCGCAAGCCCTCGCCATTGGCCTCGCCGTTGACGCTCATCATCCCCGACTCGGCCTGCAGCACCGGATCGTAGCCCGGCCGGTCCGACAGCGGACCGGTCTGGCCGTAGGCCGAGATCGAGAGATAGATCAGCCGCGGGAACTTCTCGTGAAGACTCTTGTAGTCGAAGCCGTACTTGCCCGGCACGCCGGGCCGAAAGTTCTGGACCAGCACATCGGCCGTCTCCAGGAGCTTCATCACCACCGCCTGTCCTTCGGGCCTGGTGAAGTCGAGCGCCACGCTCTTCTTGCCCCTGTTGTAGGTCATGAAGAAGTGGCTCTCGCCGCCGGCCCGCGGCCCTGCGCCCTTGCGCGTGTCGTCGCCGCCGTCGGGATTCTCGATCTTGATCACCTCGGCGCCCATGTCCGACAGGATCTGGGTGCACATCGGCCCGGCGATCACGCGGGAGAAATCGATGACACGGATACCCTCGAGGGGCGGACGACCGGATTTTGCCATGGCTGCAGGGTAGGGCTGCAGGCGCTGCGCTGTCCACGCGCCGTGGTTCCTTTAGACTGCAGGGCATGTCTTCGTTTCGCATGCCGCTGTCTCGCCGCGCCCTCTTCGCCCTTCCCGTTCTCACCGCCATCCCGGCATTCGGGCAAGCGGATTATCCGACCAAGGCCATCCGCATCATCGTGCCCTTCGCGCCCGGCGGTTCGGGCGACATCACCTCGCGGCTGATCGGCAAGTACATCGAGGACAAGACCGGCCAGCCCTTCGTCGTCGAGAACAAGCCCGGCGCCAACGGCATCGTCGGCGTGCTGGCGGTGAAGGCGGCAGCAGCCGACGGCTACACGCTGATGCTGGCCACCACCTCGACCAACGCCGCCAACATCCACATGTTCAAGAGCCCGGGCTACGACCCGGCGACGGACTTTTCGGTGGTGGGCGTCATCGGCTCGAGCGGCGCTTTCCTGGTGGTGCCGGCCGACAGTCCCTTCAAGACGCTCGCCGACCTGCTGGCCTACGCCAAGGCCAATCCCGGCAAGCTCAACTTCGGCTACTTCAATGCCAGCTCGCAGGTTCCCGCCGAGGTGTTGGGCAAGCGCGCCGGCGTCGAATGGCAGGCCGTGGCCTACAAGGCGATCGGCAATGCCTGGACCGACCTCTATGCCGGCGCCATCCAGTTCATGTTCGTCGACCTCACCGCCGGCCGCGGCCAGGTCGTGGCCAACAAGGCGCGACCGCTGGCCCTGACCTTGCCGCAGCGCAGCCCGCTCTATCCCGACCTGCCAACGCTTGCCGAGAGCTTCCCTGATTTCACCAGCACGGGCTTCCTCGCCGTCGCCGTGCCGAAGGCCACGCCGCTTCCCATCCAGGAAAAGCTGAACGCCCTGATCAATGAGGCGATCACCTCGCCTGACATCAAGAACCGGCTGGTCAACGAGTTTGCCTTGACCGCCAAGCCGCTCACGCTCGAGCAGTGTGCGGCGCAGGACCGCGAGGAGCGCACCAAGTGGGCGGAGTACGTGAAGATCGCGAAAATCGAACCGCAGTAGATATTCGCTGTCGCGATGTAGTTATCTTGACGGGCGATCGTTAAAGGGCGAAGCGCGCCGACGCCTGTGGTAGTCAATATGCGGCGCGATGCAACAAGCCACCCATCAGCCGGTCGAGTCACGCTTGATCGTCATGCTCGTCTATCCGGGCGTCATGGCGATGGACGTGTTCGGTCCGCTCGAAGCCTTCGCGACGGCGAACCATGCCGCCGGCCAGCCGCTCTATCGGCTGGAAATCGCCGGCATGACCAAGGCGCCGGTCGCCACATCGCTCGGCATCGAGATCACGCCCACCGTCGCGCTCGACGACATCGCAGGACCGATCGACACGCTGCTGGTTTCAGGCGGCTTCGGCCAGGCCGAGGCGAGCTCCGACCAGCGCCTGCTGGCGTGGTTGCGGACCAACCGGCTGCGCGCCCGGCGCTGCGGCTCGATCTGCACCGGCGCCTTCGTGCTCGCCGCCGCCGGACTGCTCGACGGCAAGCGCGCGACGACGCACTGGGCGTTGACGGATGAGCTCGACCATCGCTATCCCGAGGTCTCGGTCGAAGCCGACGCCATCTACGTCCGCGACGGCAACGTCTACACCTCGGCCGGCGTCACCACCGGCATCGATCTCGCGCTCAGCCTGATCGAGGAAGATCACGGACGCACCCTGTCGCTGCGGGTGGCGCGCGCGCTTGTCGCCTATCTCAAGCGGCCCGGCGGCCAGTCGCAGTTCAGCAACCACCTTCTGGCGCAGTTCGCCGCCAGCCCGCCGGTGCGCCAGGCCCAGGAGTGGGCGCTCGAGAACCTCTCGGCCGATCTCAGCGTCAAGGCGCTGGCCAAGCGCGCGCGGATGAGCGAGCGCTCCTTCCGCCGCGCCTTCGTCGAGGAGACCGGCGAGGCGCCACGCGACTTCGTCGAGCGCATCCGCATCGACGCCGCGCGCAGCCTGTTCGAGGAGGCGCAGTTGTCGGTTCAGGTCGTGGCCGCGCGCTGCGGCTTTGAATCGGCCGACAACCTGCGCCGCGCCTTCGTCCGCCGCCTGGGCGTGACGCCGCACGACTACCGCCAGCGCTTCCGCCTGGCCGACAGCGAATTGCCGCGCGCCGCCGAATGAGGGCTGGCGGCCGAAAGTAGCGGCTGACTGGCCGGTTTTGCCGGCTGGCAACGATGGCCAGTGGTGCCTGATTGGGGGATGCTTTGGCGGCTTTGGGGGGCATCGTGAGCGCGAAGTCTCAGTCCCGACGGCGCTGGGCAGGGCGGCAAGGCGGCGCGGCCGTCCTGTCGATCCTGGTCTTCGCGCCCACCGTGGTGCTCGGCCAGTCCGCGACCTGGCTCGCCGTGCCGGCGAACGGCGCTTTCGGCAACAGCGCCAACTGGTCGGGCGGCACCGTCCCGACCAACACCGCGACATTCGGCGCCTCGACGATCACCAGCATCACCACGGGCACCCGGTC
>JAKFVH010000196.1 GCA_021732285.1 Reyranella sp. | reverse complement strand
CCTCGATGGTGGCCGCCGGCAAGCGGTCCTCGATGTTGAGCCGGCCGGGCAGGTGGGTGTAGGGCGCGAAGGAGTTGGGGAAGCTGAAGGTGGCGAAGCGCGGCTGCTCGATCGCCTCCTGGATATCCATGCCGAAGTGGAAGGTGTTCAAAAAGACCTGCAGCATGGCCTGTACCTGCACGTCGCCGCCGGGCGCGCCGAACGGGATGACGCTGCCGTCGTCGCGCACGGCGATGGCCGGGTTGGGCGTGAGCCGCGGCCGCTTGCCCGGCGCCACACCGGACGGATGGTTGGGATCGGGCCGCGATTGCGTGCCGCGACCGGACGGCACGATGCCGAGCCCTGGGATCACCGGCGAGCGCCACGAGCCGTCGGACGGCGTCGCTGACATGGCGTTGCCCCAGCGATCGACGGCGCAGCAATAAGAGGTGTCGGGCTCGACGACGGCATCGCTCTTGGCGCGCGACGCGGCCACCGGCGGCGGCATGTTGCCGGGATAGCGGCCAATGGGCGGCGGCATGTCGGGCATGGCGCGCTCGCGGTCGATCGCACCGACGCGCGCCGACACATGGGCATCGGACAGAAGCTCGTCCATGCCGACATCGACGAACAGTGGATCGCCGTAGCGGTATTCGCGGTCGGCGCAGGCCGCCTTCAGGATCTCGGTGACGAGATGGATGTAGTCGGCGCTGTTGTGTGGCAGCCCCTTCAGCCCGCCCGCGGCCTCGATCATGCGCAGCGCCTGGGCCAGCATCGGGCCCTGGCACCACGGCCCGCAGGTGAAGACCTCGAAGTTGCGCCAGCGCACCTGCACCGGCTCCTCGTAGCGGCTATGGAAGTTCGCGAGATCGTCGCGCGCGAGGTAGCCGCCGTTTTCTTCGTGGTAGCGCACGATGGTCTCGGCGATGTCGCCGCAATAGAAGGCGGCGCGCGCCGCGGCGAGACCGGCCAGGCGGCCGCGCTTCGACGCCGCGCGCTCCTGGTCGATCATGTACTGCAGCGTGCCGGCGAGATCGCTCTGCACGAAGCGGTCGCCGACCTGGGGCAGCTTGCCGCCAAGCAGGAAGATCGCCGCATTGGACGGCCAGGAGCGATAGCCGTCCTCGTACTGCTTGATCATGGTCGCCATGTATTCGAACACCGCGAAGCCTTCGCGGGCATAGCGCACGGCGGCACCGGCGACGTCGCCGAACGACATGGTGCCGTAGTCGCCGAGCGCGGTGATCCAGGCGTCAGGCGCCGCCGGCACCACGGTGCGCAAAATGCCCAACGGCATCTTGCCGCCATGCTCGCGCATGAAGAGATCGGCCGGGAAGCGCTTGGGCCAATGGCCGAGCCCCGCGATGGTGACGACCTTGCCCTGCCCGGTGCGGATCATGATCGGCGCCACGCCGGCGACGTTCACCTCGTCGGGGTGCAACACTGCGAGCGCGATGCCTGCCGCGCAGCCGGCATCGATGGCATTGCCGCCAGCCTCGAGGATCGCGAAGCCCGCGGCGGCGGCGAGATAGTGGCCGGCGGAGACGGCATGTCGGCTGCCGTAGAGGGTTGGGCGGCTCGACGGCATTTGACCACCTCTCAGATCGGCTTGCCCGCGCTCGTGCTCCAGCTAGTCATCAGCCCGTTGCTGGGTAGCGCATTGTCCGCAACCTTGCGCGCCGTCTCGATGCCGGCGGCCGGCAGCCCCTTGGGATCGAGCAGCCCGACCTGCACCAGCACCGACGCCTGGTCCCAGTAGATGTGCTCGTGCGCGACCTTGTCGCCTTCGAAGCGCACGATGGCGACCAGCGGGACTTCGACGCGCTTACCGGTCGGCGCGATGCCGGGCAGCATCCAGTCGATCTCGCTGGTGTGGGTGAAGCAGAAGATCAGCTCGTCGACGATCTGGTCGGCGCCGACGGTACGGCTGATCGGCCTGAGCTCGGTGTCGGGCGGGTTGCCGCCGATGAAATGGTACTTGTAGAAGCGCTTCAGCTGATCGTGCCCAACGCCGCCGGTCATGGTCGGCACGTGATTCACATAGGGCCGCTGGACCATCGTCGCCATGGTGGCATCGACGTCGCGCGTCTCGAACTCGTGGCGGCAATGGGCCTCCCACAGGGCGACGAGGTCGGGAGCGGGCATGGCGGAACCTCCTAGTCCAGTCCGAACAGGCGGGCCACGCGCTGCACGCCCTGCCACATCGGGTCGAGCCTGGCGAAGGTCTTGACCATCTCGCCGGCATCGGCCAGCAGTGCCTTGAGCTTGACGCCGTCGGGCTCGTCCTTCGCCGCTTCCTTCCTGGCCTCCTCGAAGAGCGCGCGCAGTTCGCGCATCTCCTCCTTGTAGTCGTCGTCGATCGCCTTGATCGAATGCGCCAAGGCGGCGATGAGGTCTCTGCGCTCGGCGGCCATGACCGCCTACGCCGCTTTCTTCTGCCGATGGGCGGCGATCACCGCCCACAGGGTGGCTGCCGTCGCCGGCATGTCGACATGCTTCACGCCGGTATGCGGGTGGATCGCATCGACGATGGCGTTGATCACCGCCGGCGGCGCGCCGATCGCGCCGGCCTCGCCCGCGCCCTTTACGCCCAGCGGATTGGTCGTGCACGGGCTGTTGTGCAGGTCGAAGTGCACATGCGGCACGATGTCGGCGCGCGGCAGGGCATAGTCCTGGAAGCTGCCGCTCAAGAGCTGGCCTGAGTCCTTGTCGTAGACCGTCTTCTCGGTCAACGCCTGGCCGACGCCCTGGCCGATGCCGCCATGGACCTGGCCCTGCAGCAGCAGCGGATTGAGCGCCGCGCCGAAATCATCGACCACGCTGTAGTTCACGATCTCCAGCACGCCGGTGTCGGGATCGATCTCGAGCTCGCAGATATGGCAGCCGTTGGGGAAGGTGTCGGCCGTCGGCATGCGCGTGAACTCGTCGTCCAGGCCGGGCTTTTCGCCCGCCGGCACGTGCTTGGCATCCTTCGCCGCCTTGGCAACGTCGAACAGGCTCATGCTGCGGTCGGTGCCGACGATCTTGAAGGCACCATCGCCATACTCAATGTCGGCCGCCGAGGCCTCCATCGCGCTTGCTGCGACAAGCTTGCCCTTGGCGATGATCTTGTCGGCCACGCCGATGGTCGCCGTGCCGCCGACCGAGACCATGCGGCTGCCGCCGGTTATGCCTTCGGGCACCACGTCGGAATCGCCCTGTACGAAACGGATCTGGTCGGCATCGATGCCCAGCCGCGCCGAGGCGATCTGGCGGATCGCTGTCTCCTGGCCCTGGCCGTTGGTCTGATTGCCCATGAAGATCGTGACCGTGTCGTCGTCGTTGAACTTGGCGATAGCGGTCTCGGGCATGCCGCCGCCGCCGCACTTCTCGACATAAGTCGCCATGCCCATGCCGCGCCACTTGCCCTTGGCGAGCGATTGGGCGCGGCGGGTGGAAAAGCCCTTCCAGTCGGCCTTCTCCATGCCCTTGCGCATCACCGCTTCGAAGTTGCCCGAGTCGTAGGTATCGCCGAGCGCCGTCGCGAACGGGATCTGGCCGGGCTTGATGAAGTTGCGCGCGCGGATCTCGTCGGGTGTGAGCCCGGTCTCGCGCGCGATGTGATCGACGAAGCGCTCCAGCAGGTAGGCAGCCTCGGGCCGGCCGGCGCCGCGATAGGCGTCGGTCGGCACGGTGTTGGTCATCACGCCCTTGACGTTGATGTAGGCGGCGGGCGTCTGATAGAGGCCGACCAGCATCGAGCTGCCGGCCATCGTCGGAATGAAGACGCTGAAGTGATTGAGGTAGGCGCCGAGCGCGGCATAGGTCGTGATGCGGCAGCCCAGGAAACGCGCCTCCTTGTCGAGCGCCATCTCGGCGATCGAGACGTGGTCGCGGCCCTGCACGTCCGACTGGAAGGCCTCCTGGCGGTCGGGGATCCACTTCACCGTGCGCTTCAGCAGGCGCGAGGCCCACACCACCATCGGGTATTCCGGGTGCACGAAGATCTTCATGCCGAAGCCGCCACCGACGTCGCCGGTGCGCACGCGCAGCTTCGGCAAGCCGATCTTCAGGATCAGCTCGGCCACCACCGGCCGGATCATGTGCACGCCCTGCGAGGAGAGCCACAAGGTCGAGCGGTCGTCCTTGGCGTCGTATTCGCAGATCGCGCCGCGCGGCTCCATCGAGTTGACCACCAGCCGCTGGTTGACGAGCTGCAGCTTGACCACGCGGTCGGCCTTGGCGAAGGCGGCATCCGTCTTGGCCTGGTCGCCCATGTGCCAGTCGAACACGATGTTGTTCTTGATGTGGTCATGCACCAGCGGCGCGCCCGGCTGGGCCGCCTCGTAGGTGCCGACGACGTGGGCACGCGCCTCGTAGTCGACCTCGATCAGCTCGGCGGCATCCTTGGCCTGCTCCAGCGTCTCGGCCACCACCAGCGCCACCGCATCGCCGACATGGCGCACGCGATCGAGCGCCAGCATCGGCCGTGGGGTCTCGCCGCGCGGGCTGCCGTCGCGGTTCTCCAACGGCACCAGGCAGGGCACGTCGCCGAAATCGGCCTTCTTGACGTCGTGGCCGGTCAGCACCAGCAGCACACCCGGCGCCTTGGCGGCGGCCGACGTATCGATCTTCCTTATATCGGCATGGGCATGCGGCGAGCGCAGGACGTACATGCGTGCCGCCGGGGCATTCAACTTCGTGTCGTCTGTATAACGCCCGCCGCCCGTCAGTAGCCGGGGATCTTCCAGTCTCCGAACCGATTGACCGATACCGAACTTCGCCATGAATTCCTCCGTTCACGGCGGAGGTTAGAGCGGATACAGGCTTGCTGTCATCCCGAGCGCAGCGAGGGACCTTTCCTGCTGCCTAAAGGCCCCCCGCTTCGGTAAGCGCGGGGGTTACCCCGCGCCGGGTGACAGTCATGAATTGTCCATCAGGCCCAGAATGTCCACAAAGCGCAGATGGCGACGATGGCGAGGGCCGCGCCGATGACACGCAGCCATTCCCGTGTGGTCGGCATTCCTGCAGCCGGCGGTTCCTTGTCGAGGTCGGAGGCCTTCATACAAAACCTCTGGATGACGACACCGTGACTGTTGCAACGCCGGGAGAGGCGGTCGCGTTGCCCTGCTGGAAGCCCTCCATCACATGTCCGCCACCGCCCCTCCACCGATCGACGCCCCGACAAAGGTCGATTACGTGGCCTTGCCGGCGGGCACCCTGATCGGGCGCTACCAGGTTGCGAGCGTCCTGGGCCAGGGCGGTTTCGGCATCACTTATCTTGCGCGCGACACGCAGCTTGGTCGCGATGTCGCCGTCAAGGAATACCTGCCCGCCGCGCTCGCGGTCCGCCCGGACGGCAGCTCGGTGCTGCCGCGCTCGACCGAGGTGGCTGACGATTTCGGCTGGGGCCGTGGCCGTTTCATCGAGGAAGGCCGCACGCTTGCCAACCTGCACGAGGCGCCGTCGATCGTGAAGGTCTTCGACTTCCTCGAGGCCAACGGCACCGCCTACATCGTCATGGAACTGTTACGTGGCCGGACCTTGGAGGAGCGGGTCAAGGCTGACGGGCCGCTGCCGCCGGCCGGGGTCCAGGCGATGCTGGGCCCGCTGCTCGCCGGTCTGCACAAGGTGCACGAGACAGGCTTCCTGCACCGCGACATCAAGCCGGCCAACATCATGCTCGGCGCCGACGGCAAGCCGACCTTGATCGACTTCGGCGCCGCGCGCGCGGCGATGGCCGACCGCACCAAGACCATGACGGCGATCTTCACCCCGGGCTACGCCGCGCCCGAGCAGTTCACCTCGGCCAAGCAGGGGCCGTGGACCGACATCTATGGCCTCTCGGCCACGCTTCACTACGCCATCACCGGCCGGGCGCCGCCCAGCGCCTTCGACCGCCTGATGGAGGATACGTATGTACCGCTCGCCGGCTCGGCGTCGCGGGATTTCGACGACCGGCTCCTGCGCGGCATCGACGCCGGCCTGTCGCTCGCGTTGGAAAAGCGGCCGCCGAGCATCGCGGCCTGGTGGGCGCTGCCGCGCGAGGTGCCCGCCGACAGCGCGCCCACGCTGGTGATGGCGCCGACTGTAGTACACGCAGCCTCTCGCCGATCCGCCGCGCGTCGCGGTTGGCTGGCGCTCGGCGTCGGCGGCGTCCTGGCGGCAATGGCCGGCGCCTACGTCACCTTTGCGCCGACGCCCCAGCTGGAGCGGGCAGCGTCTCCGTCGGCCGACGCGAACCGATCATCGTCTGCAGAGGCGACGGAAACCGCGTTGAACCTCTCGACGCCGGACCGTCGACGCATCCAGCTCGCCCTGACAGCGCAGGGCTTCGACACGCGCGGCTCGGACGGCACGTTCGGTCCGCGCTCGCGTGAGATGATCGCGGCTTGGCAGCAGGCGCAGAAGCATCCGGCGACGGGCTATTTGACCGCGGCAGAAGGCCAGGCGCTGCGCGATGCCGGCCCGGCACCGCGATCGGCGGTCGATCGGCCGGCTGCCGCGCCGACAGGCGGCGGCTTCTTTGTCGGGTCGCTGTCGGGATCGACGACGGGAGGCGGCGCTGCGCCGCTGGCGCCAATGGAGGCGGACCTGCGCCTGGCGGGCGGCCAGCTCAGCGGCCGGTTCGTTCATCCCGTTTGCGGCAGCCTGCCGGTTTCACTGATGGTCGATGCTGCCGGCGCGGTCAGTGGCAGCCTGCGTTTGCCTGAGGCGGCAGGCTGCACGACCAACGCCGCTTCGGCGAGCGGCCGCGTGTCAGGCGGCACGCTGACGCTCAATTTGCGCGGCGCCGATGTCAGCTTCCGCGGCACGCTGTCGTCGCACGCCGCGCGGTCGCCGGGAAATCCGGCGCCGCCTTCGGGCATGCGCACCGATATGCCGTAAGTCTTACTTCGGCGTGATCGCGACGACCGCCACCTGGCTGTCGATCACCGTGACGGAGTCGCCCGGCTTGACGCGCGGCAGCTGGGCGCGGCCTTCCGGCGTGGTCACGTTGTAGGTACGGACCTGGCCACCGGCCGGATTGACCAGGGAGACCGTGCCGCCCGTCGGATCGACGGCGGTGACCCACCAGGTGGCGACCGCCTGGTCGGACGAGACGCCGGCAGCGCTGGTGCCGGTGCCGGCCGCGACCGTGACGCTGACGTCGCGATCGCGCGGCGTCTTGGTGTTGGGACCCGACAACACGAAGGTGAGCCGATCCTCGAAGCCGATCGACACGTTGTCGCCGACCTTGGCCTGAGCGAAGTTGGCGACCGCGGGGCTGACCTTGCGCACGGCCGTGGCGCCGTTGCTGTAGGCCAGCGTCACGGTGCGCGCGGCCGGATCGACGGCGGTGATGCGCGCATCGGCTGAATAGGTGGTGACGGTCGAGATGCCGACGATCGGCTGGCCCTGCGCGAACGCCGTCGCGGCGAACAGCATCGGGCCGGCCAACGTGGCGCCGATCACAAACCTTCTGTTGAACATGACGTCCTCTCCTCGCTTTCAAAAAACGGTACCACAAGCTCTGCCAGCCGAGCCATGGCCTGTCGGTTGCCGTCACATTGAAAATAGTTGAGGCAGTGGATTGTCAGCTCTTGTCGTTCTTGTCCTCGCCATCGAAGTAGTCGGCAGGCGTGACCCGGCCCATCGCCATGTAGGTCGCGGTCTTCAAATCGCCGTCCTTCACGCCGGCCGCCATCCCGACCTTTCCCGAATCCGGATACTCGATGATGTCGACCGTGGCGATGTCGGAGAGGGCGAGATAGCGCAGCTCGCTCCCGCCGGTGTTGATGATCTGATGGGCTTCGGCGCCTGCCGGACTGGCGATCAGGTCGCCGGCGCGGACGGCCAAGGTCTGGTCGTCCAGGCGCACCTCGCCGTTGCCGGACACGATGTAGAACAGCTCGTCCATCACGTGATGGCGATGGATTGGCCAGGCCCGCTTGCCCGGTGGCACGACGGTCAGCGAGCAACCCAGCTTCTTCAGCCCGAGCATCGGCCCGGCCCTGCCGACCTTGGCCTGAAAGGCCTTGCCGTTGCCGGTGTCCTGCAGCGCGAGCTCGGCGATGTTGACGATGCGTTGTGGCTTGCTCATCGCGACACCCGCCGTGCGCTGCGCCGGCGCGGCGAGCGCCGCGTCGTGGTCTTGGCGTTCTTGCCGCCCATCGCGCGCGAGCTCTCGCGCTTGCCGCGGGCGCCGACGCGGGCCTTGCCCTCGGTCTCCTGCTGGGCGGTGCGGCCCGCCGCTTCCTTGGCCTTGCTGCGCGCGAGGTTACGGCGGTTCCTTGCCTTGCTCTCGTACTTGGACGCACCGGCCTCCTCGAGCGCGATGGCGATCGCCTGACGCCGACTCCTGACCTTGCCGCCCCCAGTTCGTTGCTGGCCGCGCGGGCCGCTCTTCAGCTCGCCGTGCGCATATTCGTGCATGACGCGGCCCATGGTCTTGCGCTGGGACATCGATGTCTTGGCCATGATGATCCTCCGGAATTCCTTGCCTGCGAACGACGGGCGATGGTTTAGGTTGCCGGCATGACCACCGCCTATCTCGCCGCCGAGGGCTTTGCCGACCAGCTGCAGGAAGAGCTGCAGCGCGCCGGCGTGGCCGTGACGCATCGGCACGAACGCCTGTTCGTCTGCAACGCGGCGATCGCGGCGGCCTGGGCGGCCAACATCTGGCACGATTGCCAGGAGCTCCCCGTCGACTCGATCGGCAGCGCGGCCAAGGCGCTGCGCGACATCCAGCGCAATTGGGCGATGTATGCACCGCTGCACCACCGGCGCGCGGCCCTGATCCAGGAGCGACTGCCGCACGTCTCGGCCAAGCCCATCGTCTTTCCCGCTAAGGCGCCTTCGGCCCCACTGGGTTCGTGGACCCTGTTGTCGCCTGACCGCTTGCTGGCCGCCGCGCAGTGCAGCTCGCCGTTCGCCAACGGTGAGGTGGCCTTCGTCGAGGACAAAACCGGCCCGCCCAACCGCGCCTATCTAAAATTGTGGGAAGCGCTGGTTCGCCTCGGCCGCTGGCCGGGACCGGGCGAACGCTGCCTCGATCTCGGCGCTTCGCCCGGCGGCTGGACCTGGGTGCTGGCTCGGCTTGGCGCCGCGGTGGTCGCCGTCGACAAGGCGCCGCTCGATCCCAAGGTGGCGGCAATGCCAGGCGTCAGTTGGCGCGGCGAAAGCGCCTTCGCCCTCGCGCCCGAGAGCGTCGGCGCCGTCGATTGGCTGTTCTCCGACATCGTCTGCTATCCGGCGCGGCTGCTGCGGCTGGTCGAGACGTGGCGATCATCCGGTCTGGTGCGCAATTTCGTCTGCACCCTCAAATTCCAGGGCGAGACCGATCACGATGCGGCGGCTGCGTTCGCGGCGATCCCCGAGGCACAGGTGCTGCACCTGCACCACAACAAGCACGAGCTGACGTTCCTGCTCACCGCGGCGCGATAGGTCGAGCTGCCTTGGGCCGCGGCGGAGACTGGTGATAGCACTGCCTGCACTACTGCATTTGGTGTCCCCCTACGGCGCGCAAAAATACCACCCCTTGTAGTGGACGCTTGCCGGCGGCGTCGTGAGCATCCTCACGAATGAATACTATAGTTATTGACAAGCACGGCGGTTCTAGATAGAGTGCCGGCGTCTGTCGCTCTTTGCATCGTCCATCCGATTCACAACAGCCGCCCTGCGGGCCTGTGCGGCAAGGTTGGTGCGCGACACCGACGTCGCGGCGGCAACGGAGGTATTGCGAAAATGGCTTGCGAAACTATCCGAATTGTCCGACGGGGCGATAAATGTTTGAAGAATCTCGGCTTTTGGCGGTTGAATTAAGACAGGCCTCAGCTGTCTTAATTCATCCGAATTTAACGCCATGGCCCGCGCCGCAGGAACTGCGCGACGTGGGCCTTGAAGCCGTCGATGAACGCGCGCGCCACCGGCGGCACGCTGCGATGGGCGGGAAAGAGCGCGGCGAACTCGAAGTCGATCTGCGGTTCGAAGGGGCGGACCACAATGCCGCGGGTGGCGTACTCGGTGGCGGTGAAGGGCTCGCACAGCACCACGCCGGCGCCCGAGCCCGCCAGCGCACAGGCGATCTCCGACAAGGGCGTCTCGATGCGCAGGATGCGGGTGACGCCGTGCTCGGCGAATATGCGGTCGATGCGAAAGCGCGACAGCGTCGAGGGCCCGAGCGAGATGAAGTTCTCGCCCTCGAAGTCGCGCGGCCTGAGCTTCTTCTTGCGCGCCAGCCGGTGCCGTTCCGGCAGCACGGCGACGAACGGCGCCGGCGGCATGTGCTCGCGCTCGACGGCGGCATGCTCCATGGAAGCCTCGGCGAAGCCCAGGTCGCATTGGCCCTGGGCGACCGACGCCACCACGGCATGCGACACCAGCCCCGACAGCACGATGTCGAGCTTCGGCCGTTCCTGCAGGAACTGCCCGACGAAGCGCGGCAGGAAACCGTTGGCCAGCGCCGGCAGGGCCGCGATGCGCAGGAAGCCGGCGCGCCTGGTGCGCAGCTCGGTCGCCATCTGTTCGATGCGCTCCAGCCCGACGAACGCCCGCTCGACCTCGGCGTAGAGCGACAGGGCCTCGCTGGTCGGCACCAGCCCGGTGCCGCGACGCTCGAACAGCACCAGGCCGAGGTGGCTCTGCAAGTCGCGGATCAGGCGGCTGACCGCAGGCTGGGTGACGTTGATCAGCGACGCGGCCGCGCCCACGCCGCCGGTGAGGACGACCGCCCGGAACGCCTCGATCTGGCGGGGATTGGGACCGCGCATTGGCTCTTTATAACATCTTGTTATGAAGCGGGCGGAAAAATCGAATTTGACGCAGCGATGACAGACCGAAACCATGCCGGCTGCGGCAGGCAGGGCGCCGCCGGAGGAGGGGACATGGGGCGTTCGATCACTAGAGCCGCGTTCGCGGCCGCGGTCGCGCTGCTGGCGGCGACATCGGCATTCGCGCAATCCAAGACTCTCACGGTGGCGGCCTATGGCGGCTCGTGGGAGCAGCAGCTGCGCAAGGACGTGATCCCGGCCTTCGAGCAGAAGCACGGCGTCAAGGTCGAGTACGTCGCCGGCAACTCGACCGACACTTTGGCCAAGCTGCAGGCGCAGAAGGGCAACCAGGTGATCGACGTGGCGATCGTCGACGACGGCCCGATGTACCAGGCGATCCAGCTCGGCTTCTGCGGCAAGATCGACGGCCTCGACAAGAGCCAGCTCTATCCCGCCGCCCTGTTCAAGGACGACCGCGCGGTCGCCGTCGGCCAGACCGGCACCGGCTTCATGATCAACACCAAGACCTTCAAGGAAAAGGGCTGGGCCACGCCGACCTCGTGGAACGATCTGAAGGATCCCAAGTTCAAGAAGCTGCTGGTCATCCCGCCGATCAACAACACCTACGGCCTCTATACGCTGATGATGTTCGCGCGCCTGAACGGCGGCGGCGAGAAGAACATCGAGCCGGGCTTCAAGGTGATGAAGGCCGACGTCAATCCCAACGTGCTGGTCTACGAGCCCTCGCCGGGCAAGATGACCGAGCTCTTCCAGTCGAACCAGGCGCAGATCGCGGTGTGGGGCACCGGCCGCGTACAAGCCTTCGCCAACACCGGCTTCCCAGTCGACTTCATCTATCCCAAGGAAGGCGCGCCGATCCTGCTCGCCTCGGCCTGCCCGGTCGCCAAGGCCAACGTCAATCCGCTGGCGCACGAGTTCATCAAGACGCTGATCTCCGCGCCGATCCAGACCGTGCTCGCCAAGGAAATGGGCAACGGCCCGGTCAACACCAAGGTCGACGTCAACATGCCGGAGCTGCGCATGGCCCCGGTCGGCGAGCGCGCCAAGCTGATCGTTTCGCCCGATTGGGACGTCATCAATGCGCAGCGCGAGGACTGGACCAAGCGCTGGAACCGCGAGGTGGAGCGGTGATCTTCGTCCTCATGTTCCTCTCCCCCGCTAGGGGGAGAGGCTAGGTGAGGGGGCTTCGAAAGCTCGTGCAACCCCCTCACCCAACCTCTCCCCCTAACGGGGGAGAGGAGCATGAACGAGCGACGTAATGAGCTTCCTGTCGCTGGAAGGGCTGAGCAAGCGCTTCGGCACCCACACCGCCGTCGACGGCCTGACCTTGGCCGTCGAGAAGGGCGAGTTCGTCTCCCTGCTGGGCCCATCGGGCTGCGGCAAGACCACGACCCTGCAGATGATCGCGGGCTTCGTCGAGCCGAGCGGCGGCGCGATCCGGCTCGAAGGCCGCGACTTGCTGGCGATGAAGCCGGCCAAGCGCGGGCTCGGCATCGTGTTCCAGAGCTATGCGCTGTTCCCGCACATGACGGTGGCGGAGAACGTGGCGTTCGGCCTCGAGATGCAGGGCGTCGCCGCCGTCGAGCGCAGCAAGCGCGTTGGCGAGACGCTGGAGCTGGTCGGTCTCGGCGCCTTCACCGGCCGCTTCCCGCGCCAGCTCTCGGGCGGCCAGCAGCAGCGCGTGGCGCTCGCCCGCGCGCTCGTCATCCGGCCGCAGATCCTGCTGCTCGACGAGCCGCTCAGCAACCTCGACGCCAAGCTGCGCGAGGAGATGCAGATCGAGCTGCGCCAGATCCAGCGCACGGTCGGCACCACGACCATCCTGGTGACGCACGACCAGGCCGAAGCGATGGCGCTCAGCGACCGCGTGGTGGTGATGAACCACGGCCGCGCCGAGCAGATCGGCCCGCCGCACGAAGCCTACGAGCGACCGGCGACGCCGTTCGTCGCGAACTTCCTCGGCCGGACCAATCTGGTGAACGGCACGACGGTGCGGCCGGAGAAGATCTGGTTCGCGACCTCGGGTCTCGCCGGCAAGGTGCGCACGCGCATCTTCCAGGGCAACCACTGGCTCTACCAGGTCGAGACGGCCGGCGGCCTGGTGACGGTGATCCGCCAGAACACCGGCGAGGCGATGCCGGGCGAGGGTGAGTCGGTGCACCTGGCGTGGGACGGCGTTCCTCCCCACGCCACGCGTGGGGAGGTGTCCGCGAAGCGGACGGAGGGGTCATGAGCGCCAGCGCTGCCACCCATGACCCCTCCGGCCCTTCGGGCCACCTCCCCACTTCGTGGGGAGGCACGTCGGCGTGAAATCCACGCCTTACCTTCTCAGCCTCCCGGCGTTGCTGCTGTTCGGCGCCATCGTGGTCATCCCGCTTGTCATGACCGTGCTGCTCTCGTTCCATGACTGGGGCCAGTACAAGGGCATCGAGCCGGTGTTCATCCTGAAGAACTGGCACGAGGTCTTCACTGACTCCTATTTCCTGGAGATGTTCGGGCGGACCTTCCGCATCGCCTTCTTCGTCACGCTGTTTGCGGCCCTGCTGGGCGCGCCCGAGGCCTACATCCTCAATCGCATGAAGAGCCCGTGGCGCGGTCTCTTCCTGCTGGTGATCCTGGGGCCGCTGCTGATCTCGGTGGTCGCGCGAACCTTGGGCTGGGCGTTGCTGTTCGGCGGCAACTCCGGGCTTATAAACAAAGCCCTGACGTCGATGGGCCTGATCTCCGCCCCGTTGCCCTTCATGTTCACCGAGACCGGCGTCATTGTGGCGCTGACGCACGTGCTGATGCCCTACATGGTGCTCGCGGTGTGGGCGGCCCTGCAGCGCCTCGACCCGCAGGTCGAGAACGCGGCGGTGGCGCTGGGCGCGGGGCCGTTCACGGTGCTGCGTCGCATCGTGCTGCCGCAGGTCATGCCCGGCATCCTGTCGGGCGCCATCATCGTGTTCGCCCTGGCGGCCAGCGCCTTTGCGACGCCCGCCATCATTGGCGGCCGTCGGCTAAAAGTTGCCTCGACGCTGGCCTATGACGAATTCCTCAACACGTTGAACTGGCCGCTGGGAGCGGCGGTCGCCGTGCTGCTGCTGGTCGCCCTGGTCGCGATCGTGGTCGGCGCCAGCCGCCTGGTCGAACGCCGCTACGCGCAGGTGTTCGGATGAGCCGCACGTCATGAGCAAGAATGGGCCGATCGCGCTTGTCTACCACACGCTGTTCGTCACCTTCATGCTGGCGCCGATCCTGGTCGTCTGCTTCGTCGCCTTCACGCCCGAGGGCTATCTCTCGTTCCCGACCGACCGCTGGTCGCTGCGCTGGTTCTACGCCATCGGCCGCTACCCCGAGTTCATCTCGGCGTTCTGGCGCAGCCTGTGGCTGGGCGCGTTGAGCTCGGCCATCGCCGTCGCCTTCTCGGTGCCGGCGGCCCTCGCCATCGGGCGCCATCGCTTCCGCGGCCGCGACGCCATGACCGCACTGTTCATGTCGCCGCTCATGATTCCGCACGTCGTGCTGGGCATCGCCTTCCTGCGCTTCTTCACCGAGCTCGGTCTCGGCGGCACCTTCGTCGGCCTGGTGCTGGCGCATATCGTGATCGTGCTGCCCTTCGCGCTGCGCCTGACCTTGGCTTCGGCCGTCGGCCTCGATCGTTCGATCGAGCACGCGGCCATCTCGCTCGGCGCCTCAGACGGTACGGTGCTGCGGCGCATCACCCTGCCACTGGTGCTGCCCGGCCTTGTGAGCGGCTGGGCGCTCGCCTTCATCAATTCGTTCGACGAAGTGACCATGACGGTGTTCATCGCCGCGCCCGGCACCGAGACCCTCCCGGTGCGCATGTTCCTCTACATCCAGGACAATATCGATCCGCTGGTGACCTCGGTGTCGGCCGTCGTCATCGCCGTCACCGTGGCCGCGCTAATCGTGCTCGATCGCGCCTACGGCCTGGAGCGGCTGCTGGTCGGAAGGAGCGTCGATGGCCGATAGCGACTACGATGTTGCCGTCGTCGGCGGCGGGCTGGTCGGCGTCGCCACCGCCTGGGGCCTGGCGCGCGAGGGCTGTCGCGTCGTCGTGCTCGACGAGGGCGATCGCGCCGTGCGCGCGAGCCGCGGCAACTTCGCCCTGGTCTGGGTGCAGAGCAAGGGCCTGGGCCTGGCGCCCTATGCCGGCTGGACCATCTGCTCGTCGAACGCCTGGGAAGGTTTCGCCCAGACGCTGAAGGAGGAGACCGGGCTCGACGTCTGCTTCCAACGGCCGGGCGGCTTCCACCTGTCGCTGTCGGAACGCGAGCTCGAGGTGCGCGCCAACAACCTGAAGCGCCTGCACAACCAGCCCGGCATCGTCGACTACAAGACGGAAATCCTCGACCACGCCCAGGTCGCCAAGATGCTGCCTGACATTGGCCCCGAGGTGGTGGGCGGCAGCTTCTGCCCGCTCGACGGCCATGTGAACTCGCTGCGCCTGTTCCGTACCCTGCACACCGCCATCAAGGCCCGGGGCGTCACCTACCTGCCGAGCCATCGCGTCGAGAACATCACGCGGGAAGGCGGCGAGTTCCGGCTCACGACTCCGCATCGCGAGATCCGCGCCAACCGCGTGGCGCTGGCGGCCGGCAACGCCAACATGCACCTGGCACCGATGGTCGGGCTGGAATGTCCGATGCGGCCCGAGCGCGGCCAGATCGTCGTCACCGAGCGGCTGCGGCCGTTCCTGCGCCATCCCGTGGTCACCCTGCGCCAGACCGACGAGGGCACGGTGATGATCGGCGATTCCAAGGAAGAGCGCACCGATCCGGCCGACCTGACGCTCGGCGTCAGCGCCACCGAGGCCGAACGCGCGGTGCGCATGTTCCCTGTCCTCGGCAGCGCTAACGTCGTTCGCACCTGGAGCGCCATCCGCGTGATGACCCAGGACGGCTTCCCGATATACGATGAATCGGAGAGCCATCCCGGCGCCTTCACCGTGTGCTGCCATTCCGGCGTGACGCTCGCGGCCAACCATGCTCTCACCATCGCGCCCATGATCGCGCGCGGTGCCCTCGACAAGTCGCTGGTCGCTCCCTTCAGTGCGCGGAGGTTCCATGTTCAAGAGGCTGGCTGACGCCGGTACGGCCGTTGCCCTGACGGTCGACGGCAAGCCCGTGCAGGCCAGGAGCGGCGACACCGTCGCCGCTGCCCTGCTGTCGGCCGGCATCGAGCATTGCCGTACCACGCCGGTGACGGGTGCGCCGCGCGCGCCCTACTGCCTGATGGGCGTCTGCTTCGACTGCCTGGTCACTATCGACGGTGTCGGCAGCCGCCAGGCCTGCCTGGTGCCGGTGCTTGAGGGCATGAAGGTGGAGACGCAGCAGGGCAAGCGCGAGGCGGGACGATGATCGCATTTCGCCTTCCTCCCCAGCTTCGCTGGGGAGGTGCCGTAGCGCCTGAAAGGCGCGGAGGCGGAGGGGTCAGGAGGCTAACGGCCCGTCGCTCGCCCATGACCCCTCCGGCGCTACGCGCCACCTCCCCACTGCGTCTAGGGGATGCACACATCGTGCGTCGGATTGACTCATGATGGCAGATTTTTGTGGCGAGAGGGGCGAAGGCAATGATTCGCTGAGAGGCACGTCTGGTGATCAGAGGTGCGTCGATGGAATTGAGTT
>JAKFVH010000252.1 GCA_021732285.1 Reyranella sp. | reverse complement strand
GGGAGGGAGCTAACTTCCGCGATAAGTCGAGTAGCTCCAGGGAGTGCAGAGCAATGGGACGTGATAATGCCCCTCCGGCTCGGCGATGGAAAAGCGCAAAGGCACGATGTCGAGGAAGGGCGGATCGCCAATCACGATACCCCTGCTGCGAAAGTGGTTGCCGACGGCGAAGCGCAATTCGTAGCGCCCGATCGGCAGCGGCCGGCCGCCGATCAATGGCTGGTCGGTGCGGCCGTCGGCGTTCGTTATAGCCGACTGAATATAATGGGCTTTTTCTCCGGCGAGCTCGTAGAGCTCGATGGCCACGCCGACGGCCGGGCGGCCGGCATGGGTGTCGAGCACATGAGTGCTGAGCCGACCGTTGACGGCGGGCATGCCCTCGCCCGTCACCTTGCCTGCGATCCTAAGTCGCGTGATGAAGAACACTTCCTGCAGCGCCGCGGCGAACTCCGTCGCCTGATCGTGCCCCAGCCGGCGCTCGAACTGCGCCAGGATGGAATCACGCGTGTGGCGGCGCACACAGACGATGAAGGGAAAGCCGAACTTCGCCTTGTAGGCGTCGTTCAGCCGGTGGAAACGGGCGAACTCCTCCTCGCCGAGGCTGTCCAGGCCGACGCTCGCCTGCTCGCGCTTGGAATCGTCGGTCATGGCGCCGGCACGGGCGGCCTTGCCGGCGAGGTCAGGATGGCCGCGCAGGAACTCGACCTGCCGCTCGCGCGGGGCTGCCCGCACGGCGCCCATCATGGCCTCGTGCAGGGTGGTTACCGCCTGGAAAGGACGCCTCGCCGCCGCGCCTTCGGCGACCCAAGGCGCCAGTTCGAAGGTGTCGCCGACGGCGGATGTGAAATCCCCCGGGTTCATCCGGTTCAGCGCGTCGAGCGTAAGCGTCATGCCGGCCACCTAGCATGGCCCGGCGGCCGTCTCTATAGTCCGGTCATGAAATAAGGGAGGGCTTCGATGACAAGCCACAAGACATTCACCCGCCGTTATCTGGGACAGACGGCACTGGCCGGCGCCACGCTGATCGGCGCGCCGCTGCCGCTGCGCTACGCCGCCGCGCAGACGACCGGCAACCTCAAGGTCGCCCTGCTGCTGCCGACCTCCGGCATCCAGGCGCAGATCGGCCAGGCCTGCCGGCGCGGCGCTGACGTCGCCAACGACGTGTTCACCGACATGAAGCTGCCGGTGAAGCTCGAGATCGTGAACTACGACACCGAATCCAAGCCCGACGTCGCGCGTACCCAGGCCGAGAAGGCGATCGATGCCGGCTGCCAGATGCTGGTCGGCGCCTTCGACTCCGGCCAGACCATCGCCATCGCCCAGGTCGCCGAGCAGCGCGGTGTGCCGCTGGTGGTGAACATCGCCGCCGCGCCGCAGATCACCGAGCAGGGCTACAAGTTCGTCGTGCGCAACTTCCCGACGGCGCCGATGCTGATCACCGGTGCGCTCTCCCTGCACAAGGAGATTTTCAAGGTCTCGGGCAAGACGCCGAAGACCGCGGTGATGATGGGCGTCAACGACACGTTCGGCACTTCGATGGTGAACGGCATCAAGGCGCTCTTTCCCAAGCTCGACATGCCCTACGAGATCGTCGACACCATCACCTACGATCCCGCGGCCAAGGATCTTTCCGTCGAGGTTGGCCGGGCCAAGGCGACCAAGGCCGAGCTGCTGATACCGGTCAACCGTCTCAACGACGCCAAGCTGATGATCCAGGAGATGGTGAAGCAGCGCTGGGAGCCGATGGGCGTGATGAACCCCGGCGCGCCGGGCCTGTACGAGCAGGACTTCTTCAAGACCATGGGCAAGTACAGCGACTTCCTGATCTCGAACGTGCCGTGGCTCGATCCGAAGTCGGCGATGACCCAGTCGCTGGAGAAGCGCCACGCCGCGAAGTTCCCCAACGACCAGCTCGACATCAATGCCGGCTTCACCTTCGAGGGCTTGCTGGTCGCCGCGCAAGCCTGGATCACCGCCAAGTCGACCAAGGCCGACGCCCTGATGGATGCCCTGCGCAAGACCAAGATCGACCTGCACGTCATCATCGGCGGGCCGATCCAGTTCGACGCCAAGGGCCAGAACGTCAACATCAAGGCCGCCGCCGTCGAGAACCTGAAGCGCAAGCCCACTGTCGTGATGCCGGCCGAATCGGCGGCCGCGCCGCTGGTCTTCCCGATGCCGGGCTGGAACGACAAGCGGCGTACTTGATTGGCAAGAAATCGTCCGCTGGGGGCGCGCCACTCCAGTGGCGCGATCATCATTGCGATCGACAAAGACGCGCGACTGGAGTCGCGCGCCCCCAGCCCATGACCCCTCCGGCCCTGCGGGCCACCTCCCCACTGCGTGGGGAGGCATGAGCCGATGACCGCCGACTTCCTCCTCAATCTCGCCCAGGCCATCATCAATGGCCTGCTCACCGGCATGGTCTACGGGCTGATGGCGCTCGGCCTGTCGGTGATCTTCGGCGTCATGCGCATCGTCAACTTCGCGCACGGCGAGATGATGGTGGTCGGCATGTATCTCGCCTGGATGGGCTTCGAGTACCTCCAGGTCTCGCCGATGCTCAGCCTGCCCGTGATCGCAGCGCTATTCTTCGGCGCGGGGTATATCCTGCAGCGCAGCCTGATCTCGCCCTTCATCGGCCGGCCCGAGCATCAGCAATTCCTGCTGCTGCTCGCCGTCGCCATCCTGCTGGTCAACGCGTCGCTCGCCATTGCCGGTCCCGATTCGCGCGGCGTCCAGATGGAATCGCAGTTCGATTCCTACGAGCTCGGCCCGCTGGTGTTCGATGCCGTGCGCCTGCACGCCGCCCTCGCCGCCGTCGCCATCGCCCTGCTGCTATGGCTCTTCTTCACGCGCACGCGCACCGGCAAGTCGATCCGGGCGGCCGCCGACAACAACCTCGCGGCCCTGGTGGTCGGCCTCGACGTGCGCCGCCTCTACTCCTTCACCTTCGGCATCGGCGCCGCCTGCGTGGGGGCCGCGGGCGCGCTCATGATCACCATCATCCCGGTGTCGCCTTTCCTTGCCGTCGAATACACCCTGCTCGCCTTCGTCATCGTGATCGTGGGCGGCCTCGGCAGCATGACCGGCGCCCTTTTAGGCGGCCTGCTGATCGGCGTCAGCGAGGCGGTGGCCGGCCTGCTGCTGCAGCCGTCGCTCAAGAGCATGTTCAGCTTCGGGCTCCTCATCCTGGTCCTGCTGCTGCGCCCGCAGGGTCTTTTGGGCAAGGGCTCGCAGTGAGTTTTATCCGCCGTCTCGTCGGCAACGCGCCGCCGCGCATCCTGTGGAGCCTGGCCATCCTGCTGGCGCTGCTGCTCGTGGCGCCGGCGCTGCTCGGCAAGTACTGGCTCTCCGTCCTGATCCTGATCCTCTACTTCGCCTTCGTCGGCCAGGCCTGGAACATCCTGATGGGCTTCGCGGGCCAGCTGTCGCTGGGCCACGCGCTCTACGCCGGGCTGGGCGGCTACATCGCCGCCGGCCTCTACTTCCACTACGGCATCGGCCCGTGGGCGGGCGTGTTCGCCGCCGTCGTCGTGGCGGGCATGGCCGGCGCCATCGTGGGCTATCTCGGCTTTCGCTTCTCGCTGGCCGGTGTCTACTTCGCCTTGCTGACCATCGCCTTCAGCGAGTTCACCCGCGTTGCCTTCGATCACTGGGAATGGGCCGGCGGCTCGGGCGGCCTGTTCCTCAAGGTCGAAGCAGTGACCGACATCATAAACCTGCGCGGCGGGCCGGTACTCTTCTACTACGTGATCCTGGGTCTTGCCGCCGGCGCCTTCATCCTCTGCCGCGCCCTGCTGCAGAGCAGGCTCGGCCAGTACTGGCTCGCCATCCGCGAGGATGCCGAGGCGGCGCAGGCCGTTGGCGTTCCGGTCCTGCGCTGCAAGATGATCGCCATCGTGATCTCGGCGGCGCTGACGGCGCTGGCCGGCGTCTGGAACGCTTTCTATTACAACAACCTCTTCCCCGAGACGGCCTTCGCCATGGGCCGCTCGATCGAGATCACCCTGGCGCCCATCATCGGCGGCCTGGGCACGCTGTTCGGCCCGATCGTCGGCGCCGTGGTGCTGACCGGCCTCGGCGAGGCCTTCACCGATCTGGGTGACGTGCTGCGCATTCCTGGCATCAAGCAGATCTTCTACGGCCTGGCGCTGCTGGTGATCGTGATGTACCGGCCGGCTGGCGTATGGCCGTGGCTGGCCGACAAGCTCGGCCTGAAGGAGCGCCAGCCGTGAGCGGCGCGCGCCTCGAGATCGAGGGGCTGGGCAAGCGCTTCCGCGGCCTGCGCGCGGTGCACGACGTCAGCTTCACCGTGCCGGCCGGCGCCATCCACGCCCTGATCGGCCCCAACGGCGCGGGCAAGACCACGATCTTCAACATGATCGCCGGCGTCTTCGCCCCCGATTCCGGCACCGTCCGTCTCGACGGCCAGGTGATCTCAGGCCTCAGGCCAGATCGCATCTGCGATGCCGGCGTCGGCCGCACCTTCCAGCTCGTAAAGCCGTTCAAGGGGCTGAGTGTGCTGGAGAACGTCACGGTGGGCGCGTTGCATCGCAAGCCGCATCTCACCGACGCGCGCGAGGCGGCCTCGGCGATCCTGTCGCGGCTTGGCCTCCACGACCGCCGCCACCAGCTTGCCGAAAGCCTGACGCTTCCCGATCGCAAGCGCCTGGAAGTGGCGCGCGCGCTCGCCACCGAGCCCAAGCTGCTCCTGCTCGACGAAGTGATGGCAGGCCTCAGGCCCACCGAGGTCGACGTCATGGTGGGTTTCCTGCGCGAGCTCAACCAGCGCAGCGGGCTCACCATCCTGCTGATCGAGCACGTCATGCGCGCAGTCATGGCACTCGCCGCCGAAGTCGTGGTGGTGAGCTACGGCGAGAAGATCGCCGAGGGCACGCCGCAGGAGATCTCGCGGCACCAGGGCGTGCTCGATGTCTATCTTGGCGAGCAGGAGGAGCTGTGAGCGCGCTCCTGCACGTCGACAGGCTCGACCTCTTCTACGGCGACGCCCAGGCGCTCGACGGCGTGTCGCTGGAAATCGCCGCGGGCGAGATCGTGGCCATCGTCGGCGCCAACGGCGCCGGCAAGAGTTCGCTGATCCGCACCATCCACGGCATCGAGAAGCCCGCGCATGGCAGCATCCGCTTCGACGGCGTGGACATCGCGGGCTGGCCGTCGTTCCGCGTGTGCGAGGCAGGCATCGGCCATGTCGCCGAGGGGCGGCAGGTCTTTCCCAATCTCTCGGTGCTGGAGAACCTGGAGATGGGCGCCACGCCGCGCCGTGCGCGCGCGCTCGAGAAGCAGACGCTGGACCGCGTCTTCGCCCTCTTCCCGCGCCTCTCCGAGCGGCGGCGGCAGGCGGCCGGCACGCTGTCGGGCGGCGAGCAGCAGATGCTGGCGATCGGCCGCTGCCTGATGGGCCAGCCGCGGCTCATCATGTTCGACGAGCCGTCGCTGGGGCTGGCGCCCACCATCGTGCAGGAGGTGTTCCGCATCGTCCGCCGCCTGAACGAGGAGGGCCTGACCATCCTGCTGGTCGAGCAGAACGTCATGGCCTCGCTGAAGATCGCCCATCGCGGCTACGTGCTGGAGAACGGGCGGATCGAGCTTTCAGGTACGGGCGGCGAGCTCTTAAGCGACGACCGGGTACGGCAGGCCTATCTGGGTCTGTAGCGATCGGATTCAAGCCAGTACATTGTTCACAGAGCGTAACGTTTGCACTACATTGTAGTTGCAAAATATGCATATCATCCTACTCATGCGTGTTTACAAACATAACTACTGATTATGGATTCTCTTCTTGAGGTGCTCGATCGAGCGCAGATCGCTGACGACATCTTTCAAAAGCTTGTCGATGGTTTTGATTGCTGGATTGGTGGACCGTCGGGGACGGGCAAGACGGAGCTAGCACGCTCCCTGACACGCAGATGGAATGAAACCGCCGGCGACACGTTTTGGGTCGTGGGCGATCAGGATCAAGCCGGAACGAACTACTTGGCTGCTCATCGAGCGCTTGCGAGAACACGCAGCCGGAAAAACATTCGCGATGCCGACAGGGACCTGCCGAGCGCTGTGTTACGCGCTATTCCAATGGTAGGGCAGCCGCTTTCGGCGTTGGTTCGCTCATTAATCGCTCGCGCTGAAATCAGCGGCCCTGATTTTTTGTCGTCCGACCAGCAGGACTTGCTCTCCGGATTTCAACAAAGCTTGCTGTCGCAGCGGATTCTGCTGGTTGTCGACAACGTGCACTGGCTTGATCGTCAAACCGCGGAGCTCCTGCATCGAATGCGGTCGGCGGAAGTTGTCGAGTGTTACCCATTCGCTGCGCGACTACAATTTCTCATTCTGGAGACGTCAGATCAATTTCGTCTATTAACCGATGCCGCTCTCGACGCTCTCAAGTCTCCTCTTACAAAGTCTTACCAACTACAATTCCCAACTCGAGAGATGTTTCCGCTGGTGTTGGCGAAACTCGGTTGCCCACGTCAACTAAGTTCAATGGAATGCGATAGATTGTATCGAGTTACTCGAGGGCATTTGAAGCTGGCGAAGGAGATAGTTCGCATCCTTCAAGAAAATGTGGCGCCCGAGGGTAGGATTATAGCCGACGTCAACGCGACAGTAGAGAAGACGGCCACAGCACTGCTGAAGATTCGCCTCGACGCACTTCCCGAAGAATCTGCTCAAGTACAAAAACTACTCAAAATCGCTGCGTGCATCGGCGAGACATTCTCCAAGAGCGAATTGGAATGCGCGTTTGCTGACGGAAGTAAGTTCGCTGCGATACTCGATCTGGCACGCAGCGAAGAATACGTCGCCGGTGACGGGGACGTACTTCAGTTTGCACATGAAATTGTTAGGAAAGCTGTGGGTGCCGAAGCCGGCAATTTTGATGCCTATCACGAGAAGCTTGGCGAGTGTGTTCGTGTCCTAAGGCCGGGCGACTATCGAACGCGGCTAGCTCACGCCAGCAAGGCAGGCATCAAGGAGCGAATTGAATTCTTGGCTTTAGCGGCATTTCTTCAGGAAGCTCGAGGTGGGGCGGAGGGTCTGCAGGTTCAGGATATGCCCAAGCACGGCACACTCGGAGCGCTTGCGCCAATGTTTGACGCCATGCGCACCGCGCTCAAAAGCATGGACGCGGGAAGGCATGAAGAGGCGCTTCATCTATTAGCGCCGCTATACAATGGAGAAGCGACTCTTCCGCAGGGAGAGCTGACTTACTTGATGGCGCTAATCTACTTCAAAATGCGTAGTCCGGTCGACTATGAGCGAGCTCGTTCGGTCTTGGTGCCCTGGATTTCAAGGCGAGATGAAGGAGAGCTTTGGTATCGCTTGATGGTTACACTCGCCGTTGTACATGCCGCTCTGCAGGACAACCGGTCCAGCGTCGAGGTTCTGACGCAAGTTCGCATGTATCTCGAATCCTCCCGTCACGATCCAAGTGCTCGCTCCAAAATTCAGATTCTGAATCGGAAGGCAGAGATATTCTACCCAGTCGAGATTGCAGGAAACCTTATTGCCCGCTCCGTTGACTACTTTGCGCCATTGGCTGGCTCAACTATCCCTCGCAATGCCTTTCAGTATTGTGCGTCCCTGATCAACATGTCGGGAAATCTCTTCGTGCGTGGCGAATTTGGCAGAGCCGCGGAATTCGGAGAGCAAAGCGTCCGCTATCTCACCGATCTATCAGACCGTCTCCGGGTGCCGGAGCCCTACAAAGCAATCAACAACTACGCGATTGCAGCATTTCGTGCTGGACTTACCAGTGCTCAAGATTGCGCAAGCCTTCTCGACCCCATGGCGCAATCACTCCGTGGCGTAGAGCTGATTGATCGCTCCCTCATGGTGATCAATTTAGGTGCGTTCTACTTCCTAAGAGGCGATGTCGCGGAGGCCGATGCTCTTCTTGGGCGAGTTTATGAAAAGCTTAGCGAGTCAGCTACTGACAAGTACTACGCGGTCTATGCTGCAGCGAATTGGGCTGTAACGAGATGTGCTCTTGATGCAAGAGATCATGCAAAAGTTCTCTTAGATGAAGTCGACGCGAATGTCGGCGCGATACCGGCCGAAAGCTCACGTACGCTCAAAATGCGTCAGGACGCCATTCGAAGGGCGATGAGAGATGGAAACCGAATGACGCCGGCGGAATGGGATGAATATCCCCGAACAGTCTTTGGCGAGCATGGCCCACATGTCGTCTGGGCATCACTGGGCCGAGGCATGATGTTGTCCGACATCCAAGTCTGGTCGGAAACCTAGATCCAGCCATACCTTTTTGCGTTGGCCGCAACTAGCGCCCCCATCAAATCGGCATGTCCCAAGTTCTCGCGTCGAAATGAAAAGGCGAATGAACTATGTTGAACGAGATATGGGCTGGTCGCGATATCGGTCACGTAGAAAGGGCCGTCGGCCGAGGACACTCGAAAGTCGACCCGTCCAAGCGCACGAATTCCGATCGCCGAGAAAGCCGCAATCGCTGCCGCGCGTATCCGCATGATAGTGTTCGACGCGAGACTATTCGGAACGTCGAAGCCATATCCATCCCGTTCTACAATCTCGTAGTCCAGTATGCGATGTCCAAGTTCGGCTTGTCCTTGAAGCGTTATCGAAATGGGCCCTAATGCCAACGGTCCAGACCCAAAGTCGATTATGGGAACTTCAACTTCAAGGCCCGGAATGAATTGCTGAACTATCAAGGGTTGGCGAAGCGCGTCCGAAGTCCTTCGCAGGAAATGTTCATACTCGGCTGAAATTCGTCCAATCGATGCGTTGCTTAAGCCGATGCTAGAGGATTCGTAACTCGGTTTGGCAATCAAGCCCGTGCTCTCCGGCGGCTTTTTGCCAAGAAGCCATCCCTGCTTAGCGTCAAAAAGCCAAGACTCTGGAACGGGGATACCCAGGCTGCGTAGAATTCCTTGAACGTGAAACTTGTTGCGCGCCAGGGAGACGACATAGGAATCCGAATTGCATACAGCGATCGATTCGAAAGCACAAAATGCCGGAACTAAGGATTTGCGGCCAGGTCCTGTACCACTCCGCGCAGCGTTGTAAACAAGCTTACGTGGCCTCGGTAGCTTCTCGAATGAGCCATGGAGAACGGCTTCGATGAAGTCACGTTCGCCTGGGTACAGCTTCGTGTAGAAGCCATTCTCATTCAGGCCCAAGAGCACCTGGCTTACTTCACTCTCGGAAAAATATTCCGTGGTCACAGACGTGCCCTCGTAGTCGTCTTTTACGAGCGTCGACGTTTTGAGGTTTGCAACGACCGGGACAGTAATGTCGTCTGCGATGGACCTTACCTGTTGGACCAAGGATCGGACTGTTTGCCACAAGTTGGGCCGGCCCATAATCAGTAGTTATGAGCATCCGAGGCTTCCCATCAGCGTGCGGAGAGCATTGCCAATACAGCCGCGCGTTCCAACGTCGTTTTCAAGGCCTCATCGGAGACGTGCGTGTAAATCTCGGTCGTAGCGATGCTTGAATGCCCAAGAAGGCGCTGAACGAAGCGAATATCGACGCCCGTCTCAATGAGCAGCGTCGCTGCGGTGTGCCTAAGCATATGCGGTGTAACACGGCGTGAGAGACCTGCGTCCGACGCATGTCGTCTCAATTTGGACCGGATAGATTGCGGTCGCACCGGCGACCCATGACTGTTTATGAAAAGCGCCGTACTATTGCCCGACTTCTTGCCGACCACCTTGCGAAGATCGCGTCGAAGGTCGGGATCACCGACATATGCAATACGGTCACGAGAACCTTTCCCATGGATCCTAATCGCAGAACCATCGGGCGCGATATCGTCGATGCCAAGCTTGCACAGCTCTCCAACGCGTATTCCGGTGCTGACCATCAGCCGAATTGCCAAGGAAAGCCAGGCGCTGCGCTTTCTGTGCGAAAATGGTGCCTTTGATGCCTGTGACTTCAGCAGCGTGAATACTTCGGTGCGAGACAAGGTGCGGGGCAATCGCTTGCGCCTCGGAAGCTTCGGATGCCAAGCAGCGAACGGGTCGGGCACTCCATGGACGTCAGAGCGACGGCGAAAAAAAACACGCAAACAAGCGAGGCGGCGCCGCACTGTGGCAACAGCCAGCTTTCGGCGACCGACCATATCTGCAAGGTAGCTTTTCAGCGTCACCTCAAATACCGAGTCGATGGCCACTTCAGGCGCTAACCAACGACGAAAGTCTGTCAAGTCACCGGCGTAAGCTTGAATTGTGTGTTCTGAGAATCGTCTCTCAGATGCACAAAAATGAAGAAAGTCAGTAACCGCTAGGTCAAATCGCATCTTCTTTGCTCTCCTTCGGAGCAATCAACTTCGCGTGACGGATGCCTTGACGCCATCGTCAGATAGTCTCGTAAGTATCGGTCCAAGGGAGCTGCCGACATCGCCCGGGCAGTTGTTGACGGCGGCTGCCCCGCCCTGCAATCCTCGCCCATCCGGTACAGACCGCTATCGCGTGCGATGCGGATCGGTCCGGGATGGCTCGGACAGTCCCGTCGACGGGACGCCTGCCCTCCCCGGCAGTCTTAGCCATTGGGGAGGGGAATCCAGATGAACCGCCGCGACATTTTGAAAGCCGGTATTGCCGCCGGCACCATCGGCCTTGCACCGCGCCTTGCCTCGGCGCAGGCGACCTACGCGCCCACGCCCAAGGGCTGGCGCTCCTATGTGCTCACCATGCGCGTCGAGCCGACGGGCGGCGCCAACAAGGCGTGGATACCCTTGCCGACCTTCGAGGCGGCCGACTGGCAGCGCCCGGGCAACGTCACCTGGACGGGCAATGCCAAGGTCACCGAGCGTGTGAAGGATCCCAAGTACGGCGCGGAGATGCTGCGCGTCGAATGGGCGGCCGACCAGCAGTCGCCGCTGGTCGAGGTCACCGCCCAGGTCCAGGCGCAGGACCGCGCGCTGGTGCCGGGCCAGGGCAACGCGGCGCCGCTCACCGACGCCGAGCGCAGGCTCAACCTCGCCGCCACCGAGCTGCTGCCGACCGACGGCCTGGTTCGCGACACCGCGCAGGACATCGTCAAGGGCAAGCAGGGCGACGTCGCCAAGGCGCGCGCGCTCTACGAATGGGTGGTCGAGAACACCTTCCGCAATCCGAAGACGCTGGGCTGCGGCGTCGGCGACATCACCACCATGATCCGCACCGGCAACCTCAACGGCAAGTGTGCCGACCTGAACGCGCTGTTCGTCGGCATGGCCCGCTCGGTCGGCCTGCCGGCGCGCGACGTCTACGGCATCCGCGTCATGCCCTCGCAGTTCGGCTTCAAGGCGCTGGGCGCGGGCTCGGAGAACATCACCAAGGCGCAGCACTGCCGCGCCGAGGTCTGGCTGCCGGGCAGCGGCTGGACGCCGGTCGACCCGGCCGACGTGCGCAAGGTCGTGCTCGAGGAGCCGCCGGGCAACCTCGCCATGAACGATCCCAAGGTGCTGGCCGCACGCAAGGCATTGTTCGGCTCGTGGGAGGGCAACTGGGTCGCCTTCAACACGGCACACGACGTGAAGCTGCCGGGCTCGAAGGAAGCGGCGATCCCGTTCCTGATGTACCCACAGGCCGAGAACAAAGCCGGGTTCCTCGACTCGCTCGATCCCGACAAGTTCAAGTATCGCATCACTGGGCGTGAACTGACCGCCTGACCCCTCCGTCGCCGTATGACGGCCTATGCGTTTTGGCCGCTGCGCGGCCAAAAGCGCTTGCCTCCCCTTCGCGGCGTCCGCGAAGGGGAGGAGAATGACGAACGCCTCGATCCGCTCTATACCCGCGGGCATGACCGCATCGACCGACGCGGCGCCGCGCGTGGCTCCCCAAGCCGTCATCGGCCGCTACTACCTGGCGATGAGCGTGCCGTTCGCGATCGACGTGATCACGCTGCTCGTCTGGGCGGTGACGCACCGGGAATTTCGCCTTCTGCCCGCGAACGTGGCGATGTCGGCGGCCTTCCTCCTGGCCGGCGTCGGCATCGGCGCCTATTTCCTGATCCGGCCCATCGGCCGCTTCATCGCCGGCGCAACCTCGTTTGCCGACATCGAAGGCGCGCTGACCAGCCTGCCACGCCGGTCGGCCATCGTCATGGCGGTCTGCTACGTGCCGATGGTGGCGCTCCGGATGCTGTCACGCGAGTTCGGCATCGATCTCGACGCGATGCAGGAAGATCCGGCCGTGCCCGACCTGGTCGCCTCGTTCGTCGTCGGCACGAGCTTCAACGTCCTGCTGATCTTCTTCGTCGTCAGCGCCTATCTCGACCAGCTGTGCGAGCATCTGTTCCGCACCCGCGACGTGAACCTCCACGTCTTCCATGGTCGCTTCCGCTACAAGGTCGCCGTCGCCCTGCTGTTCATGGCCTTCGCCGGCGTGATCCTGCTGTCGGCGGACATCGCGAGCTACAGCGGCGAGCGGCTGGTGCGCGAGTCGGCGATGGACGTCGTCGCCACCATCGTCGGCACCCTGTTCATGGTCTTCTGGATCAACCATGCGCTCAGCCGTCCGGTTGCCCGGCTCGACCATGGCATGCGCCAGGTCGCCCAGGGCGATTACCAGGTGCGCCTGCCGGTCACCTCGGACGACGAGATGGGCCACGCCGCCGGCCGCTTCAACGAGATGGTCGAAGGCCTGTCGGAACGCCAGTACCTGCGCGACACGTTCGGCAAGTATGTCAGCAATAGCGTGGCCGCCGCGATCCTCGACAACCGCGATCGCGCGGGCCGCGTCGTCGACACCACCGCCGAGGCCACCCTGATGTTCACCGACATCGAGGGCTTCACCGGCCTTTCCGAGCGCCTGGCGCCGGCCGAGGTCGCGGCGATCCTTAACGCCTATCTCGGCGCCGTGGTGCCGGTGATCCAGCGCCATGGCGGCGTCGTCAACAGCTTCATCGGCGATGGCCTGTTCGTGAGCTTCAACCTCCCCCTGCCCTGCGACAACCATGCCGCGGCCGCGATCACGGCCGCGATCGAGATCCAGCGCGTGCTCGGCGAGGGTCCGTTCGCCGGCCATGCCGCGCTGCGCACGCGCATCGGCATCAACACCGGCACGGTGATCGGCGTCACCATCGGCACCGACAACCGGCTGAACTACACCCTGCTGGGCGACGCCGTGAACGTCGCCTCGCGCGTCGAACAGCTCAACAAGCAGTTCGGCACCCGCATCCTCGCCACCGAGAGCACGGTGCGCTCAGCCGGTGCGACCGACTGCGAGCGGCTGGGCACGACCGACGTGCGCGGCCACGAGGACGTCGTGGTTTACCGCGTCGGCCCGGCGACGTGAGCGCGATCGCGAAACCGGAGGAGATCGCCGCGATCCGGCGGCGCTATCTCCTGATGGCGCTGTCGGCCGGCGTCGTCGATATCGCCTTCAATCTCATTTTCATCACCATGAACGACGCCTGGAGCTTTGCGCCGCGCTCGGTCGGGATCAGCGTGGTCCTGCTGCTCGGCGTGAACTATCTCGTGGCGCGCCGCCTGTTCGAGCCGATCCAGCGCTACCTCGACGGGAAGGCGACCTTCGAGCAGGCGCAGCGGCGCCTCACGCAGCTTCCCCTGGTGACCGCCCGGACCGTCGGCATCCTCGTCCTGCTGGTCACCTTCTCCCGCCTCGGATCGACCTATTTTCTCACCGATCCGTCCATGACCGGCGTGCCGCGGCCATCGCTCGCCCAGGTCATCACGCTCTGCATCGTCCTGCCGGTCTTTTTCTTCACCTACACCTACTTCGTCATCAGCGACTATCTCACGCGCCTGTGCACCTTCATCTTCGAGCGTGATGGCCGCAACCTCACTCTGTACTTCGGCAGTTACACGCTGAAGCTGATCGTCGCCCTGATGGTGATCTCGATCGCGCCGCTCGCCTCGATCGTCGTCGCGCTGTTCTCCTACGAAGGCGACCGCCTGAAGGTCGAGGTGACGACGGTGGTCGGCATCGCGGCGATCGGCCTGGCGATTTCGGCCTATTTCGTCACGAGTTCGCTGCTCGGGCCGATCCGCAACTTGTCGCGCGCCATGGGCAAGGTTGCCGAAGGCGATCTCAATCAGAGCGTTCCGGTCACCTCCAACGACGAGATCGGCGAGCTCACCGGCCAGTTCAACACCATGGTCGGGGGCCTGCGCGAGCGCGAGCGCATCCGCGAGACCTTCGGCCGCTATGTCGACGAGAGCGTGGCCAGCACCATCCTGAAGCGCGAGGGCGAGGATGTACTGGCCGGCGAGATGCGCGAGGCCACCATCCTGTTCACCGACATCGCGGGCTTCACCACCATCGCCGAGTACTTGACGCCGCATTTCCTGGTCGCCGCCCTCAACGAATATCTCGAGACGGTGCTGGAGCCGATCCGCGCCCATGGCGGCGTGGTCAACACCTTCATCGGCGACGGCCTGTTCGCTTCGTTCAACATGCCGCTGGCCTGCGAAGACCATGCCTGTGCCGCCGTGCGCGCCGCCATCGACATCCAGCGCGCCGTGGGCGACCGCACCTTCGGCGACATGGGCGTGGCCTTCGCCACCCGCATCGGCATCAGCACCGGCCAGGTGATCGGCGGCTCGGTCGGCGCCGGCCGGCGCGTCACCTTCACCCTGCTGGGCGACACGGTGAATCTCGCGGCGCGGCTCGAGCAGTTGAACAAGGAGTACGGCACGCGCATTCTCGTCTCCGACAGCACGCGCCGGGCCTGTGGCGACAAGTTCATCTTCGCAGGGCTCGGCAGTGTCGTCGTGCGCGGCCGCACCGATGCGGCTGCCATCTTCAGCGTCGACCCACACGGCCAGGGATAAGTCATGAATGCGTCCGGACTGTCATCCGACCAACTGAAGCTGCAGGCGCGGGTGCGCGAGCTGGCGGCCGGGCCCGTGGCGAAGCGCGCGGCCGAGGTCGACCGCACCGAGCAGTATCCCTGGGACAATGTAGAGCTCCTGAAGGACGCCAAGCTTCTGGGCATGACCATCCCGCAGCAGTACGGCGGCCAGGGCAGGAACTGGCTCGATGCGGTGCTGGTCATCGAGGCGCTGTCCTCGGCCTGCTCGGTCACCGGCCGCATCGCCGTCGAGACCAACATGGGCGCGATCAGCGCGGTGATGGCCTACGGCTCGGACGAGCAGAAGAAGCTCGCGGCCGACATGGTGCTGTCAGGCGACAAGCCCGCCATCTGCATCACCGAGCCCGAGGCCGGGTCGGACGCCAACGGCATGACCACGCGCGCCGACAAGAAGGGCAACCGCTATGTCGTCAACGGCCGCAAGCACTGGATCACCGGCGGCGGCGTTTCGCGCCTGCACCTCATCTTCGCCAAGGTCTACGACGAGAAGGGCAATGAGGAAGGCATCGGCGGCTTCCTTGCCATTCGCGACGAGACGGCCGGGCTGAAAATCACCAAGCGCGAGCCGACCATGGGCCTGCGCGGCATCCCCGAGGCGGTGATCGACTTCGAGGACATGGAACTGCCGCCCTCGGCCCTGGTGATCCCGCCGCGCGGCCTGAAGAAGGGCTTCGCCGACCTGATGAACGCCTACAACAGCCAGCGCGTCGGCGCAGCCACGGTGGCGCTGGGCATCGCCGAGGGCGCCTATCAGCTGGCGCTCGACTGGTCGGAGGAGCGACACCAGTTCGGCCGGCCGATCAACGAGTTCCAGGGCCTGCAATGGAAGCTCGCCGACATGTCGATCAAGCTGCGCGCCGCGCAGGCGCTGGTCTACGACGCCGCCCGCTCGGGCGAAGGCGGCTTCCCCGACATGCTTTTAGCCGCGCAAGCCAAGGTCTTCACCTCGGAGAGCGCCATCCAGGTGGTGAACGACGCCCTGCAATTCTTCGGCGCGCGCGGCTACTCGCGCGAGCTCCCCTTGGAGCGCATGGCGCGCGACGTGCGCATGTTCACCATCGGCGGCGGCACGGCGGAGGTGCTGCGCAATGTCGTGGCGGGTGCGCTGCTGAAGAAGAAGCTGCCGCAGACGCGCGACGGCTGGAAGACTACTGCTTGAGCAGGAACTGCTCGGCCTTGGATAGCGGCCGCAGCGTAAAACCCGGCACGGCGCGCTTCTCGACGTAACCCGGGTGGTACATGTCCATGTACACCCGGTAGGACGCCGTCTCGCACCGGACGTCGAAGACATCGACAATCGTGGTGTAGGGCCCCGCGCCGGCATTGCTGATGCGCTTGTAGAACGGCCGCAGGCCGTCGGCGCACAAGAGATCGCGCAGGTAGGCATATTCCCCCGCGGGCATGAAAGCCCGCACCGGATTGCCGGCGGAGCCGAGCGGCTGGGCGTTGATGGCGGCCCAGTTCGGCTGCACCTTGCGGCGCTCGCCGGGGATCGTCAGGTCGAGGACGTCGATGCTGCCCGAGTTCTGCGCCGTAGCCGGCAGTCCCGCGAACAGAAGTACGGCAAGACGATCGCCTGCAGTCTCATCGACCAAACCTGTTCCAGGCGCCGTTGCTGCCGCGCATCAGCACGAACTCCTTGCCCTTCTTGCCGCTGCCGTCACGTGGCACGCAGGTGACCGAGATCCACGACTGGTGGTCCCAGCGCGC
>JAKFVH010000203.1 GCA_021732285.1 Reyranella sp. | reverse complement strand
CCTGCGGCAGCCTGCTGGGCGGCGCCGGCGCTGCCGAAATTCTGTGACGGCGCGGCGTTGGGCGTCGCCTGCGGTGCCGCTTGCTGCTTCTGCTGTTGTTGCGGCTTGGGAGGGGGCGGCGGCTTGTGTGGTTCGACCGGCTTCAGCTCGGAGAAGTCGACGGGCGGCGGCTCAGTCGACGGTTCAAGCTCGACCGGCTTCAGCATCGAGAGGTCGACCGGCGGCGGCTCCTCGGCCGGCGGGACTTCGATCGCGACCTCGCTGGCCGGTTGTTCGTTGGCATCGGTCTTGTCCGACGGGGGACCGGCCAGCGCCAGCTCGACCAGCAGCGCTGGTTCCTCTGAGCCCATGCTGCCGGCGGCGCCAGCGGCGAAAAGAAGAAGGACGGCGGCCCCATGCAGCGCAAGCGACAACGCCATCGGCACGCGTGGGGCGCGTGTCCCCCTACTTCGAAAATGGGGCGCCGGCAGTCGCTCGGCGGAGAGGGCTGCGACTACCATCGTGCCGTCAGGTTGACGCCGAAGTAGCGGCCGGGCTGGGCGTAGAGATCGAGCTGCTGGTTGGTGTTGGTGAGCCCGATCACGTCAGCCGAGTTCCAGTACTTGGCGTTGGTGATGTTGAAGGCGCCGACATTGACCTTGAAATGGTCCTTGAAGACGTAGCCGACGGTGGCGTCGAGATTGAAGTAGGCCGGCGTCTGGAAGTAGGTCGGGTTGCTGACCTGGGTGTGCTGCGCCGTCATGGTGCCGATGAGCTGCGCCACGAAGCCTTCGTCGGAGCCGTAGCGCACGCGGGCCTGCGTTGCCCACGGGCTCACCGAATCGACCGGCAGGCCGGTGCGCGTGTCGGTGCCCTGGGCGAAGGCGGTCCAGCCCAGCACCGACCATTGCGGCGAGAAGCGGTACTCGCCGCGCGCCTCGATGCCCCAGATGGTGACGTTGGTGAGGTTGACGTACTGGAACTGGGTGATCGGGCCAACCTGGCCCACCGTCACCGTCTCCAGGAAGTTGTTGTAGAGATTGTAGAAGCCGGTGAGCTGCCAGCTCGAGCCGCCCGCGTACTTGCCGCGGAAGCCGACCTCGAAGCTGTTGGCCGTCTCCGGCTTGAGGTTGGCGTTGGGCAGGATCTGGTAGAACGAGGCGGTGTTGGTGAAGCCGAAGTTGGCGTTGTCGTAGGGCGGCGCGCGGAAGCCCGTCGCGTACTGGAAGTACGACGAATAGATGTCCGAGAAGCGGTAGATCGCGCCGAACTTCGGCGAGGCCGAGACGTAGGTGCTGGCGTTCGGCACGACGTTCAGCGTGGCGCCGGTCGAATTCCAGAAGTAGCGGTCCGGGTTGGGGGTGAGCTGGTAGTAGTCCAGCCGTACCGCCGGCATCAGGGTGAGCCGGCCGTCGAGCGCCGTGATCTCGTCCTGGATATAGATGCCGGCCTGGATGGTGTCGGTGTCGGGGAAGTTCTTGTTGGGGAAGGTCTCGCCCGCTACGACCTTGGTGCGCGCGCCGGTCGCCAGGGTGATCGCCCAGCGATCGCGCGGCCGGGTCGTCGTGGTGTAAGCGAAGGAGAGCCCGTAGGTGAAGATGTTGCGCGCGCCGAACAGCAGGGTGTCGGTGTTCATCTGCAGCTCGGCGCCGGCGACGTTCTGCGTGTAGTAGAACTGCGAGGTGCGCGCGTTGGTCGGAATGGCGCCGTTGAAGGCGCCGCGCAGCTGGTACGTGTCAGCCTGGGTGTAGACCGAGTTGAAGTAGGCCATGAAGTCGATGCGGTCGACGAAGCCGATCGGCGCGTCGTGCACCCACTGGGCGCTGATGCGGTAGGTGTTGGTGTAGTCCTGGCCCCACTCGTCGAAGATGCGGGCGAACAGGCTCGAGAAGTTGCCGACGCCCGACAGGATCTGCGTGCTCTGCTGGCCCTGGGTATAGCCGCCGGTGATGCGGATGGTGTCGACGTCGGTCGGCCGCAGCACCAGCTTCGCGAGGAAGTCGTTGTTGTAGAAGCTCGTCGGATTGGGCCCGAGTGAGGACTGCGCCGGATAGAATTCGTGGCCGTCACGGCGGGTGTAGATGCCCAAAAACTCGACGTTGCCCTGCTTGACCGCGCCGGTGATGGTCTCGGCGAACTGCTGGTTGGCGCCGGAGTAGGCGCCCTTGATGCTGGCAAAGAAGTTCTTGCCGCCGATCATGTAATCGCCGGGATCCTTGGTGGTGTAGGCGACCACGCCGCCGATCGCGTCGGAGCCGTAGAGCGCCGAGGCAGGGCCGCGGATGATTTCCACCCGCTTGATGTCCTCGAGGTCGGGCTGCTCGCGCGTGTAGGTGCCGGCGCCCTGGTTGGAATCGGGGAAGTCGGGCAGGCGCATGCCGTCGACCATCAAGAGCACGCGGTTGCCGCCGATGCCGCGGATCAGGAAGTTCTGGTAGCCGGCGCGGAACGGGTTGTTGCCGACGGTGACACCGGGCTCGTTGCGCACCAGGTCGCGGACGTCCTGCATGTTCTCGCGGTCGATGTCCTCGGTGGTGATGACCGAGACGGTCGCCGGCACGTCGTCGAGCGGACGGCGCGTGCGCGTCGCCGCCGTGGTCACGGCGTCGAGCTGCGTCGGCACCGGCTGGCCGGGCGTGGTGACGGGCGTCGTGGTGCTGCCGGGCCACTGCGCGGCCGGCGGCGGCGGAGTGGTGTTGCCGGTGGCGTCGGGCGCCGTTGGCGCCGGAGTCTGCGCTGTCGGTGTCTGCGCGAAAGTGGGTAGAGCGATCGTCCCGCCGATCGCGGTACTCGCCAGCAAGAGATTGAAAAGTCGCCTGGTCTTCATAGCCAGTGTGCCCCCAAAAAAAAGGACGCCTGGCTGGCAGAGATCCTCGAAGGATCGGCTGGCTGGGCAGTTTGACCGGAAAGGGATGGCTTTCCGGGGTACGTACTCGAGATCTACTTCGTGAGGATCAGCTTGTTGGAAGCGGTGACCCTGAGACGATAGGTGTCGGCGCCGTGTCGGATGATCAGTTCGCGCCGGCCCTTCATCAGCGTGACGCTGTCGACCGAAGGCACGATGTCGGTCGTCTCCCCCACGACATCGTCCGGCCGCGTCGCACGCGGTGGTTGGCTCATGGCCTGTGCTGTTCCCCTCTTTTTAACTTGCGAACGACTCTCAATTGCATAGAGTCGGTGCCTCTGTCAACGGCGTTCAACATTCGGTGAGCCATGGAAAGCACGGCGGAACAAAGGGTTAACGCCCTCGAGACCAAGGCCAGCGACCCGCGCACCGGCTGCGGCCGGCCGGGTTGTGCCTGCGGCCTGCCCATCAGCGAGCGCTTCGTGCTGTGGGCGCTGCGTCAGTGGCAGCAGGATCGCGCGCTGCCAGCGGAAGGCTCGGTGCTGCATCAGGGATTCAAGACGGCGGGCGTGCTCGAGGTGCTGCCGGATTTCGCCATCGCCATGGACGCCTTCCTGTTCGGCACGCGCCGGGCAATGGAGATCCATCGTCCGGATTGCTCGAGCGTCAGCCGCGACGAGGCGACCCTGGTGGCGTTGTGCGGCCTGGCGCAGGGAGATTTCGACGGGCCCTTGCTCGCCTCGCTCGACATCATGATGGCGCCGACCGCCTCGCGCGTGGCGGCGGTGCGATTGAAAGCCTTCTCCGTCGCGCTGGCGAGTGCGGGCCTGCGGCTGGCGCCGGCGGCCGGCGATGCCGGGGGGAGGCTCAATTGAGCGCCGACCGCGTCGCCAACCTGCAGCGCGCCATGCAGCTCATCGCCGATGCTGTCGAGGACCTGCCGGCCGAATGCCGCGAGCTCGCCGGCAATGCGCTGCTCAACGTTACGGCCGAAGCGGTGGCGCAGGACGTCGGCTGTCTCGAAGCCGGCCGCATCTTCGCCCGCCTGGCGGATCTGCTGGCGCGGGGGCTGCAGCCGCCGGCCCGCGAGGCGATCACGCTCTCGACGTTTGACGCTTAACCGTCATCCCGACCGAAGCCGCCCAAAGGGCAGCGTAGTGGAGGGACCTATTCTTGACGATGCACCGACAGAACAGGTCCCTCCACTACGGCTCGCTGCGCTCGGCTTCGGTCGGGATGACGGTCTGTCAAACCTCGATCCGGCTGCCCAGCTCGACGGTGCGGTTGGCCGGCAGGCCCAAGAAGTCGGTGGGACTCGCGGCAAACCGGCTCAGCGCCAGGAACAGGCGGCGCTGCCAGCTCGGCAGCAGCGGATGCTCGCCGCTCACGACGTTGTTGTGGCCGATGAAGAAGGACGTGTGCACGGGATCGATCGGGATGCCCTGGCTCGCCAGCCCGGCGATGTCGTGGCCGACATCGGGCTTCTCCATGAAGCCGTAGCACAGCACGGCGCGGTGGATGCCGCTGCCGAGCTCGCGCACCCTGATGCGATCCTCCGGCGAGACGAACGGTTCGTCGAGAAGGTGGACGGTCAGCAGCACGACGTGCTCGTGCAGAACGCCGTTGTGCCGCAGGTTCTGCATCAGGCTGTTGGAGGCGGCATCGGCGAAGGTCGTGAGATAGATCGCCGTGCCCTGCGGGCGATTGAGCGAACTGGGCTCGATGGTGGCGAGCAGCGTGTCGATCGGCACGGCCTGTTCGTGCTCGCGCAGGGCCACGGCGTGACGGCCGCGATGCCAGGTCCACATGGCGATGAAGAGCACGGTGGCGATGGCAAGCGGCACCCAGCCGCCCTCGACGAACTTCATCATGTTGGCCGAGAACAGCGAGCCATCGACGACCAGCAGCAGAAGGAACAGCGGCACGACCAGCGTCCACGGCCACCGCCAGCTGCGCACGGCGAGCGTCAGCACCAGCATGGTGGTGATCAGCATGGTACCGGTCACGGCGATGCCGTAGGCCGAAGCGATGTCGGGACCGGTCTTGAAAGCGAGCACGATGCCCAGCACGCCTAGAAGCTGCAGCCAGTTCACGGCCGGCACGTAGATCTGGCCGAACTCGTTGGGCGAGGTGTGCAGGATGCGCGCCCGCGGGCTCAAGCCCAGCAAGGTCGCCTGCTGGGCCATCGAGAAGGCGCCCGAGATCGTCGCCTGCGAGGCGATCACCGTTGCCATGGTGGCGACTACGACCAGGGGATAGAGCGCCCACGACGGCGCCAACTTGAAGAACGGGTTGGAGGCGGCGGTGGGGTCGGCCAGCAGCAGCGCGCCCTGGCCGTAGTAGTTGGCGAGCAGGGCGGGAAACACCACGATCAGCCAGGCGGCGCGGATCGGATTGCGGCCGAAATGGCCGATGTCGGCGTAGAGCGCTTCGGCCCCGGTGAGCGCCAGGGTCACCGCGCCCAGCGCCACGAAGGCGCCGGTCTTGTGCTTCACGGCGAAGGCGAAGGCATGCTGCGGCGACAGCGCCATCAGCACTTCCGGGTGCTGCACGATCTGGCGGACGCCCAGCACCAACAGGATGGCGAACCAGATCAGCATGATCGGCCCGAACAGATGGCCGATGCCGCCGGTGCCGAAGTGCTGCATGGCGAACAGGCCGATCAGCACGACCATGGCGATCGGCAGGATCACCGGCTGGAAAGCGGGCGTCGCCACGTTGAGGCCTTCGACGGCGCTCAGCACGGAGATGGCGGGCGTCAGCAGGCAGTCGCCGTAGAACAGGGCGGCGCCCAGCATGCCCAGGATGACATAGACGTTGCGCCGTCGCGCCGAGATGCCCGGCTCGCTCGACACCAGCGCCATCAGCGCCAGCACGCCGCCCTCGCCGCGATTGTCGGCGCGCATGACGACGATGACGTATTTCACGGTGACGACGATGATCAGCGCCCAGGTGATCAGCGATAGCATGCCGAGCACGTTGTCGGGCGTGGGTTTCAGCCCGGTGAAATCGCTGAAGCATGTCTGCACGGTGTAGAGCGGGCTGGTGCCGATATCGCCGAACACCACGCCGAGCGCCGCCAGCGTCAAGCCGGCCGCCCGCTTCCGGTCGGCGGGCCGCGTCGCGGCCATCGTACTCATCCCCAGCAACTCCCCCGTTCGGCTTGGTGATTCTGGGGGGCAAGTTCGCCGGGTTCAATCGGGAACTGGGGGTTCACGCCGCCGTCATGGTCTTCCGGACCGCGCGCATCCCGCGCGCCTCATGATCATGAGCGCGCAGGAAGGTCGCGTCAGACGCGACCCAGCGCGCGGTCCAGAAGACTCAGATCTCGATGCGGCTGCCCAGCTCGACCGTGCGGTTGGCCGGCAGGCCGAAGAAGTCGGCGGCACTCACCCCGAAGCGCACCAGCACCAGGAACAGCTTCTGCTGCCAGCGCGGCAGGACCGGACGGACCGCGCCGACATAGCTGTTGCGGCCGACGAAGTAGGAGGTGCGCATCGGCTCGAGGGGGATGCCCTTGCCGGCGAGCGGCGCCAGGTCGCGCGGTATGTCGGGCTGTTCCATGAAACCGTAATGCAGCGTGACGCGGTGCAGGCCCTTGCCAAGATGGCCGACCTCGGCGCGCTGCTCGGCCGCGACGTAGGGCACGTCGCCCACCTCGATGGTCAGCAGAACAACGTGCTCGTGCAGCACCTCGTTGTGCTTGAGGTTGTGCAGCAGGCAGCCCGGCGCGTTGCCCGAGAAGGCCGTGAGATAGACCGCCGTTCCCTGCGGGCGATGCACGCGGCCGGGACTGATGCTGCCGATCAGCTCTTCGATGGGCAGTGTGCCTTCCTGTTCGATGGCGATGCCGGCGGCGCGGCCTTTCATCCAGGTCCACATGGTGGTGAAGATCGCCACGGCGATGACGATCGGCACCCAGCCGCCTTCGTGGAACTTCAGCATGTTGGCCGTGAGCAGCGTGGCATCGACGACCAGGAAGACGGCGAAGACCGGGATGGCGAGCGACCACGGCCATTTCCAGCCGCGCACCGCCAGCGCGAACACCAGCACGGTGGTGACCAGCATGGTGCCGGTGACGGCGATGCCGTAGGCGGCGGCGAGGTTGGTCGACGACTTGAAGAACACCACCAGCCCGACCACGCCGGCCAGCAGCAGCCAGTTGACCGCCGGCACGTAGATCTGGCCGAACTCGCTGGCCGACGTGTGCTCGACGCGGATGCGCGCGCTCAGGCCGAGCAGGGCCGACTGCTGGGCCATCGAGAAGGCGCCGGAGATGGTGGCCTGCGAGGCGATCACAGTGGCGACGGTGGCGAGCGCCACCAGGGGGTAGAGCGCCCATTCCGGCGCCAGCCGGAAGAACGGATTGTCGATCGCACTCGGGTCGATGAGCAGCAGCGCACCCTGGCCGTAGTAGTTGGCGAGCAGCGCCGGCAGCACCAGCCACAGCCAGGCGCGGCGGATGGGCGTGCGGCCGAAATGGCCCATGTCGGCGTAAAGCGCCTCCGCGCCGGTCACGGCGAGCGTGACCGCGCCCAGGGCGAACAGGGTGACGATGCCGTGGCTCAAGGCGAAGGCCAGAGCATGGTGCGGCAGGAAGGCCCACAGCACCTGCGGCGCCTCGACGATCTGCCTGAGCCCGAGCACGAACAGGACGATGAACCAGACGAGCGTGATCGGCCCGAACCAGCCGCCGACGCCCGCCGTGCCGAAGCGCTGCACGGCGAACAGGGCAACCAGCACGCCGATGGCGATCGGCAGCACCACGGGCTGCAGCGCCGGCGTCGCCACGGTGAGGCCCTCGACGGCGCTCAGCACCGAGATGGCGGGCGTCAACAGGCAGTCGCCGTAGAACATGGCGGCGCCCAGCATGCCCAGGATCAGGTAGATGCGCCGCCGGCGCGGGTTGATCGCCGGCTGGCGCGACACCAGCGCCATCAGGGCGAGCACGCCGCCCTCGCCGCGATTGTCGGCGCGCATGACGACGACGACGTATTTCAGGGTGACGATGACGATCAGCAGCCAGGTGATCAGCGACAGGATGCCCAGCACGTTCTCATGCGTGGGCTGCAGCCCTGTAAACTCGCTGAAACATTCCTTGACGGTGTAGAGCGGGCTGGTGCCGATGTCGCCGAAGACCACGCCAAGCGCCGCCAGGGTGAGCGCTGCCGTACGCCTTTGGCCGGCCGGCTGTGCCGTCGCTACTGTGCCGGACATGACCCTGGAGCGCTCCCCGTCGAAACCGGCGGGATATTGCGCGGCAGGGCAGGAGGGTCAACGCGAAACTTCGCGCTGCGGCGATGCCGCAGGCGTCGAATTCCTATGCGATTCCTATATCGGCGTTCGCCTCGAGGCCCAGCCGGCCAAAGCCGTTTTGGCTAGAAGGTCTTCGAGATGGTGAAGACGGCGCGGGCGTCGCAGTTCATGGTAGCGCCGCAGTTGGGCACGTCGAGGTTGGTGTCGATGTAGGCGATGGTGAGATCGACGCCCCAGACCGTGGCGGTGAAGCCGATCTGCCAGTCCCAGTAGTTGTTGTAGCCGATGCCGTAGTTGGTGAAGCGCTCGACATACTGGTTGCCGACCGCGCCATAGAGCTTGAAGGCGACGTTCTCGTTGAAGGTGTAGGGGATCGGCACCGTGACCTGGCCCCACTTGTACCAGGCGATGCCGGAGTTGGCGAAGAAGTTGGGGCTGTAACGCACGGCGCCCTGGATCTGGGCGACGCCAAAGTCGTAGCCGAGGACCAGGCCGAACTCGTTGAAGTCGTAGAACAGGTCCGACGGCGCGCCGAGATAGTTGTATCGGATGTAGCCCAGGTCGCCGGTCAGCTTGTCGTTGAGCGCTTTAAACCGCAGGCCGGCGATCAGGTCGATCTCGGCGAAGGTGGGGTTGGTGTTGCCGAAATAGACGTTGCTGCCCCAGGCACCGACATAGGCGCTGAGCGGCACGTTCTCGCTGACCGTGGGCGTCTCGTAGGTGAAGGCGGGCTGGATCGCGATCTGGCGCTGGGTCTGCGAGATGCCGCGATACGAATAGTCGGTGGCGAAAGCGAAGCTCGCCGTCCAGCTGCCGCCGAACGGCGCCTTCCAGGTTTCCTTGGGTGGCGGCTCCGACGCCGCCGGCGCCGGACCCTGGCCGGGCGCCGCAGTCGGTGCCTGGGCCTGGGCCTGTCCTTGGACCTGCCCCTGGCTGGCATTCTGGGCGGTGGCCGTTCCCGTGAGGACGAATCCGACGCCCGCCGCCAGCGCGGCCATTGCTCCCCGGTTCATTTGTCATGCTCCTTGATGATGCAACCAGAGAACTACCGCCGATCTTAGGAAGTCCATGCGGAGCGTCGATACGCGACATAAGAACTCCATAGGAATGGCCGCTCTTGAGCCTGCTCGACGGATGTCAAACTTCTGGTTGTAGGCCCGTCATACCAAAGGACAGGTTTCGTGCGCTCGCTTGCGAATCCTGTGCTCGCGCTATGCCGAACCACCTGGGGACGTCTCGAATTCCTACGTCGTCCGCTCCTCCTATCTGCCGAGGAGAGAATCCATGCTCGACCTTGCCCTGTTCCTCGGATTTGCGCTCGTGTGCCTGTACGTCGCCTACGAGCGCCTCTGCAATCGCTGGTAAGACCGCCCGCAGCAGCAGCGTCGGACGGCGGGTGACTCCTATCCCATTCCTATGTCCCGCCCGCGCGTCCGCCGTCGACTTCTCATGCGCTCACGGTCCACTTTCGCCGCGCCATGAGATTGCCAATTCGTACCCCGTGGCGCTCGGTCAATACCGACCGCGCGCCTTCCGCTGCTGGCGATTTTCCGACGCCCGGCGAGGTTCTGACCGACATCGGCTTGCTGCTCGCGATTCACCTCGCAGCGGCCATCGCCGTCGTCGTGACCTTGCGATTGTTCGGGATCGCCTAGGCGGTCCTGCGCCGTCACTCCCCGAATTGAAGCTGCAACCGAGACTTTTCGAGAGTTCAGAATAGAATGCCGAACTCGAGGATACCACGCGTCTGGGTCATGCTGTTGCCAGTCGGACCAAACACAAGTCCAGGTGTCGCCTGTAACGCCTCGACGTACGAGAACTCCGCACGCACAAAGTACTTGTCGTATTGGTAGGTCGGCGTCACCGTTATCGACCAGGCAGCGCTGCCCGGACCATAAATCAGATTTGGTGCGCCGGCGTCGGCACTGCCGGTGCTGGCAATGTATTCGAGACGAATGGGCAACCTGACGCCGGGCAACCTCGAGTCATCTGGAAAACTGTAATTGGCGAGTATGGCTCCGCCATAGGTGGAGGCGGACTGAAATGCGCCAATCGCCGGATCCTGTGGGACGTGGGTGTACTGGAAGTAAGACGTGATGGTCCAGGGTGCGGCATTGTAGGTGTATATCAAATTGTATATTTCCCCGTTGTTCTGGAAGATCGGGGTGGCCAAGGTATTTTTCGTCGAACGCGAGAGATTGCCGCCGCCAACAAAGGAGAGGGTGTTTTTTTTATCGATCGTGTAGGTAACCGAACCCCAGAGCCAGCTGTACTGGTCCGAGTAAAACCCATCGTTCAGCGACAACGAAAAGGCGAGCGGGCCGACCGTGTAGTTCGCCTGCACTCCGCGATTTACCGCATTTTCCTGGTTCCAAAGGAGACCGCGCTGAATATTCATATTCTCGAACGAAAAGGTGTACTCGGCGCCAATCAAGGTCGGCAACTTACCGGCCATGATCGAGAAATCATCGGTCGGCGCAATTTTGACGAACGCCTGGGGGATCGGCGAGTAGAACTCACCAGTGGCTTTGCCGGTGTTGAAATATCTCGTGCCGAGGGCCGGCAGTGTGTAGGCGCCGACTTGGAGAAAATATTGGAAAACACCATCATTTTTCTGAATGAAAACCTGGCCATTGCTCAAACTCGGAACCGCTTCATAGTCCTCGGGGACAGGGTTGCTCTGCACCAATCCAAGACCACTAAAGACCCCAGTCACGTAGACTGGCCCAAGCAGCCCGGCATCGAAACTCAACGGCTTCGGATTGGCTGCGAGAGGCCCGGCCATAGCAGGGGTCGTCATGGCAGTCGGTCCTGCCGGCGCCGCCGGCTGCTCGGCCGGGGGAGGCACCGCCGGACCTTGGCCGGGTGTCGGGGTCTGCACCTGGGCCTGCGACTGGCCCTGCACTTGCCCCTGTGTGGAATTTTGCGCCGCAGCCGTTCCAGCCAGAACAAATCCGATGCCTGCCACCATCGCGGCCACTGATCCCCGGTTCATTGCCTTACTCCTTGCTGACAAGGCAAAGAACTACTGCAGAGCTTAGGAAGTCCATGCAGAGCGTCTGTGGCCGACATAGGAAGCGCATAAGAATTCCCGTCTGCGGTTGATGGGAATCGCGCCATGCCAATGAACCTTCGGACAATTCTCAAGCGCTGCGCTCGATTCATATGCTCTGCTTATGTCGGGCTATCTGCAGACTCCTCGAATTCATATGCCATCCGGCTATCTCATGGGCCGAGGAGAGAACCCATGCTTGACCTCGCCCTGTTCCTCGGATTTGCGCTCTTGTGCCTGTACGTCGCCTACGAGCGCCTCTGCAATCGCTGGTAAGACCGGCCGCGGATGGCGGGTGACTCCTATGCCATTCCTATGTCCGACCCGCGCGTCCGCCATCGATTTCTTATGCCCTTCCGGTCCACTTTCATCGCGCCATGAGATCGCCAATTCGTACCCTGTGGCGCTCGGTCAATACCGACCGCGCGCCTTCCGCTGCTGGCGATTTTCCGACGCCCGGCGAGGTTCTGACCGACATCGGCTTGCTGCTCGCGATTCACCTCGCAGCGGCCATCGCCGTCGTCGTGACCTTGCGATTGTTCGGGATCGCCTAGGCGGTCCTGCGCTGACACGCCCCGAGAGGAAGCAGCCATGCTCGATGTCATCCTGATTGCGGTTGGAGTCGGCACCTTCGTGCTGGCGATCGCCTACGCCTACGCCTGCGAGAAGCTGTGAGGAACCGCCCATGCTGATCGAATACATCCTGGGCAGCGCCGTCACGGTCGGCCTGCTCGGCTATCTCGTCTACGCCCTGCTGCGCCCGGAACGTTTCTAGGCGGGCGCTTCTCAAGGAACGACCCATGACTTTCGACGGCTGGATCCAGATCGCCCTCTTCTGCGTGGTGATCACCTTGCTCGTGAAGCCGCTGGGCGGCTACATGACGCGCGTCTTTGCGGGCGAGCGCACCTTCCTCTCGCCAGTGCTGGGACCGGTCGAGCGCGGCCTCTACCGCGTGAGCGGTGTCGACGAGCGCGCCGAGCAGAACTGGCTCACCTATGCCGTGAGCATGCTGCTGTTCAGCCTGGCGGGCTTCCTCAGCCTCTATGCCCTGATGCGCTTCCAGGCGCTGCTGCCATTCAATCCGGCCGGCCAGTCGGCGGTCGAGGAAAGCCTCGCCTTCAACACGGCGATGAGCTTCACCACCAATACCAACTGGCAGTCGTACGTGCCCGAGACGACGATGAGCTACCTCGTGCAGATGGCGGGGCTCACGGTGCACAACTTCGTCTCGGCGGCGACCGGCATTGCGCTCGCCATCGCCCTGGTGCGCGGCTTCGCCCGTCGCTCGGCCCGTGGCATCGGCAACTTCTGGGTCGATCTCACTCGTTGCACGCTCTACATCCTGCTGCCGGTCTCGATTGTCGTCGGCCTGTTCTTCGTCTGGCAGGGCATGCCGCAGAATCTCGGCGCCTACACCGAAGCGACGACGCTGGAAGGCGCCAAGCAGGTGATCGCCCAAGGGCCGGTCGCCTCGCAGGAAGTCATCAAGATGTTCGGGACCAACGGCGGTGGCTTCTTCAACACCAACTCCGCCCATCCGTTCGAGAACCCCAACGCCATCACCAATTTCGTGCAGGTCGTGCTGATCTTCGCGATCGGTGCCGCTCTCACCAACGTGTTCGGCCGTATGGTCGGCGACCAGCGCCAGGGCTGGGCGGTGTTCGCCGTCATGGCCGTGCTGTTCCTGGGCGGCGTGCTGGTCGCCTACTGGGCCGAGGGCGCCGGCAATCCGGCGATCGCCGCCGCGGGCGTCGACACCAAGGCCTCGGCGATGCAGGCCGGCGGCAACATGGAGGGCAAGGACGTCCGCTTCGGCATTGCCAACTCCGCGCTGTTTGCGGTCATCACCACCGCCGCCTCGTGCGGTGCCGTCAACGCCATGCACGACAGCTTCACGCCACTCGGCGGCCTGATCCCGCTGTTCAACATCCAGCTCGGCGAGATCATCGTCGGCGGCGTCGGCGCGGGCCTCTACGGCATGCTGCTGTTCGCCATCATCTCGGTGTTCATCGCCGGCCTCATGGTGGGCCGCACGCCCGAGTATCTCGGCAAGAAGATCGAGGCCAAGGAAGTCAAGATGGCCTTGCTCGCCATCCTCATCCTGCCGTTCTCCATCCTGGGTTTTAGCGCCATCGCCACCGTGGTCGATGCCGGCTTGGCCGGTCCCGCCAATCAGGGTCCGCACGGCTTCAGCGAGATCCTCTATGCCTATACGTCGGCGACCGGCAACAACGGCTCGGCCTTTGCCGGCATCAGCGCCAATACGCTGTTCTACAACACCACCATCGGACTCGCGATGTTCATCGGCCGCTTCCTGATGATCGTACCCATGGTCGCCATCGCAGGCTCGCTTGCCGCCAAGAAGATCGTGCCGGCCTCGGCCGGCACCTTCCCGACCAACGGCCCGCTGTTCGTCGGCCTGGTGGTCGGCGTCATCCTGATCGTGGGCGGCCTCACCTTCTTCCCCGCGCTCGCCCTCGGCCCGCTCGTCGAGCACTTCGCGATGCTCTCGGGCACCCTCTACTAGAGACGAGGACAGTCATGGTTGATATGGCTCTTTCCGGTCGCCGGAGCTCAGCCTCCACGCTGACCGACCCGAAGATCCTCGGGCCGGCGCTGGTCGACGCTTTCCGCAAGCTCGATCCGCGCATGATGGTCAAGAACCCCGTGATGTTCACGGTCGAGGTGGTGGCGACGCTGACCACGGTCCTGTTCATCCGCGACCTGGTGACCGGGGGCGGCGGGCTGGGCTTCTCCTTCCAGATCAATCTCTGGCTCTGGTTCACCGTGCTGTTCGCCAACTTTGCCGAAGCCGTCGCCGAGGGGCGCGGCAAGGCGCAGGCGGCAACCCTGCGCAAGGCCAAGACCGAGACGGTGGCCAAGCGGATCAGTGACGCGGCGTCGACCAAGTTCGAGACGATGCCTGCGACCCGGCTCAAGAAGAACGACCTCGTGCTGGTCGAGGCGGGCGATCTCATCCCCTCCGACGGCGAGGTCATCGAGGGCGTGGCCTCGGTCAACGAGGCCGCCATCACCGGCGAATCGGCACCGGTCATCCGCGAGGCGGGCGGCGACCGCTCGGCCGTCACCGGCGGCACCCAGGTCATCTCCGACTGGATCAAGGTGCGCATCACGGCGCAGCCCGGCTCGACCTTCCTCGATCGCATGATCGCCCTGGTCGAGGGTGCCGAGCGCCAGAAGACGCCGAACGAGATCGCGCTCAACATCCTGCTCGCCGGCATGACGATCATCTTCGTCTTCTCGGTGGCCTCGATCCCGAGCTTCGCCACCTATGCCGGCGGCACAATGGGCGTGCTGGTGCTGGTGGCGCTGTTCGTCACCCTGATCCCGACCACCATCGGCGCCTTGCTGTCGGCGATCGGCATCGCCGGCATGGACCGGCTGGTGCGCTTCAACGTGCTCGCCATGTCGGGCCGCGCCGTCGAGGCGGCGGGCGACGTCGACACGCTGCTGCTCGACAAGACCGGCACCATCACGCTGGGCAATCGCCAGGCGACCGAGTTCCTGCCGGTGAGCGGCGTCAACGAGCGCGACCTGGCCGATGCGGCACAGCTCGCCTCGCTGTCGGACGAGACGCCGGAGGGCCGCTCGATCGTGGTGCTGGCCAAGGAGAAGTACAACATCCGCGGCCGCGAGATGGCGCCGCTCCATGCCAGGTTCATCCCGTTCTCGGCCTACACCCGCATCAGCGGCATCGACGTCGACGGCGCTTCGATCCGCAAGGGCGCGGTTGACGCCATCCTTGCCGACGTCAAGGCGGCGCCCAACGTCGCCCGCGAAGTCGAAACGATCGCCGACAAGGTCGCCAAGTCCGGCGGCACGCCGCTGGCCGTGGCCAAGGACGGTCGCCTGCTGGGCGTCATCCATCTCAAGGACATCGTCAAGGGCGGCATCAAGGATCGCTTCGCGACCTTGCGCCGGATGGGCATCCGCACCGTCATGATCACCGGCGACAATCCGGTGACGGCCGCGGCCATCGCCGCCGAATCCGGCGTCGATGATTTCCTGGCGCAGGCCACGCCCGAGGCCAAGCTCAAGCTGATCCGCGAGGAGCAGGCCGAGGGCAAGCTGGTGGCGATGTGCGGCGACGGCACCAACGATGCGCCGGCGCTCGCCCAGGCCGATGTCGGCGTCGCCATGAACACCGGCACCATGGCCGCGCGCGAGGCGGGCAACATGGTCGATCTCGACAGCGATCCGGCCAAGCTCATCGAGATCGTCGAGATCGGCAAGCAGCTGCTGATGACCCGCGGCGCGCTCACCACCTTCTCGATCGCCAACGACGTGGCGAAATACTTCGCCATCATCCCGGCGATGTTCCTAGCCTTCTATCCGCAGCTCGAGGCGCTGAATATCATGCATCTCAAGACGCCGCAGAGCGCCATCCTGTCGGCCATCATCTTCAATGCCCTGATTATCGTGGCGCTCATCCCGCTGGCGCTCCGGGGCGTGCAGTACCGCCCGATCGGCGCCTCGGCGGTACTGGTGCGCAATCTGCTGATCTATGGTGTCGGTGGCATCATCGTACCCTTCGTCGGCATCAAGTTGATCGATGTGGTGGTCACCGCCATCGGTCTTGCCTAAAGGACTCCGACCATGTTGAAGGAAATCCGCCCCGCCATCGTCATGATCGTGCTGCTCACGATCGTGACCGGCCTCATCTATCCCCTCGCCATGACGGGCATTGCCCAGGCGCTCTTCCCGCGGCAGGCCAGCGGCAGCCTGATCGTCAAGGACGGCAAGGTGCTGGGCTCCGAACTGATCGGCCAGAACTTCACCGACGCCCGCTACTTCCATGGCCGGCCGTCGGCGACCAGCGATGCCGATCCCAACGACGCGACCAAGACCGTGCCGGCGCCCTACAACGCCGCCAACTCGTCGGGCAGCAATGCCGGGCCGACCTCCAAGGCGCTGATCGAGCGCATCCAGGGCGACGTGGAAAAGCTCAAGGCCGAGAACCCCAATGCGCCCGTGCCCGTCGACCTGGTGACGACCTCGGCGAGCGGCCTCGACCCGCACGTCACGCCGGCCGCCGCCTACTTCCAGGTGCCGCGCGTGGCCAAGGCGCGCGGGCTGCCGGAGGCCCGGGTGCGCGACCTGGTGACCCAGAACATCGAAGGCCGTTTCCTCGGCGTGCTGGGCGAGCCGCGCGTCAACGTGCTGCAGCTCAACATGGCCCTCGACGCTCTCAAGAGCGGGTGACATCTTGGCGCTCCGATGGCTGGAGCTCCGGACGTAACGCGCCCCTCGCCGGATGCGCTGCTCAAGGCCGCTGAGCGCGAAGGGCGGGGCAAGCTGAAAATCTTCCTCGGCGCCGCGCCCGGCGTCGGCAAGACCTACGAGATGCTGTCGGCCGCCCGCAAGCGCCGGCAGGAGGGCATCGACGTGGTGGTCGGCGTGGTCGAGACGCACGGCCGTGCCG
>JAKFVH010000213.1 GCA_021732285.1 Reyranella sp. | reverse complement strand
TCGCACAGCATGTCGAGCAGGTCGCGGTCCCAGGCGAGCGGCAGCGCCAGCCCGGCATGATGGTCGGGCGTCACCTCGGTCTGCACGCGCACCGCCGAGAGATGCTCGCTGATCCAGGCGAAGCGGTAGCGCCGATGCCATTCGGCGAGCTGGCGCACGTGGTCGATGTCGAAGGTCGAGCCGCTGGCGATCGACAGTCCCACGCCGTGCGCGATCAGCGTATGGCGCGCGGCGAGCGCGTCCAGGATGGCGACCTCGTCGGGCAGCGGCGCGAAGCGCTGGGCGCGATCGCGGCCGAAGTCCTGCCAGAACCTTTCCGGTATGACCGACAGGAAGTCGACCGCATCGGGCTCGGCGCCCAGGAGGTCGATCAGCGCGCCGTTGAACAGCAGTCCAACGCCGGCCTGACCGGCTCCCGGGCGTCCGATCCCGGTATGCCCGATCTCGGGATGGTTGAGCTCGGGATGCATGGGGCTCGCCTCAGATGCGCTTCATGGTCCCGAGGTCGATCTTGACCAGGTTCTCGATCTCCTCGCGCTCGTGGAACCAGATCGGCACGCCGGAATTGCACGGCAGGCAGCCCTTGAGCTTGCCGAGGATGTCCGACAGCTGGGGCTGCAGCCTGAGCGTGTCCGAGAGCTTGGTGCCCTTCGGCACGGTGACCTTGAGGAACGGCTGCGTGCTGTCACGAACGAGCTGGATCTCGGCAATCTTGTCCTTGGACATATGACACTCCGTTGGTTGGAGGACGTCTGTGCAACAAACGGGCATTCCACCGAAGCGACCGCAACGGTAGCGCCCACGCTCTGCCAAGTGACAACCACGCTGCCCGCTGCATCTCTCAATGCTGCAAGCCCCGTCGTTGCCGCATTGTCGCGCATTGACAGACCTACACGCGCATCGCGCGCCGATCTGTGACAAAGACCACCTTGGATTGCAGGGGGGCAGAGGGGCTGTCACCCCGAGCGGAGCGAGGGGCCTTTGCGGCCACAGGAAAGGTCCCTCGCTACGCTCGGGATGACAGCTTTCCTGCAGCGATGTCGTGCGTCAGACCACCTTGCCGTCGAGCTGGTATTGCCCCTTGCGGTCCTCGATCTCGAGGACCCACACGTCGGGATCGCGCGCGACCTGGCGGGCGATATAGGCGTCGGCATCGGCTTCAGCGACAGGATTTGGGCCCGTGCCGCGGCTCCACGCCGGACCTTCATCCATCGAGCTCGCCTGGGTATAGACGGTCACGCCCGCCTCGAAGCGGTTGAGCTTCAGCAGCACCGTGCCGGCATCGGGATCGCCGCGCCGCGCCACGGTGGCCGGAATGAAGGCGCGGTCGCAGATACGCACCTGCGCGCTCACCCATAGTCCGGTCGTCAGGCCCATCACCATAAGAGACTCCTCCCCACGCTACGCGTCTACGGTGTCTACACATCTCGAAAAGTGCTTGATTGCCATTCCGATTGTTCCATCTGCCGCCGACCTTCGATTCTGAAAGGAATCGAAGGTGGCCTCGACGTGAAAGATTTGAACCCGAAAGGGAGATGTGTAGATGGCCTAGACGCTACGCGTGGGGAGGTGGCCCGTAAGGGCCGGAGGGGTCATGGGCAACACCACTGATGCTCATGACCCCTTCGGCCGCTCCACGGCCACCTCCCCTTCGCGGAGTCCGCGAAGGGGAGGAAGTTACTCAAGCGCGTCGTCCAGTCCATCGAAGACGGCGCGCGCGCCGCGCCAGCGGAAGCGCACGAAGGCGAAGGGCAGGGCCTGCAGGGCGTCGGAATCGGGATCGGCCAGCGCCGCCGGCGCCACCAGGATCGCCCGCACATCGGGCCCGCCGCGCGCCGAGGCGAGCGACAGCGAGCCCACCGCCATGGCGAGCTCCTCGGGTCCGCCGTCGGCCACCAGGGCGAACAGGGGCTGCGGGCGCTCGCCGCGCAGCGAGAAGAGGTCCTCCGCGCCGCCGAACAGGCCGCGCTTGGCGAGCTCCTCGTGCAGCGCCACGTCGACCAGCCGCCGATCGCACGCCGCGTTGGCCGAATCGGCGATCGAGGGTTCGACGCAGAGCCCGGTGCGCGCGGTCGGCGGCTCGCCCGCCTTGAAGCGGCGCACCGCGTCGACGAACTGGCCGAGCAGGCGGGTGAGGCGTGGGCTGTCGAGCGGCGCAATGACCAGCGCTTCGGTCTCCTCGCCGTCGGGCCAGGCGAGCTTGCGCCACACGCCGTCGGCCAGAAACTCGCGGAAGCCCGACTTGCGTTGGCCCGGCCGCGAGCCGCCCATGCGGCCGGAATGGCAGAGGTAGAGCGCGCCGCGGTCGTCGGCGGCGATGATGCCCGCGACCTTCCGGTCGGCGGCGGTGCGCGGCAGGTTGATCTCGCAGGTGATGCTCTCGCGCTTGGTCGGTGCATCGGGGGCGTGGCCCAGCAACAGCGCGTCACGCGGTGTCGTGCCGGCTTGGCGCGGCTCGAAGGCCCACCAATAGGCGTCATCGCGCGCCCAGTGGATGGTGGTGCGCAGTTCGCCGCCGCGCCAGGTGAGCCGCACGCCGCGTGAGGGAATCCCCTTCAAAGCGCTTTGCAGGCGCTTGATGGCGCGATCGATCCGCCTCGGCTCCCCCACGGTCCTTAACATGAGTAATTCTACCCCTGTGAGTTATCCTTGCCGATGTGGACAGCTTCGGCCATTTAGCGCCCTCCCATGGCCGAACCACCCCTCCTGGCCCTTGCCGGCATCCGCTACCACCTGGGCGACCAGACCATCCTCGACGGCGTCGAGCTCGGCATCGCGCCCGGCGAGCGGCTGAGCCTGGTCGGCCGCAACGGCGCCGGCAAATCGACCCTGCTGAAGATCCTGGCGGGCGAGCCGATCGGCGACGGCGGCACGCGCTTCGCCCAGCCCGGCGCCACCGTGGCGACCCTGCCGCAGGAGCCGGATTTCACCGGCTATCCGACCGTCGCCCATTATGTCGCGGCAGGCTTGGCCGATTCGCTCGGGCCCGGCGACTACCGCGTCGCGGCCCTGATGGCCGAGGTGAAGCTCGACGGCGGCAAAAATCCCGCCGAGCTGTCGGGCGGCGAGGCGCGCCGCACCGCGCTCGCCCGCGCCCTGGTGGCCGAGCCCGACGTGCTGCTGCTCGACGAGCCCACCAACCATCTCGACCTGCCGACCATCGAATGGCTGGAGGACAAGCTTCTAGCCTGGAAGGGAGCCTATGTGCTGGTGAGCCACGACCGGCGCTTCCTCGCGAACCTCTCCCGCGCCGTGCTGTGGCTCGACCGCGGCATCGTGCGCCGCCTCGACAGGGGTTTTGGCGAGTTCGAAGGCTGGGCGACCGACATCCTCGAGCGCGAGGCGACCGAGCGGCACAAGCTCGACCGCCTGATCGAGCGCGAGACCGAATGGGCCGGCAAGAGCATCCGCGCCCGCCGCACGCGCAACGAGGGCCGCCTGCGCGCCCTGGGGGAGCTGCGCAAGCAGCGCCGCCAGCAGATCGGCCCGACCGGCCGCGCCACCATCGAGGTCGGATCGGCCGAGCAGTCGGGCGCGCTCGCCATCACCGCCCGCAACATCTCTAAGCACTTCGGCGACCGCACCATCGTCGAGAACTTCTCGACGAGAATCTTCCGCCGCGACCGCATCGGCCTGATCGGCCCCAACGGCGCGGGCAAGACGACGCTGCTGCGCATGCTGATCGGCGGCCTGGAGCCGGATACGGGCTCGGTGAAGCTCGGCGCCAACCTCGTCCCAGTGGTGATCGACCAGAAGCGCATCGCGCTCGATCCCGACAAGACGCCGTGGGAGATTTTGGCCGACCGCAACGACCATCTGCTGGTGCGCGGCCGGCAGATGCACGTCATGAGCTACCTGCGCGAATACCTGTTCCGCGACGAGCAGGCGCGCCAGCCTGTGCGCACCCTGTCGGGCGGCGAGCGCAACCGCCTGCTGCTGGCCAAGGCACTGGCGGCACCGTCCAACCTGCTGGTGCTCGACGAGCCGACCAACGACCTTGACGCCGACACGCTCGATCTCCTGCAGGAGGCGCTGAGCGACTACGACGGCACCGTCCTGCTGGTGAGCCACGATCGCGACTTCCTCGACCGCCTGGTGACCTCGACCATCGCCCTCGAAAGCGACGGCACCGCCATCGAGTATGCCGGCGGCTACAGCGACTATGTGGTGCAGCGCGGCCCGCGCGAGGCCTCGTCGACGCCGCAGCAGCTGCGCAAGGACAAGGCGCCGGTCCGCGAAAACGCCCCGAAAGCGCGCCTGGGTTATAAGCGCGAGCGTGCACTCGCCGAGCTGCCCCGCAGGATCGAAGCGCTGCAGGCCGAGATCGCGGACCTGCAGCAGGCGCTGGCCGATCCCGGCCTCTATCGCCGCGATGCGGAATCTTTCGCCAGCAAGACAGTCCGCCTTGCGGACGCGCAGGCGGAGATCGAAGCGGCGGAGACCGAGTGGCTGGAGCTCGAGCTCTTGCGCGAGCAACTCAGCAGCTAGCTCTGCCAAGCGCCAGAACCTAGTATCTGGCGCCATGACCGAGATCATGGACGGCACGACCATCGCCGAAGCCTTCGCGGCGGCTGTCACGGCACACGCCGATCGCCCGTTCCTGGCGGTGCCCGCCCATGAAGGCCGCGCTTACTTGCCGGCCGGCTTCGAGATCACCTATGGCGAGGCGGCCCGGCAGATCGGGGCGCTGGCGGCGCTCTACCGGCAGGCGGGCTACGGCGTCGGCCATCGCGTCGCGACGCTTTTGGAGAACCGGCCCGAGCATGTCCTGCACACACTCGCCCTCAACAGCCTCGGCGTCTGCTGCGTGCCCATAAATCCGGACTACCGCGCCGCCGAGATCGCCTATCTGGTCGATCACAGCGAGCCCGATCTCGTCCTGACGCTCGACAGCCGGCGGGCGTCGATCGACGCGGCGCTGGCCGAGAGCGCTCATCGACCTTCTGTTGCCGTGGCGGAGAGCTTCGCCGATGCCCTGGCGCCGGCGTCGCGACCGGCGCGCGACTTCAAGCCGGTCCCCGAGACTCCGGCCAGCATCCTCTACACCTCGGGCACGACCGGCCGGCCCAAGGGCTGCGTGCTGTCGCACGGCTACGAGGTGGCGTCCGGCGCCTGGTACGCCGCACTCGGCGGCGCGGCCGGCCTGCGCCGGGGGCAGGACCGCATCTACAATCCCCTGCCGCTCTATCATGCCAATGCCGGCGTCGTTTCCCTGATGGGCGCCATCCTGACGGGCGGCTGCCAGATCCAGCCCGACCGCTTCCATGCCCAGTACTGGTGGCGCGAGGTGGCCGAGACCGGCGCCACCGTCGTCCACTATCTCGGCGTCATCGCGCCCGTGCTGCTGAAACTGCCGCCCGGCGCGCACGAGCGGCGACACAAGGTCCGCTTCGGCATCGGCGCCGGCATCGAGCCCGAGCTGCATGCGGCGTTCGAGAAGCGCTTCGGCTTTCCCATGATCGAGCTGTGGGGCATGACCGAGATGGTGCGCGTGCTGGGCGACACCGTCGAGCCGCGCCAGGTCGGCACGCGCGCCTTCGGTCGCGCCGTACCGGGCGTCGACGTCCGCGTCGTCGACGACGAGGGGCACGACGTCGACGGCGACCGGCCCGGCGAATTGCTGGTGCGCCACTCGGCGGCAACACCGCGCCGCGGCTGCTTTTCCGGCTACCTCAAGGACGACGCAGCCACCGAAGCCGCCTGGCAGGGCGGCTGGTTCCACACCGGCGACGTGGTGTGGCGGGGGTCCGACGGCATGCTGCATTTCGTCGAGCGCAAGAAGAACATCATCCGCCGCTCGGGCGAGAACATCGCGGCGGCCGAGATCGAGGCGATCCTGCTCACTCATCCCGACGTGCAGCAGGCGGCGGTGATGGCGGTGCTGGACGAACTGCGCGACGAGGAGGTGCTGGCCTGCGTGGTGTTGAAGCGCGCGCTGGCGGAGAAGGACGCGGCGGCGGCGCTGTTCCAGCATTGCAACGAGCGTCTCGCCTACTACAAGGCGCCGGGCTGGATCCATATCGTGCAGAGCCTGCCGACGACAGGCACGCAGAAGATCCAGAAGCACAACATCTATCCCGGCGGCATCGATCCGCGCGGGTTGCCGGACATCATCGACCTGCGCGCCTTGAAGCGCCGCAGCAATCCCTGACGGCTATGCCGCCTGCTGGAAACAGATGTCGTCGTCGGCGTCGAAGAGACCGCGATCGTCGTAATCGACGGGCGACGGCGCGGCGGCCGCCGGGCTCGTCATTGCATGGTACAGGCGATTGCGATCCACGATGCTCGCCGCCTGCGACTGTTCGTAGATCCGCAGCAATGCCCTGGCCAGCGATGCATCGAGGCCGCACTGCTCGAGTTCGCGGATCTGCACACGCTGCTCCAGCAAGGCCCAACGTCCAGCCGCGACACGCGCGTTCGCGACGCGCAGACTGCTCTCGAGGGCAAAACGATCCATGACACACGCTCCGCTTCGGTTCGCATTGTCGGGCATTTCAACGCCCTCCGCCTGCCAACGCAGCTCGAGGATGAGCGTTGCGCCGTAAGCTACTGGTGAAATTATGGGATGCACCGTTGGCGGTTTTTTCGACCGGATTGAGGCTTTGTCGCCCGGTTGTGCGCGCTTCGCGGCTGAAATGGGGCGGAACCGCGGCATGAGGGAGTACGCTGCATGATGGCCAAACGCCAACGCCGCTTCGGCGATCTCGCGGACGATATCGCGGCCCGTCTGCCGGCCCGCGAAGGTCTCGTCTTCGGCGCCTCGCGCTACACCTTTCGCGAGATCGCGGCGCGCATCGACGAGGAGGCACGCCGCCTGATCGCGGCGGGTGTCGGCCATGGCGAGCACGTCGCGTTATGGCTCAACAACTGCGACGACTGGATCTTCATCGCCTTCGCCGTCCAGAAGATCGGCGCGGTGCTGGTGCCGATCAATACGCGGTTCCGTTCGCGCGATCTCGCCTATGTACTGGCGCAATCCGATTCGAGCGTCCTGATCGCCCACGATCGCTCCGGCCCCGTCGACTATGCCGCCTTGGTGCGCGAGGCCGTGACGCTGCCCGCAGCCGGCGCGGCCGTGCGCGACCCGCGCTTCCCGATGCTGCGACGCGTGATCCTGCTGGGTGAGGCGCCGCAAGCGGGAACCGTCGACTGGGCGGCGCTGGCCGGACCGGCGGCCAAGGTCTCGACCGACGACCTGGCGGCGCGCGCCCGCGCCGTCGACCCCGCCAACACGGCCTTCATCATGTACACCTCGGGCACGACCGGCTTTCCCAAGGGCGTGGTGCGCACGCACGACCTGATCGAGAACGTCGAGGAACGCAGCCGCCTGATGGCCATCACCTCCGACGATACGATCCTGAACTACCTGCCGCTGTTCCACGCCTTCGGCCTGTCGGAAGGAGCGTGGATGTCGCTGGTCACCGGCGCCCGTCAGATCGTGACCCTTGGCTTCGATCCGGCCGAGAGCCTCGACCTGATCGAGAAGGAGCGCGTCACCATCGTCCACGGCTTCGAGGCCCACATGAAGGGCCTCGCCGAGGCGCAGGAGGCGCGGCCGCGCGATCTTAGAAGCCTGCGCACGGGGATCTTCGCCGCCGGTATGCTGAGCGCCACGCCCGTCGTGCGCCGCGGCATGAGGGCGCTGGCGCCGTTAAAAAACCTCTCAGGCTTCGGCATGACCGAGACCTGGCTCGGTGCGTCGCTGTCCTCGCTCGACGACGACGAGACGCGTCGCAGCGAGGCGTCGGGCTGGCCGGGTCCGGGCTTCGAGCTGCGCATCGTCGATGACGGCAGCGGCGCGGTGCTGGGGCCGGGCGTCGCCGGCGAGTTGCAGGTGCGCGGCCGGACGGTGATGAAAGAGTACTACCGCAAGCCTGCCGAGACTGCCGCCGCCTTCACCCCTGACGGCTGGTTCCGCACCGGCGACGCGGCGATGTGGCTGGCCGACGGCTGCCTGCGCTTTCTCGGCCGCTACAAGGACATGTTGAAGGTCGGCGGCGAGAACGTCGATCCGATGGAGACCGAGGGCCTGCTGCTGGAGCATCCCGCCGTGCAGCAGGTCGCCGTGGTCGGCCTGCCCGACGAGCGCCTGGGCGAGGTCGCCGTGGCCTATGTCCAGTGCAGGGCGGAAGCCGTGCTCGTTGCCGAGGATGTGCTGGACCATTGCCGCGGCAAGGTCGCGAGCTTCAAGCTGCCGCGCCACGTGGTGTTCATCGACGCCTTCCCGATGACCGAGTCGGGCAAGATCCGCAAAACCGAGCTGCGCGAGGACGCGAAGAAGCGGTTCGGCCTCTGAGCTTCCTCCCCAACGCAGTTGGGGAGGTGTCGCCGTCATACGGCGACGGAGGGGTCATGACCCCTCCGTCCGCTTCGCGGACCAGGCGTTTTGGCCGCTTCGCGGCCAAAAGAGCCACGCCCCACCGAAGACGGTGGGGAGGAACGCTGTGCTAGGCTGCCCGCCATGCCGGCTAAAACCCTGACGCTCTACATCGACTACAAGAGCCCCTACGCCTATCTGGCCAAGGAGCCGGCCTATCGGCTGGAGCAGGAAACCGGCGCCGTGATCGACTGGCTGCCCTACATCCTCGACATTCCCGCCTATCTCGGCAGCGCCAAGGTCGACACCGAGGGCCGCGTCCTCGAGCAGGACCGTAACGCCCACCAATGGCGCCGGGTGAAGTACAGCTACATGGACGTGCGGCGCGAGGCCAACCGGGTCGGGCTCACCATCCGCGGCACGCGCAAGATCTGGAACTCTTCGCTGGCCGGCATCGGGCTCCTGTACGCCAAGCGGCACGACATCTTCCGCGCCTACAACGACGAGGTGTTCGAGCGGTTCTGGAAGCACGATCTCGACATCGAAAGCCCCGCCGCCCTTGCCGATGTGCTCAAGCGCGCCGGCGTCGACGGGGCGGGCTTTGCTGCCTTCGCGGAGGCCGAGGGCCCGCGCGAGCTGAAGGCGGTGCAGGACGCCGCCGAAGCCAAGGGCGTGTTCGGCGTGCCGAGTTTCCTCTTCCCCGATGGCGACCTCTACTGGGGACGCGAGCATCTGCCGCGTGTTCGCGAAATCCTGGCGGCGCAACGCGCGTGATCAGGCGTGAGGAATCGCCGCCGTCATGGTGACCTCGAACAAGAGCTCGTCGCGCGCCAGCCGGGGCACCGGCACGAGCGTGCTCGCCGGCCGCCGATCCGGCGGGAAGTATTCCGCCGTCAGCCGCGCCAGCGGTTCGAGGTCGGCTTCGCTGTAGCCGACGATGTACACGGTCATCGACACCACCTGGTCCATGCGCGCCTCAGCGGCTTCGAGCGCGATCTTCACGTTCTCGAAGGCCTGGACCATCTGGCCTTCCTTGGTGGGCGCGATCGACCGGTCGGCGCGAAACCCGGTCTGGCCGGCAACGTAGACCGTCGTGCCGCGCGGCGCCACCACGACCTGGCTGAAGAACCGGCGGGCATCCATCAGGCCTGGCGGGTTGAGATAGCGGGCATCGGCTGCGGCCATGGGGCGCTCCTTCCGCCGCTAAATATGCCCTTGGGGATCGGAGCGGACGAGCAGGATCCAGGACTGCGTCTCGGCGGTCCGGCGGAAGTGCTTGTCCAGGTAACCGCCATAGAGGTGGACCAGGTCGCCGGTCCATTGCGGGCTGGTCGGGAATTTCGGAACCAGGACGTAACGCGCGCCGGCCAGGTACTCGCCGGCTGGCCGCTTCGGCGCACTCCACGTCGACCACAGGTTCGCGCCGCGCGCGGGCTCGATGCCCAGCATGAAGGGCAGGGGGTTGACGCTGTCCAGCAGGGCGATGCCGCCGGGTTGGCGGCCCCTGAGCATGTCCGCCGCGTCCATGAGCACCAGCACGTACTCGTAATCCGAAAGCTGGTAGAGCGGCTGGGCCGGCGCGTCCGCAGGCCGCGATGGGTAATCGAAGCGGTGCGAGAAACTCAGGAACGTGCCGCGCGGGCCCTCCGGCACGCCAAGCCCGCGCAGGTTCGTGCGCTCGACGACGTGCACGCCGCGTCCGTCGCGGGCGTAGGCATAGTAGCCCGCGATGCTCGTGGCGTAGCCGCTGATCGCAAACAGCGGAAACAGCAGCAGCGTCAGCAGCCACGGCGCGACGTCGCGATTGTCGAGGGAAGAGAAGGCGGTGCGCAGCCGGTCGTAGAGCACGAACAGCACGACGATGGCCGATGGCATGCCCGCGGCCTGCGAGTTCTGCGACAGCAGCAGCAGCGACATGACCAGCAGGAAGACGAGCGTCAGCGGCAAGCGGAACGTCGCCCGTCCCGACCACCACAGCCACAGGCCCACCGCGACGGCGGCGAGATACGGTCCGTACTGGTCGATTGCCGCGACGAAGTTGTTGAAGTGCAGGGTCGCCGCCTTGCGCACGGCGCCGCTGGTCGCCCAGCCCAGGATGTCGGCCAGGTACGGCTGATTGTGCGGCGCCAGCGCATTGAGGACCAGCAGGGCGCCGACCACGAGCCACGCCCGCCAGTGGCGGCCGACATGAGGATGGAGCAGCATGGCAAAGCCCAGCGTGGCGAGGCCCGCGGCGAAGTAAGTGATCTTGAGATAGAACATCGCCGCCAGAAGGCCGCCGGCGACGGCGATGTCGATCCAAGTGCGATTCTGTTCCGCGCGTGGCGGCACGAACAGGATCAGCGCCAGGATGCTGTAGGTGCTCCAGCCGTAGCGATTGTAGGACATCGCGAAGGTATAGTGTTCGGGCCGGTCCCCGACATTCGCCGGCATCAGGGCGAGCAGGCTTGTAAACACCACGAAGAGGACGGCCGGCAGCAGGGGCAGGCGCCGCATCGCGGCCAGGAAGGCTGCCACGAACAACGCCACGCTCATGATCGCGACGTTGACCAGAAAGGCGAAAGGCGTAACCCCAAGAAGATGGAAGCCGAGCGCCGTCAGCAGGAAGCTCAGCCGGCCCGACGCATCGTGGAAATCGACATGCGCGACATGCCCGGAATAGACGTGCCAGGCGCCCGACAGGTTGAACAGCAGGTCCTGCGTCATCGCCTTCGACAGCATCACCGGCGGCGACAGCACGGCCCAGGCCGCGGCCAGCACGGGCAGTCCGCTCGACACCAGCAGAAGCAGCATTGGCGCTCGGACCTGGCGCAGGGACGTGGCGAGCCGGCGCCGGGCGCTCACGCCCGGCGCAAAGGCCGATTCCGCCGAGGGAATTGCCATCCACCCTGTCCCACTGTTCACCCGGCAAAACCGCTAGCACGCGTGAAATAGGCGCCGTTGTGACATCGATGCGATCTGGCGACCCGGTGTTGGGTTGACGCCGCAGGGCTGGTCCGCTACCCCCTCGCACCCCTCGAAGGTCCGCAGAAAGTGCCTGATTCCGCCGTCGTCTCCGATCTCGACTCCCGCCTGGCCGGCCATCCGGCCGGCCTCAGGCGCACGTTCGCGATCATCTCCCATCCCGACGCCGGCAAGACGACTCTGACCGAGAAGCTGCTGCTGTTCGGCGGCGCCATCCATGTCGCGGGCGCGGTCAAGGCGCGCGGCGAGGCCAGGCGCGCACGCTCGGACTGGATGAAGATCGAGCAGCAGCGCGGCATCTCGGTCACCACCTCGGTGATGCATTTCGAGTACGGCGGCGCGGTGTTCAATCTTCTCGACACGCCGGGCCACGAGGACTTTTCCGAGGACACCTACCGCACGCTGACCGCGGTCGATTCGGCGGTGATGGTGATCGACGCCGCCAAGGGCATCGAGGCGCGCACCCGCAAGCTGTTCGAGATCTGCCGCCTGCGCGACGTGCCGATCGTCACCTTCATCAACAAGCTCGACCGCGAGGCCAAGGACCCGATCGAGCTTCTGGACGAGATCGCCTCCACCCTGGCGCTCGATGTGGCGCCCATGACCTGGCCCACCGGTTCGGGCCAGGCCTTCAAGGGCACTTATGATCTCGCGAACAACCGCATGCTGGTGTTCGATTCGAGCGACCGTGCCCGCATCGGCGAGATCATCGAGAACTACAGCATCGACGATCCCAAGCTCGCCGAAGAGGTCGAGCTGGTGCGCGCCGGCTACCCGGCCTTCGACATGGAGTCCTACCGCGCCGGGCATCTCACCCCGGTGTTCTTCGGCAGCGCCTACAACAATTTCGGCGTCCGCGAGCTTCTGGACGCGCTGGCCGCCTGGGCGCCGCCGCCGCGCCCGCAGCCGGCCGAGCCGCGCGCGATCGAGCCGACCGAACCCAAGGTCACGGGCTTCGTCTTCAAGGTCCAGGCCAACATGGACCCCAACCATCGCGACCGCATCGCCTTCCTGCGCCTGTGCAGCGGCAAGTTCCGCCGCGGCATGAAGCTGACGCAGATGGGCACCGGCAAGACGCTGTCGGTGAATTCGCCGATCCTGTTCTTCGCCCGCGAGCGCGAGATCGTCGACGAGGCGTGGCCCGGCGACATCATCGGCGTGCCCAACCACGGCGTGCTGCGGGTCGGTGACACCCTGACCGAGGGTGAGACGATCAAGATCGTCGGCATCCCCAACTTCGCGCCCGAGATCCTGCGCCGCGTGCGGCTGGAAGATCCGATGAAGTCCAAGCAGCTCAAGCGCGCTCTGGAAGATCTCGCCGAGGAGGGCGTCACCCAGGTGTTCCGCCGCGTGATCGGCGGTGACCACATCGTGGGCGTGGTCGGCGAGCTGCAGCTCGACGTGCTGAAAACCCGCGTCGAGGCCGAGTACCAGGTCAAGATCGACCTCGAGCCCGCGCCCTTCGAGACCGCGCGCTGGATCTCGGCCGAGAGCAAGGCCGACCTCGAAGCCTTCATGGCCGCCAACCGCGGCGGCATGTCCGAGGACCGCGACGGCTCGCCGGTCTTTCTGGCGCGCAACGCCTGGGAGCTGGGCTACATCGCCGAGAAGTCGCTGAAGATTAAGTTCTCGGATATCCGCGAGCGCGCCTAACCGTCATCCCGAGCGAAGCCGCCCGGAGGGCGGCGTAGTCGAGGGACCTACTCTTCTAACCGGCGCCACAGAACAGGTCCCTCCATTACGCCGCGCTACGCGCGGCTCCGGTTGGGATGACGGTTATTTTTGGACCTTCCGCTCCGTCACCGGCTCCGTGACGTGCTCCGCGCGCAGCTTTGCCAGCTCCGCCGCCTTCAGCCCCAAAAGCTCCGCCAGCACCTTCTCCGTATGCTGCCCCAAGGTCGGCGCCGGGCTCCTGATCTCCGACTTGCCGCCGGTATGCAGGCGGATGGGCGAGATCGGCACGCGCGTCTTGCCGCGGCGCGGATGGTCGATGTCGACCCAGAAGCCGCGCGCCTCGAGATGCGGATCGCGCGAGACCTCGCGCGCCGTCTTCACCGGCGCGCACGGCACATGCGCCTCGTTCAGGAGCTGTACCACCTCGTCCTTGGAGCGGCTGATCGTCCAGGCGCCGACGATGTCGTCGATCTCCGCCATGTTCTTCGCTCGCCCAATCGTGCTGGTGAAGTCGAGGTTGGTGGCGAGGTCGGGCCGGTTCAAGAGCTTGCACATCGATTGCCAATGCCGCTCGGCCGCGGTGAAGATCGCGACGTAGCCGTCGGTGCAGAAATAGGTGTTGTACGGCGCCATGGCGAGCGCGGGATGGCGGTTGCCGGTGCGCTCCGGCACGTCGGTGTCGCCGTCCATGATGGCGCCCAAGGCCGAAGCGAGCGCAATGGTGCCGGCCTCGTGCATTGCCACCTCGACGCGCTGGCCCTGCCCGGTGCGTTCGCGCTGCACCAGCGCGCCCAGAATACCGGCACAGAGATGGATGCCCGCCAGGAAGTCGCAGACGGCGGCGCCCGCCTTGGTCGGCGGGCCATCCGGCTGGCCGGTCGAGTTCATGATGCCCGTCATCGCCTGGACGGTGACGTCCATGGCGGCGAGGTCGCGATAGGGCCCGTCGAGGCCGAAGCCCGAGCTGCCGCCATAGACCAGCTTCGGATTGAGCTTGCTCAGCACGTCGTAGCCCAGCCCCAGCCGGTCCATGACGCCGACGGCGAAGTTCTCGATCACGACGTCGGCCTGCTTCACCAGCTCGAGGAAGATCGCCTTGCCACGTGGCTGCTTGAGGTCGAGCACCACCGACTCCTTGTTGGAGTTCAGCATGACCAGCGGCCACGGCTCGATCTCGCGCTTGCGCCGGCGCACGACGTCGCCCTCCGGCGGCTCGATCTTGAGCACGCGCGCGCCCATGAAGCCCAGCATCAGGCCGCAGTAGGGCCCGTTGTAGATCTGCCCGAGATCGAGGACGAGCATGCCGTCGAGCGGGCGGCGGATGGTCATGGGTGTTTCCTCCTAATGCTGCTTTCCTCCCCACGCTACGCGTGGGGAGGTGCCCGCGAAGCGGGTGGAGGGGTCATGGGCGACGACACCGATGCCCATGACCCCTCCGTCGGCGTATGACGCCGCCACCTCCCCAGCTTCGCTGGGGAGGAATGTCAGTTCATTTCGCAGGATGCACCTGCTTGAAATGCCGTGCGATGTCGATGCGGCGGGCGATCCAGACGTGCGGCTGGGCGGCCAGCCAGTCGAGCACCCGTGCGAGCCCCAGCGCCCGGCCGGGATGGCCGATGATGCGGTTGTGCAGGCCGAAGCTCAGCATGCGCGGCGGATCCTCCTCCAGCACGCACTGCACGGCGTTCTTGATGTAGGCGAGATACTCGTCGCCCGACGTCATGCCCTGGCGGGCGAAGCGCACGTCGTTGTGGGTGATGGAGTAGGGCACGATCAGCTGGGTGCGCGAACCCACCTTCAGCCAGTAGGGCAACTCGTCGTCGTAGGTGTCGCTGTCGTACTCGTAGCCGGCATCGAGCAGAAAGTTCCGCGTCTGCATCGAGGGCGCGTAGCGGCTGTACCAGCCGGCCGGCCGCGTGCCGATGGTGCGGGTGATGCTCTCGGTCGCGAGCTCGATCTGCTTCTTCTCGTAGTCCGGCGCCATGGTGGCGTGCATTTCCCACTTGTAGCCGTGGCCGGCCACGTCCCAGCCCGCCTCGCGCATGGCGGCGCAAGCCTCGGGATTGCGCTCGAGCGCGCGAGCGATGGCGAATACCGTGCAGGGGAGCTTGCGCCTGGTGAACATGCGATGGAGCCGCCAGAAGCCCGCGCGGCTGCCATACTCGAACATGCTCTCGGCGCCGAGGTCGCGGCCGGTGAAGCTGGCGGTCGAGCCTTCGGTCAGGGCGACTTCGCTCGCCGGATCGCCGTCGGGCACCGAGCGCTCGCCGCCTTCCTCGTAGTTGATGACGAAATTGACCGCGACATGCGCGCCGCCCGGCCACTTGGGGTCGGGCGGATGGCGTCCGTAGCCCACGAAATCGCGGACGCGGCCGGCCTCTTGATCGGTCATGCCTCACCTCCCGGCCGCGACTGTAGCGCGAACCGGGAGGCTAGGGGTGAAGGAAGCGGCGCTCGAACCGTCCTGCGAAGCGAGATTTCATCGTCTTCCGGACCGCGAGCTTCCAGCTCGCTCATAATCTTCTTGGGAGCGCGGACCTCTGGTCCGCTCATGATCATGATGCGGACCGGAGGTCCGCGCTCCCATTTGAGCGAGCTGGAAGCTCGCGGTCCAGAAGACTCAGAGGTTCTTCGGGTTGCCCTCGAGGACCTTGAGCTTGTAGCCGGTCTTGTCCTTGCGCTTGAAGGTGACCTCGTCGCCGGTCCGGCTGATCGTCTGGCAGTCCTTGTCCTCGTCGGGATACTTGAAGCAGACCCGCTCGCCCTCGAGCGACCACTTGCCCTTGGTGATCTCGCTGTCTTCCAGCAGGCCCAGCGTGCCGTCCTTGCGGTAGTACTCGAAGATCACCTTGCCATCGACCTTGCCGGTCACCGTGTTGCCGATCAGCGTCAGCCAGGCCTCGGCGCCGGTCATCGTCTTGTCGGCCGCCGGTGGGGCAGCCGCGGCAGCCTGGCCACCCGAGGCGCCAACGCCGCCGGCCGCGCCGGCCCGCGTGCCGGCATACTCGACTTTCAGGCCGAAGATGTCGGTGAGCGCGTTGGGCTCCTCGATCTTGTCGAGATCGCCGAGCGAGGCACTCTTGGCCGGGGTGACCGAGATGGTGATCGGACCCTTCGGCTTCTTCCAGTCGGTGATGAAGGAGGCAAGGCCGTCCAGCGCCTTCACCGTGCCCGCTCCCTTGCCGACGGCGAAGGCGCCGATCGGGGCCACCGCCATGGCGATCATCGCGTCGGCCGCCATGCCCTGCTGCTTGGCGACGGCGGGCACCAGCTGCGACAGCAGCCCGACATCGGTATAGACCAGCGACGCCGAGCGCAGGCTGGCGGTGTCCTTGGCGCCGGCCGCTTCGCTCGCCTTGTCGCTGACGCCGTCGAGGACCATGGCGAGCGACAGGCTGCCCTGGCCCTGCAGGCCTATTTCCAGCTTCGATATGGTCAGGACCTTGGCCGACGGGTTGAGCCGGTAATCCAGCGCCAGGTCGACCGGCGCCTTGGGGATCCCGAAGCTCTCGAGCATGCCGCTGAGATCATCGTCGCCCGTCATGCCCTCGATCTTGATCTTGGCGAAGAGCGGGACCTCGTCCTTCTTGCCGGTGTCCTTCATGCGATCGAAGTCGGCCTCCTCGACGGTGACCTTCTCGATCTTGATCGTG
>JAKFVH010000211.1 GCA_021732285.1 Reyranella sp. | reverse complement strand
GGGGCGCGCCACTCCAGTGGCGCGTCATGGTCTTCCGGACCGCGAGCTTCCAGCTCGCTCATGATTCATGAGCGCGCAGGATGCGCGCGGTCCAGAAGAGCATGAGAAGACGCGCCACTGGAGTGGCGCGCCCCCAGCGAAGAGCATGAGCGGGCCAGAGGCCCGCGCTCCCTTAGCCTTCCATCCGGGTCAGCGCCCACTTCACGGTGCTGCCCTCGAGCGGCACTTGGCCGACGAGCACGATCTGCTCGGTGCGGCGCACGCGGCCCTCTTCGCCGAGATAGATGCTTTCGGCGAGGCCGATGCCCGCGCCCGAGGCGCGCAGGCGCCAGCCGCGGCCGCTCGGCAGGCGCATCAGCACCGCCTGGCCGCTTTGCGCCAGGGTCGCCTTGACCGCCGGATGCAGGTGGAAGCGCACGATGAAGCGCTTGTCCGGCGCGCTCACGGGGCGGCCTTCGGGGCCGGTAAAAGTGTCCTCGCCGCGCAGGTCGCCGCCATCGGCCGACAGCCACAGACGGCGGCGATGGATGATACCGTAGAGCGAGCGGTAGCCGTCATGCATCATGTCGAGCCACTGCGCGCCGTCATTGTCGGCGCGGTCGACCACGACGTTGCCGGCGCGATACTCCAGCGCGCCGTGGTCGGTGATCTCGCTCGAGTTGGTGTCGTCGACCACGGCCGTCGAATGCGCCGCCGTGTAGCGCATGAAGTGCCGCCAGTCGCGCGGCGCGCCGGGATAGGTGCCGCAATTGACGATCAGGCGCTCGTGCGCCGCGCTCATCTCGAAGGAGAGCGTGCCGGCATGGGCGATGCCGTCCATGCCGCGGCCGGGCGGGCTGCCGGCGTCGGTGATCACCAGCGAGGTGCCGGCGGCCAGCCGCTGGAAGCCCGAGGCCAATGCCATGGTCGGCGCGCTCTCGCTCGAGCCCGAGCGCGCCAGCACCAGGTCGATCAGGGTGCGATCGGCCTCCCAGGCGCCGTTGAACAAAGCGAGCCCGCCGTCGCCGTGGCGAAAGAAGCGCAGCAAGGGCGCCATGCGGTCGATGGCGGCCAGGATCTCGGCCGGGGCGCGGCGTTCGGCCGAGCCCAGCGCCGAGCGCACGTCGATCAGATGGCGCAGCACCGCGAGCTGCAGGTGCGGCGCGCGCTCGGCCACGATGCCGTCGTGCAGCACGTAGCGCTTCACGAACTTGGCGAGCCGCGACAGCGTCTGCTCGAGGTTCTTCTCGAAGGCCTTGCCGTCGCGCAGGAAAGCGAGGTCGACGAAGATCAGCGCCTTCAAGGCGGCGACGGCCTCGTGGCCAACGAGGCCGGTGCGGAGCGCGCGCCTGAGATGGGTGCGCTGGCGGGCGAGCGAGAACACGAAGCGGGCGGAGAAGCCCGGGTCGGCCGCGGTCGCCAGCCAGTCGTAGTGGCGGATCCACGAGACGATGCGCTCGGCCAGCACCTCGCGCTTCCAGGTGACGGACGACCAGCGGCCCTCTCGCTCGGACCAGTCGTCGACCAGGCGGACGGCAAGGGCCGCCGCCGACGGGTCGCCGCAATCGCGCAGGTCGCGCAGCCAGCCGAAGCCGTTCAGGGCATCGACCCACAGGGCGGGCGCGCCGGGGCGGCGCCACGGTGGGTCGTCAGAGTCGGGCGCCACGGGGCCGGCGCTGCCGCGGGCCAAAAGCTCGCCCATGATCAGACGCTGGCCGATCGCGGGATCGCCGGGCCAGCTGTCGGGCGCCACGGCGAAAAAGGAGCGCGGCGAGCCGTAGCCCAGGGTCAGCGAATAGAGGCCGGATTCGAGCAGCCAGCGGCCAAATCCACGGTTTTCGCCACCTTTGGCCTTGATCGGGCGGGCGGGGACGGAGCGAGGCGTACGGGTACCGGCCACCAAAGGCTCACCCGGTCGACGGACGTCTGAAGCAACCAGCGTCATCTGTTTCTGTTCTTTGGCCCGCCGGCATTTCCCACCGGGCAGTTGAGAGGTGTGACTATTTTAGCCCACCCGGATGGCCATGGCGATGGCCCCGGAAAGCCCCTTGAACCGCCTTCCCGGCACCCCAGATTCACCGCAAGGGAAGGCCTTAATGGATTCCTGGACGCTCGCTCCTCGGAGGAGAGTTCTATGAGCCGTGTGTCGATGTTCAATTCGCCCCTGCTGCTGGGCTTCGATCAACTGGAGCGTACGCTCGATCGGTTGGCCAAGAGCGCGGAGGGCTATCCCCCCTACAATATCGAGCGGATCGGCGAGAACGGCCTGCGCATCACGCTCGCGGTCGCGGGCTTCACGTCCGACGACCTCGCCATCGAGCTGGTCGAGAGCCAGTTGACGGTGCGCGGCAAGCAGAGCGACGACAGTGATCGCGTCTTCCTTCATCGCGGCATCGCCGCGCGTCAGTTCCAGCGCGCGTTCATGCTGGCCGAGGGCATCGAGGTGACGGGCGCGCGGCTCGACAACGGGCTGCTGTCGATCGACCTCGTGCGGCCGGTCCAGGAGCCGCGCATCCGCAGGATTCGCATCGAGGCCGGCGATGCCGGCAGCGGTGCCAGCAACGCCATCGACATCACCTCGCGTCGTGTTCAGCCCCGCTGACGGACGCTGGTTGACGCTGCCAAGGAGGTAGCCATGGAAAACGAGCAGACTTTCACGCCCCTCGCCGACGAAGCCTTCCTGAGCCTCGGTGCCCAGCAGATCGCCTACGTGAAGGCCATCAGCCTTCCCGACGGCGCGCACGCCATCGGCATCTTCTCAGCCGACGGCAAGCCGATGGCCGCCGCGCCCTCGGTCGAGCTCGCACAGGCGATGATCCGCCAGCACGATCTCGAGCCGGCGCTGGTGCACTAAGCAGCGCTTTGAGTCTGGACTGATTCGACCAGTAGAGCGTAGAGCGCGTCGGCGCTCTCGGTGGCGCGCAGCTTCTCGACCAGGCTGCGATCGCGCAGCAGGCGCGAAACGCGCGCCAACGCCTTGAGATGGTCGGCGCCCGCACCCTCGGGCGCGACCAGCAGGAAGACGATGTCGACCGGCCGCTCGTCGATCGAATCGAAATCGATCGGATGGGCGAGCCGGGCGAACAGGCCGCGCGGCTCGCTGAGGGTGGTCATGCGGCCGTGCGGGATGGCGATGCCGCCGCCGATGCCGGTCGAGCCGAGCCGCTCGCGCTCCAGCAGGCGGTCGAACAAGCGGCGTTCGTCGAGCTTGTGCATCGAAGCGGCGCGGGCCGCCAACTCTGCCAACAAAGCTTTCTTGCCGGACGCTTTCACGCTGGCCAGAACGGCGTCCGGACCGGTCAGCAAATCGGCAATTTCCACAATGTCACCAACAGGTTAGCGAACAAGGGCCAAAACTCGCCCGGCGCGCGAAGGCGCCCCTATAGGCGCCTCGTCCGACCGGGTCAAGCCGCTCCTTGGGCGACCCCGAAGTGGTCTCAGTCGGCGGGGCCGGTCAGAGCTTGTGCCGCAACGGCAGCGCCAGGAAGCGGTGACGGCAGGCTGCGGCCCATGCCGAGACGGCCGAGGCGGCGGCGCTCGGCCGACGAGGGGATGCGCATGGCCTCGCGATACTTGGCGACGGTGCGACGGGCGATCTCGATGCCCTCGCCCTTCAGGAGATCGACGATGCGATCGTCCGACAGTGGCGCGCCGGAGCTTTCGCCGCCGACCAGATGACGGATGCGCGAGCGCACCGATTCGGACGACACGACGACGCCCGGCGTGCGCGCCGGCAGCGCCGAGGTGAAGAAATATTTCAGCTCGAAGATGCCGCGCGGCGTGGCGATGTACTTGTTGGAGGTGACGCGGCTCACCGTGCTCTCGTGCAGCTCGGTGGCAATGGCGATGTCGCGCAGCACCAGCGGACGCAGCGCGCTGACGCCATGGCGGAAGAAGCCGTCCTGCTGGCGCACGATCTCGCGCGCGACCTTGAGGATGGTGGTGGCGCGCTGCTCGAGAGTCTTGACCAGCCAGTTGGCCGACTGGAAGCGCTCGGCGACGAAGTCGCGGTCGGGCTTGGCGCGCGCGCCCTTCATCAGCGTGGCGTGGTAGTTGCGGTCGACCAGCACCTTGGGCAGCGCATCGGTGTTGAGCTCGATGTGCCAGCCCTCCTCGCCGGTGTCGGCATCCTTGGCCGGGCGCAGGAAGAGATCGGGCGCGACCGGCTGGATGGGCTCGTAGTCGAAGGCCTGTCCGGGGCGCGGATCGAGGGTGCGCAGCTCCGACAGCATCTCGCGCAGATCCTCGTCGTCGACGCCGCAGCGGCGACGCAGCTGTCCTAGCTCGCCCGCGGCCACCAGGTCGAGATTGTCGAGCAGCGCCTTCATCGCCGGATCGAGACGATTGCGTTCGGCGAGCTGCGCGCCCAGGCACTCGGCGACAGTGCGCGCGAACAGGCCGGCGGGCTCGATCTGGCGCAGCCTGGTCCACACCGCTTCGACCACGTCGAGGCCGACGCAGCACGCCTCGGCGACAGCCGGCGCATCGAGGCGGCAGTAGCCCGCCTCGTCGAGACCTTCGGCAAGTTTTAGCGCAATGCGGCGCTCGGCGGCATCGGCGAACATCAGCTCGATCTGCTCCAGCACATGGACGGCGAGCGAGCGCGGCCGCTCGGAGACGAAATCGAGGGCGCTGGGGGCATCGTCGCGCTGGCCGACGCGGCTCGCGGCCCCATCGCCGCCGCGGTCGGCATGCTCGCGCGTCCAGCGCTCGTCGGCATCGGCCAAAGCGGGCGCGGCGGCAGCCAGCGCCTCGGCGGTGTCGGAGGGCGCGTCGATGATGGGAGCGTCCTGCTCGGCGATCGGACCGTCGTCGGCCTGGCCCTCGGCGAGCAGCGGGTTCTTTTCGAGTTCCTGTTGGATGAAGGCGGCGAGCTCGAGATGCGAGAACTGCAGCAGCTTGATCGCCTGCTGAAGCTGCGGCGTCATTGCCAGGGTCTGGCGCGAAGCCAGGATGAGACTCGGACCGATACGCATGTACCCCCACCCTGAAGGTCTGTTAGACCTCCCCGTTACACGGGTCTAAGCAAAAACCATGCCAAGTCTGAGATCAAGCTCCTTTTAGTGCTCGAAGATGTCGACCTCCGGCCAGCCGGCCACGTCCAGGCGGGCCCGGGTGGGCAGGAAGCGGAAGGCGGCCTCCGCCATCTCGGTGCGGCCTTCGCGGGCCAGAAGTGCATCGAGCTTGGCCCTGAGCGCATGCAAATGCAGCACATCGGAGGCCGCATAGGCCAGCTGTTCTTCGCTGAGCGTATCGGCGCCCCAGTCGGAGGTCTGCTGCTGCTTGGAGAGGTCGACGCCCAAAAGCTCCTTGCACAGGTCTTTCAGGCCCCAGCGGTCGGTGAAGGTGCGGACCAGGCGGGCCGCGATCTTGGTGCAATAGACCGGCTCGCAGCGCACGCCCAGAGCATGCTCGAGCATGGCGATGTCGAAACGGCCGAAATGAAAGAGTTTTAGCACCTTGGGATCGGCGATCAGGGCCGCCAGCCGCAGCGCCTTCACCGGGCCTCGTGGAATCTGCACCAAATGGGCGTTACCGTCGCCGGCCGAGAGCTGGACCAGGCACAGCCGGTCGCGATGGGGATTGAGACCCATGGTCTCGGTGTCGACGGCCACGACGTTGCCGAGCGACAGGTCGGCGGGGAGATCCCCGCGATGCAGGGTGATCGTCATTCGGCAGTGCCTCGCATGGTGCCCAGGAGAAGACTCGAACTTCCACGCCTCGCGGCGCTAGTACCTGAAACTAGTGCGTCTACCAATTCCGCCACCTGGGCACGGCATGCGGGCAGTGAGGGCGGTGAGTTAAGGGCCGGGCGGCCCGATGTCAACCTTGCGCGCGGCCCGCAATGGGCTATAGGCACCATCCCATGAACATCAAGCAGGTCACGGTTTTCGGCGGCTCGGGCTTTGTCGGCCGGGCGATCGTTCGGGCGCTCGCCCCGCAGGGCTATCTGATCCGCGTGGCCTGCCGGCGCATCGAGCTTGCCGAGCCGCTCAAGACCGCGGGCGACGTCGGCCAGATCACCCTGATGCGGGCCAATCTCCGCATGCCCGACTCGGTGGCCGCCGCCGTTAAAGGCAGCGATGCCGTGATCAACGCCGCGGGCATTCCCTTCCAGCGCGGCCGCCAGCGCTATCGCGCGGTCCATGTCGACGGCGCGCGGGCGATCGCCGAGGCGGCGCGCGCCGCGGGCGTGTCGCGGCTGGTCCATATGTCGGGCATCGGCGCGGAAAGCCGCAGCTCGAAGAACCGCTACATCCAGTCCAAGGTCGAAGCCGAGGACGCCATCATCGGCGCCTTCGACAGCGCCACGATCCTGCGGCCCAGCGTGGTCTTCGGGCCCGACGACGCCATGTTCAACCGCCTCGCCAAGATCGCCACGCAGGCGCCGTTCATGCCCGTCGTCGGCAACGGCCGCGCGCACGTGCAGCCGGTGTTCGCGGGCGACGTCGGCGCCGCGGCGGCCGCCGTGCTGGCGCGGCCCGACACGGCGAAAAGCGTGTTCGAACTGGGCGGCCCGCGCGTCTACACCTACCGCGAGATCGCGGCGCTGACCCTGCGCGAGATCGGCCGCGACAAGCCGATCATCGGCGTGCCGGCCGGCCTGATGAAGATCGCGGGCTGGTTCGCCGAGTTCCTGCCCGTGCCGCCGCTCACCCACGACCAGGTCGATCTCCTGACCACCGACAATGTCGTGCGTGGTGGTGCCAAGACTCTGGCCGACCTCGGCATCACGCCGACCGCCGCCGAGGTGATCCTGCCGACCTACCTCGACCGCTTCCGCGTCGGCGGCCGCTACAACCACCACGCCCCGGCCTGAAAGCTCGAAAGAGCGGACCCACGGCAACCTTTTGCGCCTCCAACTATTAGTCCTAATTCGTAACCAATCTCGGCGTGGGCGAAGCTCGCCGCCAAATTTCTGCTGATCTCCGAATCGATCCTCGGAAAAATAGGTCATATCTATTGACTTATCTTTCCGACGGTGCTCAATTGCGGCCAACAACGCAGCATTAGCGCGATCGGCGCGCTTCTTGCGTAATAAAATTACACAGCCGGTTGGATGGATGTCGTCATGTCCGAAAGGATGCTGAAGTTCGTCGCCACGCCCCAAGCCATGCCGGACAAGCGCCCGGCGGCCGAGCGCCGGCGCGACTTCGACGAAATCTACGCAAACTACGCGCGGGAAAAGGCGGCCGAGCAGGCGGCGCGCTGCTCGCAATGCGGCGTGCCGTTTTGTCAGATCCATTGCCCGCTGCACAACAACATCCCCGACTGGCTGAAGCTCACCGCCGAGGGCCGGCTCGAGGAGGCCTACGAGCTCTCCTCCGCCACCAACAACTTCCCGGAGATTTGCGGCCGCATCTGCCCGCAGGATCGCCTGTGCGAAGGCAACTGCGTCATCGAGAAGGGTTTTGAATCGGTCACCATCGGCTCGGTCGAGAAGTTCATCACCGACACCGCCTGGAACCAGGGCTGGGTGCAGCCGATCAAGCCGCGCCGCGAACGACCCGAAAGCGTCGGCATCGTCGGCGCCGGACCGGCGGGTTTGGCGACGGCCGAGCAGCTGCGGCGCAAGGGCTATCAGGTCACGGTCTACGACCGCTACGACCGCGTCGGTGGTCTGCTGATCTACGGCATTCCCAACTTCAAGCTCGAGAAGGACATCGTGCAGCGGCGCGAAAAGCTCCTGCGCGACTCCAAGGTCACATTCGAGCTGAACTGCGAAGTCGGCCGTGACGTCACGATGGAAGAATTGCGCCAGCGGCACGCCGCGGTGCTGATCGCGACCGGCGTCTACAAGGCACGCGACATCGCGGCACCCGGCGTCGGCGTGAAGGGCATCGTCGCCGCGCTCGACTATCTCACGGCGTCCAACCGCAATGGTCTCGGCGACAAGGTCGGCGACTTCGACTCCGGTGCGCTCAACGCCAAGGGCAAGAATGTCGTGGTGATCGGCGGCGGCGACACGGCCATGGACTGCGTGCGCACGGCGGTGCGCCAGGGGGCGAAGTCGGTGAAGTGCCTGTATCGCCGCGACCGCGCCAACATGCCGGGTTCGCAGCGCGAGGTGAAGCACGCCGAGGAAGAAGGCGTCGAGTTCGTGTGGCTGTCCGCCCCGCAGGGCTTTTTGGGCAAGGACCATGTCAGCCATGTGCGGGCGGTGCGCATCCATCTCGGCATGCCCGACTCGACCGGCCGCCAGACGCCGCAGGAACTCCCCAACTCCCACACCAACATCCATGCCGACCTGGTGCTGAAGGCGCTGGGCTTCGATCCCGAGGATCTGCGGGCGATGCTCGACGCCGATCTCGGCGTCACCGGCTGGGGCACGCTCAAGATCGACTGGAAGAGCATGATGACCAACCTCGACGGCGTGTTTGCCGCCGGCGACATCGTGCGCGGCGCCTCGCTGGTCGTGTGGGCCGTACGCGACGGCCGCGACGCCGCTGAGCGCATCCACACCTATCTCGCTAAAAAGGCCACTGCCGCGGTCGCCATTGCCGCGGAGTGAACGACCATGATGACGCTCTATGACTTCATGGGATCGGGCAACGGCTACAAGGTGCGTCTGGTGCTGGCCCATCTCGGCCTGCCCTACAAGCTGATCGAACGCGACATCCTGAAGGGCGAGACGCGCACGCCGGAGTTCTTGACCAAGAATCCCAACGGCCGCATCCCGACCTTGCAGCTCGACGACGGCAGCCATCTTTTCGAATCGAACGCCATCGTCTGGTACCTGGCCGAGGGCACCAAGCTTGCGCCGGCCGACCGCCGGGCGCGCGCCGAGACGCTGCAATGGATGTTCTTCGAGCAGTACAGCCACGAGCCGTTCATCGCGACGGTGCGCTTCTGGAAGCATTTTTTGCCCAAGGTCAGCCCGCTGCAGGAGATGGAGCTGCCGGGCCGCATGGAGAAGGGCTATGCCGCGCTCGGTGTCATGGAGCAGCATCTCGGACGTCACCAGTTCTTCGTCGGCGGCCAGTACGGTCTCGCCGACATCGCGCTCTATGCCTACACCCACGTCGCCGGCGAGGGCGGCTTCAATCTCGACAACTATCCGCAGGTCAATGGCTGGATGGCGCGCGTCGCCCAACAGCCGGGCCACGTGACGATCGACCACAAAAACTGACACGGGAGAAACAGCAATGCCGATGATCAACGTCCAGATGTTCGAAGGCCGCACCACCGAGCAGCGCCGAAAACTCGCGAAGGAGCTGACCGAGGGCACCTGCCGCGCGCTCGGCTGCACGCCGGACGCGGTGCAGATCATCATCACCGACATCAAGAAAGAGAACTGGGCCGAGGCCGGGAAGCTTTTCTCCGATTGATCAAATACCGTCATCCCGACCGGAGCCTCGCGCAGCGCGGAGGAGCGGAGGGACCTGTTCATAGGAAGACAAGGTCCCTCCACTACGCGCCTTCGGCGCTCCGGTCGAAATGACGGAAAGGGAATTTCGTCATGTCCGCACAAGACTTCATCCGCGACTACAAGAACGGCACCGCCCGCCTGACCGACGCCTACGGCTACAATCCCGCCCGGGAGATGGATTCCTGCGGCGTCGGCCTGGTCGTGGCGCTGGACGGCAAGCGACGCCGTGATGTCGTGGTGGCGGGCATCGATGCCTTGAAGGCGGTGTGGCATCGCGGCGCCGTCGACGCCGACGGCAAGACCGGCGATGGCGCGGGCATCCACGTCGAGATCCCGCAGGACTTCTTCAAGGACCACGTGCGCGATTCGAGCGGCCAGGACCCCGAGGCCGGCCGCATCGCCGTCGGCATGGTGTTCCTGCCGCGCACCGACTTGGGTGCGCAGGAGCGCTGCCGCATCATCGTCGAGACCGAGATCCTGCGCTTTGGCCACACCATCCTGGGCTGGCGCCAGGTGCCGGTCGACATCTCGGTGATCGGCGAGAAGGCCAATGCCACGCGGCCCGAGATCGAGCAGATCCTGATCGGCCGCGGCACCCCCCAGCTCGACAACCGCGAGTTCGAGAAGCAGCTCTACATCCTGCGCCGGCGCATGGAGAAGGCAGCGATCGCCGAGAATATCGGCGAGTTCTACGTCTGCTCGCTCTCCTGCCGCTCGGTCGTCTACAAGGGCATGTTCCTGGCCGAGCATCTGTCGGCCTTCTACCCCGACCTGCTCGACGAGCGCTTCACCTCGCGCTTCGCCATCTTCCACCAGCGCTATTCGACCAACACCTTCCCGCAATGGAAGCTCGCCCAGCCGTTCCGCGTGCTGGCGCACAACGGCGAGATCAACACCATCCTGGGCAACGTCAACTGGATGAAGAGCCACGAGGCGCGCCTCGAGCACGACGGCTTCGGCCGCGCGATCGAGGACCTGAAGCCCATCATCCAGCCCGAGGCCTCGGATTCCTCGGCGCTCGACAACGTGTTCGAGCTGCTGGTGCGCGGCCATCGCAACCTGCCGATGGTCAAGCTGATGATGATCCCCGAGGCCTCGTCCTCGAACCCCAACGTGCCGGCCAAGCACCGGGCGATGTACAACTACGTGAACGGCGTCATGGAGCCGTGGGACGGGCCGGCCGCGATCGCCGCCGTCGCCGGCAAGTGGGCGCTGGTCGGCATGGACCGCAATGGGCTGCGCCCCATGCGCTACGTGCGCACGTCGGACGAGCTGCTGATCGCCGGCTCCGAGGCCGGCATGGTGCCACAGGACGAAGGCAAGATCGTCGAGAAGGGCCGCTTGGGTCCGGGCGAGATGCTGGCCGTCGACATGGACGCCCCGCAGCTCTTCAAGGACCGCGAGCTGAAGGACATGCTCGCCGACACCCACGACTATGCCCAGTGGACGACGCGCACCGTCGAGCTCGATTCGCTGATCAAGCAGGACGAGCCCGCCGCCGAGCATTTCCCGGCCGACGAATTGCGCCGCCGGCAGTTTTCCGTCGGCTGGTCGATCGAAGACCTGGAGATGATCCTCCATCCCATGGTCGAGGACGGCAAGGAAGCCGTGGGCTCGATGGGTGACGACGCGCCGCTCGCGGTGCTGTCGGACACCTATCGCGGCATGCACCACTACTTCCGCCAGAACTTCAGCCAGGTCACCAACCCGCCGATCGATAGCTTGCGCGAGCGCAACGTGATGACGATCCGCACGCGACTCGGCAACCTCGGCAACATCCTCGACGAGAGCCCCGAGCAGAGCGAGATGCTGTCGCTGCAGTCGCCCATCGTGCTCAACGCCGAGTTCGAGGCGATGCGCAAGTACATGGGCGAGACCGCCTGCCGCATCGACTGCACCTTCGATGCCAGGGGCGGGCAAGAGGCCATGCGCCAGGCCTTCGACCGCATCTGCAAGGAAGCCGAGGACGGCGTGCGCTCGGGCTGCCTGCACGTCGTGCTGACCGACGCCAATGTCGACGCCGAGCGGGCGGCGCTGCCCATGATCATGGCGGCGGGTGGCGTCCATTCGTATCTGGTGCGCCAGTCGCTCCGAACCTTCATTTCGCTCAACGTGCGCTCGGCCGAGTGCCTGGACGTGCACTATGCCGCCGTCATCATCGGCGTCGGCGCCACCACGGTGAACCCCTACCTCGCCGAGGAAACCATCGCCGCCCGCCACAAGCGCGGCCTGTTCGGCAAGCTCACGCTCGGGCAGTGCCTGGCCAACTACAAGAAGGCGCTGGACGAGGGCCTGCTGAAAGTCATGTCCAAGATGGGCATCTCGGTGCTGTCGTCCTACCGCGGCGGCTGCAACTTCGAGGCCGTCGGGCTCTCCCGCTCGCTGGTCCAGGAGTTCTTCCCCGGCATGCCCTCGCGCATCTCCGGCATCGGCCTGCGCGGCGTGCAGGAGAAGATCGCCGAGCAGCATCAGCGCGCCTTCGACGAGGACGTGATCGCGCTGCCGATCGGCGGCTTCTACAAGATGCGGCGCGGCGGCGACCGGCACAATTTCGAGGGCAACCTCATACACATGCTGCAGGACGCGGTGGCCACCGAGTCCTACGAGAAGTACCGGCGCTACAGCACCGAGGTGCGGCGCCTGCCGCCTATAAACCTGCGCGACCTGCTGGACTTCAAGACCGACCGCCAGCCCATTCCCCTCGACGAGGTCGAGTCCATCACCGAGCTGCGCAAGCGCCTGGTCGCGCCCGGCATCTCGCTGGGCGCGCTGGGTCCGGAGGCGCACGAGACGCTGTCCATCGCCATGAACCGCATCGGCGCGAAGTCGGACTCCGGCGAAGGCGGCGAGGATCCGGCGCGCTATCGGCCGCGCTCCAACGGCGACAACGCCTCGTCGGCCATCAAGCAGGTGGCGTCGGGCCGCTTCGGCGTCACGGCGGAGTATCTCAACAACTGCCGCGAGCTCGAGATCAAGGTCGCCCAGGGCGCCAAGCCCGGCGAGGGCGGCCAGCTGCCGGGCCTCAAGGTCAGCGAGATGATCGCCAAGCTGCGTCATTCGACGCCGGGCGTGACGCTTATAAGCCCGCCGCCGCATCACGACATCTACTCGATCGAGGATCTGGCGCAGCTGATCTACGACCTGAAGCAGATCAACCCCGAGGCGCGGGTCACCGTCAAGTTGGTGGCGCGGTCCGGCATCGGCACCATCGCGGCCGGCGTCGCCAAGGCCAAGGCCGACGTGATCCTGGTGTCCGGTCACTCGGGCGGCACGGGCGCCTCGCCGCAGACCAGCATCAAGTATGCCGGCATCCCGTGGGAGATGGGGCTGTCGGAGACCCACCAGGTGCTGACGCTCAATCGCCTGCGCGACAAGGTGCTGCTGCGCACCGACGGCGGCATCAAGACCGGCCGCGACGTCGTGGTCGCGGCCATGCTGGGCGCCGAGGAGTACGGCATCGGCACGGCCTCGCTGATCGCCATGGGCTGCATCATGGTGCGGCAGTGCCATTCCAACACCTGCCCGGTCGGCGTGTGCACCCAGGATCCCAAGCTGCGCGCCAAGTTCGACGGCTCGCCGGAGAAGGTAGTCAACCTCTTCAGCTTCATCGCCGAGGAGGTGCGCACCATCCTGGCGCAGCTGGGCTATCGCTCGCTGCTGGAAGTGGTCGGCCGCTCGGACCTGCTGAAGCAGGTGAGCCGCGGCGCGCGCTATCTCGACGACCTCGATCTCAATCCGCTGCTGACGCGGGCCGACGGCGGGCGCGAGACCGTGCATTGCACGGTCGAGGGCCGCAACGAGGTGCCCGATACGCTGGACGCCCAGATGATCCGCGACGCCCAGCCGCTGTTCACCCACCGCGAGAAGATGCAGCTGCAGTACAGCGTGCGGAACACCCACCGCGCGGTGGGCACGCGCCTTGCCGCCATGATCACGCGCAAGTACGGCATGGCCGAGCTGCAGCCCGACACCGTGACGGTGCGGCTGCGCGGCACGGCCGGCCAGTCGCTCGGCGCCTTTGCGGTGCAAGGCATGAAGCTCGAAGTGTTCGGCGACGCCAACGACTATGTCGGCAAGGGGCTGAGCGGCGGCACCATCGTGGTCAGGCCGACGATCTCGAGCCCGCTGGTGCCGCAGGACAACGCCATCATCGGCAACACCGTCCTGTACGGCGCCACGGCGGGCAAGCTCTTCGCCTGCGGCCGCGCCGGCGAGCGCTTTGCCGTGCGCAACTCGGGCGCCGACACCGTGGTCGAGGGCGTGGGCAGCAACGGCTGCGAATATATGACGGGCGGCACCGCCGTGATCCTGGGCGGGCTCGGCGTCAACTTCGCGGCCGGCATGACCGGCGGCATGGCCTTCGTCTACGACCCCGACGACGTCTTCACCCTCAAGGTCAATCCCGAGACGGTGACTTGGCAGCGCATCGACCATCCGCATTGGGAGGATGTGCTGAAGGCGCTGGTCGAAGAGCACGTCGCCGAGACCAAGTCGCCGTTGGGCGCGCGTCTGCTGAACGACTGGAACCGCGAGGTCGAGCGCTTCTGGCAGGTGGTGCCGAAGGAGATGCTGTCGCGGCTGCCGCAGCCGCTGACGACGGCTGAAGCCAAGCGCGCCTAACTTGCGCTTCCGAAGGCCTGAAGGATGGAGACGTCCTACAGCGTTTGAAGATCTGTTTGGCTGAAGTCGTTGCCGACACACAGCAGTGGCAGGTTGCGCGCCTTCGCAAGCGCGTAGGAAAAGCAGTCGCCGAAGTTCAGCGCCGCCTTGGCGCGACCCTTGCCCCACAACTCGAAGGCGTCGATGGCGAGCTCGCTCATCGCGGAGTCCACCGGCACCTCTTGCAATGCCAGTCCCCGCCATTCGCGGTCGAAAGTCGTCCTCTCCCACCCGAAGCGGCCCAGCAGCACCATCACCGTTTCGAGGCGGGCAACAGGGGTAACGAGGGCCTGGCCCGCGCCAGTCATTACTTCCCGCACGACATTCGCCTGCGGACCTTTGATCATGAGTTCGACGAGGGCGGAAGTATCGACCGCGATGTCGCTCATCGGGGCAGGCCGTCTGGCCCGTACAGGTCCCGATGGTCGGCCAATCGTGCGCGTTCCTCGGGCGTGCCCTTGAGCATGCCGCGTCGTCGCAGTTCAGCCCACATCCGGTCGATGTTCTCACCTCGGCGCTTGCCCAGGATGGCGGTGGCAGCTTCCTGCTCATCGAGCAGACGCTCGCAGGCCACGGCCACCGCATCCGTAATGGTGGTGCGTAGCTTCTTGGCCAGCTTTCGAGCGGCCTTTTCGGCTCGGGCGTTGGCGATTGTGATCATCTATATGAGTATATATATCGTCCCTCGTATCGATCAACGGGGGTGCCGCATGCACTGGGGAATGATGACCAAGGCCGAGCGCGACGCGGCATACAACAACAGCGACGCCGTGAAGAACAGCGCCGAGCTGAACGCGGCACGCATCGCGGCCTCCGAAGCCTTCCGCAAGGCGCACCCCAAGCACCTCGACCTGCGCTACGGGCCCAAGGAGCGCAACGCCTGGGACCTCTTCCCCGCCAAGGATGCCAACGCGCCCTGCCTGGTGTTCATCCATGGCGGCTACTGGCAGAGGAATAGCCGCGACCAGTTCGCGAGCCTGATTGCCGGCGTCTACGCTCACGGCTGGTCCGCGGCCCTGCCCGGCTACACGCTGGCGCCCGACGCCTCGCTCACGGATATCGTGGCCGAGATAAATGCCGCGCTCGATTGGCTGGCGGCCAATGGCGCCGCGCACGGCATCAACGGCAAGGTCGTTCTGTCGGGCTGGTCGGCCGGCGGGCATCTCACGGCGCAGTGCCTTGGCCACAAGCGCGTCAGCGCCGGCCTCGCCGTGTCGGGCGTGTTCGAGCTGGGCCCGATCCGCGACACCTACCTCAATGACAAGATGCAGTTCACCGACACCGAGCTCGCGACCCTCTCGCCGCTCCGGCTGCCGATGATCAAAAAGCCGCTCGCCATCACCTACGGCACGGCCGAATTGCCGCCGCTGGTCGCCGACAGCCGGGCGCTGCACGAGAAGCGGGCGGCCGAGCATCTGCCCGGGGCGCTGATCCCTGTCGCGGGCGCCGACCATTTCACCATTACACACGAGTTGCGCGACGCCGATGGAGAATTGACGCGACAGCTGCTTTTGCTGGCGTAGGCAGTTGCCCATGACCCCTCCGTCGCCGTATGACGGCGACACCACCCCGCGCCAAGCGCGGGGAGGAAGAAGGATGGGGTAATGGCGAACAAGGTCTACAAGGATGCCAAGTCGGCGCTCGAGGGCGTGCTGCACGACGGCATGATGGTGATGTGCGGCGGCTTCGGGCTGGTCGGCATCCCCGACAAGCTCATTCACGCCGTGCGCGATTCGGGGGTGAAAAGCCTCACCTGTGTCAGCAACAACGCCGGCATCGACGGCGAGGGGCTGGGCCTGCTGCTTGAGACCGGGCAGGTGAAAAAGATGATCTCGTCCTACGTCGGCGAGAACAAGACCTTCGCCAAGCTGTACCTGGAAGGAAAGCTCGAGATCGAGTTCAACCCGCAGGGCACCCTGGCCGAGCGCTGCCGCGCCGGCGGCGCGGGCATCCCCGCCTTCTACACCAAGACCGGTGTCGGCACCGAGGTCGCCAAGGGCAAGGAGACCAAGGTGTTCGACGGTCATGAATACGTCATGGAGCGCGGCCTGTTCGGCGATCTGGCGCTGGTGAAGGCGTGGAAGGGCGATGCCGCGGGCAACCTCGTCTATCGCAAGGCGGCGCGAAACTTCAATCCGATGATGGCGACGGCCGCGAAACTCTGCGTCGCCGAGGTCGAGGAGCTGGTGCCGGTGGGCGCCATCGATCCCGACCACGTCCACACACCCGGCATCTTCGTGAAGCGCATCATCTGCGGTGCGCCCTACGACAAGAAGATCGAGCAACGCACCATTCGCAAGGCTTAGGAGACAACGATGGCCTGGACCCGCGAACAGATGGCGGCGCGCGCCGCCAAGGAACTGAAGGACGGCTTCTACGTCAACCTCGGCATCGGCATCCCGACCCTGGTCTCCAATTACGTGCCCGAGGATGTCGACATCACGCTGCAGAGCGAGAACGGCATGATGGGCGTCGGCCCCTTCCCGCTCGACAACGAGGTCGACCCCGACATCATCAATGCCGGCAAGCAGACCGTGACCGAGCTCAAGGGCACGTCGTATTTCTCCTCGGCCGACAGCTTCGGCATGATCCGCGGCGGCCACATCGATCTCTCGATCCTGGGCGCCATGGAAGTGGCCGAGAACGGCGACCTCGCCAACTGGATGAT
>JAKFVH010000019.1 GCA_021732285.1 Reyranella sp. | reverse complement strand
CGTGCCGGTGTTCGCGGCGGCGATCGATGCCAAGCTCAACGATCACGGGTATATTGTCCCCGGCCTGGGCGATGCGGGCGACCGCCTGTTCGGGACCAAATAGACGAGCCTGAATAAAGGAGGGGGAGAAACGCCCATGTCACCCGACCTGAAGTATCTTCTGTTCTCGACCATTCTCTGCTTCGTGCAGGTGCTGATCGCCGCCACCGGCGCCAACCAGCAGGTCAGCCTGCCGACCTTGGCCGGCAACCGCGAAGGTCTGCCCGAGTTCGCCGGATGGGCCGGCCGCGCGCGGCGAGCCCATCTCAACATGATCGAGAACCTGGTGCTGTTCGCGGCCCTGGTGCTGATCGCGGCCGTCTCGGGCAAGGCCAACGCCATGACGGCGATGGGCGCCATGATCTTCTTCTGGGGCCGGCTCGCCTATGCGGTGATCTACGTGGCCGGCATCCCCTGGCTGCGCACGCTCGTCTGGTTCGTGTCGGTGATCGGCATGGCGATGATCGCCTGGGTGCTGCTGCAAGCGATGTAGCTCCCCAGTCTAGCTGTGAGCTTTCAATAAGTTGTCCATCCGGCTCAGGCCGAGGAAGCTGATGTTGTCGAGACGTCAGCTGATCCTTGGGAGAGCCAAATGGATATCCATAAGATTGTGTGCCTGACGTCGCACGGTCGAGAGCGTTTGGCCAGATTGATTGTTAGTGGGCAAACGCTATAGGCGGCCAGTAAAGCCGCAGACGGTGCCCTCGCACAGGCCGCAAATGACGCGATTGCTTAAGCAGGAAGGCATGGTCGGCTTGCAGGATCGCAGCTCTCGGCGCAAGCGGCTGCGCCAGCCGACGCCCGCGGAAGTGATCGAGCGCATTGCAAGCCTGCGTCGTCAGCGCATGCCGGGCAAGGAGATCGCCACTACCGCCGGCGTCTCGCCGGCCACGGTAAGCGCGTGTCATCTCCCTCGCGCATGGGCGATTGGCGGCATCTTCCGCTCACGCGCCCGGCGCACGTCCTCGCGCTTGGCCTCCGAAGCCAGCAGCGTTTTTTGAACGACAGGCTCGTCCTTCAACGGCAGCTCCGACAACGAAGCCGGATGGGACCGTCACATCTCGCTCGGCTTCCCATTTAGCCGCCGGTTTCCAGCTGTCCCTCGACCCACCTGAGCAGAGCCGTCAGATGCGTCGCCAATTAGCTGCCGCCGGCAGGTGCCGGCTTGCGGCCGGTGGCTGTGGCTTGACCTGTCCAATGGACATTTATTTGAAGATTGTTCACAATTTGCTTTACACACGTGGTGGTTGCACGAGGGTGCGATGAATATGAACTATCTGAAGGCTGGACGACTTGGGGAAGTCATTGCGGCCATACAAGCAACGTCAACGTACAGGCTATACCGCCGGACTCCGTCGGACTGGGCAGAACTTATTTCGGGAAGCGCCGACATGGCTGACCGCTGGCGTCAGGTTTTCGACGAGCATCCGGAACTCTTCCGACGCTCTATCGAGCACGAAGGTGAGTACGGACTTCTCTTCAGAAGAGCCACTGAAGGTTTCGATCACGCGGGCTTCAAAGGCAAGAACCGCGCCCCTCTTTCGGCCGAAGTTGTCAAAATGCTCATCGATGTTGCGCGTGACCTCCATCAAAGGGCTGTGACCCAGAAACAGGACTGGCGTTGGTGGGTGGGCCCGTCTTTGACCATCATAAATATTCTTTTGTCGGTAGCGGTCGCTCTGAAAGTCTTTACGTTCAGCTAAAGATTGCGTGGCTCAATCGCTGATTTTCTACTTGATCTAAAGTCGCCGACGCACTTTCGGACAAGCTGTCACTTTTCGTAGTCTGGGAGCGCTTGAGTGCAGACGAGTGCGCAAGATGCAAAGCCTACGGTCCATGAATCAAAGCCTTCAGCTTCGCGGCCAAATATTCAATTCCAAGCGACCACCGAAAGGGAACTGCATCCGCAAGCAGAGGCGAGTAAGCTCTGACGTCCGCATTTGTTACCTTGTGCCATACTTGCAGAATCAAACGTTTCTCTTCAACCAGCTCGCGCGAAAAGATCTTGTCATACTCATGCTTCGCCCAACCTCCTTCTCCAAGTAGGTTCGGCGTAATCACAAGAATGCATTTCCTGCAGTGTCCTAGGCCTTTCTCAATCGAATCGCAGAGACTATCGCCGATGGTAAGCGAAAATTCGTCGCTCCGCACAGGGCAACCGATGCGCTGCATTTCAAGGGCGAGCGGCACAGCGATCGCCGCATTGTCGCGCGAGTCATGGCATATGAAGGCCGGGTATTCTGGTTGCGAGCCGAGATGTCCTTGGCCGACAGGGCTTCTATCGATCGTATGCTGGTGAAGATCTACGCCGTTAGCGACAGCGTGAAGTCGGAGTGCTAGGTCGATTAGCGCATTGATTTGAGTATCGTGAAGAGGGGGGCGCCCATCGTCCTCCAAACGCAGGAGTGCTCTACGATAGACAAGAGCGAATTGGCCCCGCTTTGAAGGCGACTCGCGAAACAGCTCCGGGTGATCTCTAAAGACAGCCTCCCAGTCGGTTGGTCTATCTGAATAGCCGATGATCTGGGCCCAATCGCCGGGTGTCATGCGATAGGATCGATAGGCCCCCATACACTGGATGGCCGCGAGTATCTGCTGCAAGCGCCCTTCAATGAGATACTTTGATTGGGTCATGCAAACGCCTTTGGTCTATTCTTAGCCGATAGTATTAGGGCGTTTATACAACCATGGCTAGTCTATTGCCTATGTTGGACAGGGGGCGGGGCACCCACCGCCTGCACCAGCAGCTCGACATCGATGCTGCCGGCCTTCTCGAACACCAGGGTCACCGGGACCTTGGCGTCCTTGGCGAATGGCGCCTTGAGCTCCATGAACATGATGTGAAATCCGCCGGGCTTCAGCTCGACGGTTGCGCCCGGCGGGATCTCCAGGCCCTTGTCGAGCTCGCGCATGCGCATGACGTTGCCATCCATCTTCATCTCGTGGATCTCGACCTTGTCGGACACGCCGCTGCGCGCCGCGATCAGGCGGTCGGGTGTCGTGCCCTTGTTGGTGATGGTGACGTAGCCGCCGCCGGCCTTGGCGGTTGGCGCCGTGGCGCGCGTCCACGGCTGGCTGATTTCCAGCGAGGCGAGTTTGTAGTCCTGCGCCCACGCTGGCGAGGCGAAGAGCGCCGCGGCGGCGATCAGCGGAAGGATTCGGATGAACATGACATGCTCCTCAATGAGACTTGGATTGGGCGTCGAGCCATTGGCGGACCTGGGCGAGGTCGGCGACGCCGGGCAGGACCGTCGCCTTGCCCTCGCGGTCGATCATGACCGTGCGCGGCAGCTCGCCGGCCCAGGCCGGGTCGATCTCGTAGCGCAGGCGCTCGTAGAAGCGGTCGGTGAAGGACCAGCTCTCGGTCGCGTCGAGACCGAAACGCGCCAGGGCTGTGTCGAGGCGCTCGGGATCCTGCGGCATCGGGTCGGCGGCGATCAGCACCAGGCGCATGTCGGGTCGGGCCTTCTTGAGCGCCGCCCATTGCGGCATCTCCACCAGGCAGGGCGCGCAGGTGAGCCCCCAGAAGTGGATGACCGTCGGCTGACCGGCGTGGGCCGTGCGCAGCTTGGCCCAGCTTCCCCGTTCGAACGGCAGAGGATCGGCGTTGGCCGTTCCGAACCAGGCGAGGCCGAGCAGCAAGGCCAGGAAGATCGGCAGTCTCATGGCTGGTCTCCCAGTGGGATCAGGCGGTAGCCCTCGTTCTTGGTGAGCCACGACAGGTAGGCGCGCTGCTTGTTGGCGACGAGCAGAGGATGATCGGAGGCGTCCGCCGTCTCGGCCGCCGAGCTTGTCCAGTGCCGAGCCGCGGCCGGCGCTGACGGTGATGGGCGGCAGGTTGACGGGCGGCGGCGTGTCCTGGGCCGCAGCCAGCGACGGTATCGATGCGATGCCCGCGAATACCGCGATACGCGCCGCGCGAACGGATGACATGACCAAACTCCCCAACGAACGAACGAACGCGACGCACGGCAAAGCGCGTCGCGGTTTCAGGCGTCAGATGGAGAGGGGTGGCGCTCGCGGTTGGCTGGGTCCGTCGCGGATGCCGACGGGCGTGAGAGCCTCGGCCGTCTCGAGCGGCCGGACGCTTTCCGGCAGGCGGTCGACGGCGACGAACGCCGCCGACGGCTCGGCGAGCGTCGGTGCATGGGCGAGGCCCAGGCAGCATTCGTGCATCGTGCCGGCCGTGGCCGGATGCTGGTCGTCGCCCTGCTGTGCACTCGGCAGGCACACCGCCGCCCAGGTGGTGGCCGGCGCGCCGCTGCGCATCAGGGCGGCATGGGCCAGCGGCTGCAGGAAATTCAGCGTGATCGCAAACAGCGCCGCGGCCAATGCCGCCGCGCGCCAGCCCTGGTCGGAGCGTCTGCGAATCATGGCCCTAGCTAGCCACGAACGCGCGCCGGATGAAAGAGGCGTGTTGTCCTAGGACGTTTCCTTGCCGAAAGCGTCCCTTGCCGCAGCAAGGATTTCCCGCGCCAGCGCCGGATCGTCGACCGCGCGTGCGAGCGTGAGCGCGCCCACCATGCCGGCATAGGTGGCTATGGCGCGCCGCCGGCGGGCGGCTGGCGTGCCGCGCCGCAGCAGGGAGACGATGCGGCCGATCTGCTGGCGCACCCCCGCCGTCAGCGTCTTGCGCAACGCCGGGCTCTGGCGGGCGACGTCGGCGCCGAGCGCGGCCACGGCGCAGCCATTGGCGCGGTCGGCGCGATGGCGGTCGGACAGGTAGCCGGCCACCAGCTCGGACAGGCTGCCGAGCCGCTCCTGCCACGCCGTGCTGCGATCGAGGGCGTGCGCCATCGCTTCCGCCATCAGCGCGTCCTTGGAGGCGAAATGGCCGTAGAAGCCGCCGTGGGTGAGGCGAGCCTCCTTCATGATGGCGTCGACGCCCACGCCGTCGAAGCCGTCGTCGCGGAACAGCCGCGCCGCCGCCTCGACGATGCGCCGGCGATTCTCCGCCGCCTTTTCCCGGCTGACCCGCATGAAATTCCCTCACCGATGCCTGTGGAAATTATATATGACGATCGTCATCAAAGTCAATATATGACGACCGTCATCCGAACAGGAGTTCACAATGGCCAACCGCACCGCCCTCGTTACCGGCGCCTCTTCGGGCATCGGCGCCGTCTATGCCGACCGGCTGGCCCGGCGCGGCCACGATCTCGTCCTGGTGGCGCGCGACAGGGCCAAGCTCGAGGCGCTGGCCGCCCGGCTCAAGGGCGAAACCGGCGTCGCCGCCGAGGTGCTGGCGGCTGACCTCACCGACTCTGCCGACCGCGGCAAGGTCGAGGCGCACCTGAAGGAAGACAGCCGGATCGGCATCCTGATCAACAATGCCGGCACGACGGTGCCCGGCGGCTTCAGCGATCCCGATCTCGACTCGCTGGACAAGCTCATCCGACTAAACGTCACCGCCGTGACGCGGCTCGCCGCCGCCGTGGCGCCGCGGCTCGCGGCCGAGGGAGAGGGCGCCATCGTCAACGTGGCCTCGGTGCTGGCGCTGGCCCCGGAGGTCTTTCCCGGCATCTATCCCGCCACGAAAGCCTTCGTGCTGACCCTGTCGCAGTCGCTGCAGGGCGAGCTCGGTCCGCGCGGCGTCTATGTGCAGGCCGTGCTGCCCGGCGCCACGCGCACCGAGATCTGGGCGCATGCCGGCCGCGACGTGAACACCATCCCGGGCGTCATGGAGGTCGACGAACTGGTCGATGCCGCGCTGGTCGGCTTCGACCGGCGCGAGCCCGTCACCATCCCGCCGCTGCCCGACGCGGCACAGTGGGACGCCTTCTCCGGCGCGCGGCTCGCAATGCTGCCGAACTTCCGCCAATCCCACGCAGCGGCACGCTATCGCGCCGCGTAGTCTTGCCGGACCGCGGGCCTCCAGGCCCGCTCATAATCATGAGCGCGCGAGACGCGCGCGGTCCGGAAGACAAGAGATGAGCGGGCCTGGAGGCCCGCGGTCCGGCAAGAGGCCTAAAGCCCCAACGCGAGCAGGCGCGGATCGCGCGTCTGCTTGGCGAAGACTTTCAGCTGCCACAGGGCGGCGAGGTGAAGGCCCGGGATCTCCAGGGTGCCGTCGGCGAGGTTGGCCAGGAAGCGCTCCCACGGCACGAGGTGGGTGCTGATCACCTCGCCGGCGTCGAGCTCGGGCTCGGCGACCTTGCGGGCGTCGAGCGCCAGGAAGGCGTGCACCCGGTTGTTCTGGCGCGCGGTATTGGCGGTCGATGAACCGAGGGCGTGCCATTCCTTGGCGGCGTACCCCGTCTCCTCGCGCAGCTCGCGCTTGGTCGCATCCAGCACGCTCTCGCCCTCATGGTCGGGCGTGCCGCAGGGCAGCTCGAAGGAGTTGCGCTCGATGCCGTGGCGGTATTCCTCGATCAGCACGATCTCGCGCTCGGGCGTGAGCGCGATCGCGCAGATCCACTCGGGGAATTCGATGGTGTGGTAAGGCGACAGGATCGTGCCGTTGGGCACGCGCACCGTGTCGCTGCGCACCGCGAGCCAGCGGTCGCGATAGGAGTACTTCGATTCGAGCACCTGCCACGGCGCGATGCCCGAGGAGGGGGTCGTGGCAGGCTTCTTCGGGTCAGCCATCAGACAGCGGTCCAGCCGCCGTCGACCACGATCTCCGCACCGGTGACGTAGGACGATTCGTCCGACGCCAGGAACAGGATGGCGTAGGCCACCTCGTCGACCTCGCCGGCGCGTCCCATCGGCACGCCCTTCAAGGTCTTGGCGCGGGTCTCGGGATCGGCGGTGCGGCCCGAAGTACGCATGGGCGGCATCAGGCCGGGATGCACCGAGTTCACCCGGATGCGGTCGCGGCCGTGCTGTGCCGCCGCCGCCTTGGTGATCAGCCGCACCGCGCCCTTGGAGGCGTTGTAGCCGACATGGATATAGCCCTGGCCGACGATGCCGGAGATCGACGACAGGTTGATCACTGATCCGCCGTTGCCGGCCTTTTTCATGGCGGCGATACCGTACTTCATCCCGAGGAAGACGCCGGTGGCGTTGATGCCCATCAGCCGGTTCCAGGCCGCGGTGTCATAGAGGTCCTGCTCGGCCGAGCCCGAGATGCCGGCATTGTTCACCAGGACGTTGAGGCCGCCATGGGCCGCCACCGTCTTGTCGACCACGGATTTCCACTGGGCCTCGTCGGTGACGTCGAGATGCATGTAGGTCGCCGTGCCGCCCGCCTTCTTGATGTCGGCGACGACGGCCTCGCCCTCCTTGTCCAGGAGGTCGGCCACCACCACCTTGGCGCCTTCGCGGGCGAACAGCCGGGCGGTCGCTGCCCCCATGCCGCTGGCCGCGCCGCTCACCAGGGCCACCTTGTCCTTCATGCGCATGGTCCGTGCTCCTTGTTCACGCAAGCTTGAGGCCGATGATGCCGGCAACGATCAGGCCGATCGAGACGATGCGCATGGTCGATGCCGAATCGCCGAAGGCCAGGATGCCCACCACGAACGCGCCGACCGCGCCGATCCCCGTCCACACAGCGTACGCCGTCCCCATCGGAATGACGCGCTGCGCCCACAGAAGCAGTGCGCCGCTGGCCGACATGGCGACGACGGCGAAGATGATCCACCACGGCCGGGCGCCCTGGTCGGTCCAGCCGAGTTTTAGCCCGACCGGCCAGCCGATCTCGCAAACCCCGGCCAATACAAGATAGAGCCAAGCCATCTCCCCTCCTTATGACAACAGCCGTCATTGACGGAACCGTTGCGTCCTGTTCTGATTGAGACTTGCACGCATTTTGCAGGATAGCGAGAGCGACAGGGAACGACTCGAGGGGTTCAAGGGAGCCAGTCATGAATGAAAAAGAAATGCGCCGCCTGATCGGCGAAGTGAAGCATGGGAAACTTTCGCGACGAGCCTTCGCACAACGAATGATGGCGGTCGGCCTCAGCGCACCGATGGCGACCCAGCTGCTGGCGATCGCCGGCGTGGCGCACGCCCAACCGAAATCACAATACAAGCCCACCAAGCGCGGTGGCGGTGGTCTTCTCAAGGTCCTGTGGTGGCAGGGCCCGACTCTCTTGAACCCGCACTTCGCCGTCGGCACCAAGGACCAGGACGGCAGCCGCCTCTTCTACGATCCGCTGGCCGCATGGGATCCCGACGGCAACCTGAAGCCCAAGCTCGCCGCCTCGATCCCGGGCCGCGAGGACGGCACGCTCGCCGCCGACGGCAAGTCGGCCGTGTGGAAGCTCCGGCAGAACGTCACCTGGCACGACGGCAAGCCGTTCACCGCCGACGACGTCGTCTTCAACTGGGAATACGCCAAGGATCCGGCGACCGCCGCGACCACCGCGGCCTCCTACAACGAATGCGTGGTCGAGAAGATCGACCAGTACTCGGTCATGGTGAAGTTCGCCAAGGCGACGCCGTTCTGGGCCGACGCCTTCGTCGGCACGCGCGGCATGATCATTCCCAAGCACCTGTTCGCCGAGTACAGCGGCGCCAAGTCGCGCGAGGCGCCGACCAACCTGAAGCCGGTCGGCACTGGCCCCTACATGTTCAAGGACTTCAAGCCGGGCGACCTGGTCGCGGGCGTGATCAACCCGAATTTCTACGAGAACAACAAGCCCTACTTCGACGCCATCGAGATGAAGGGCGGCGGTGATGCGATCTCTGCGGCGCGCGCCGTGCTGCAGTCGGGCGAATACGACTTCGCCTGGAACCTGCAGGTCGAGGACGAAATCCTGGCGCGCCTGGAGAAGGGCGGCAAAGGCAAGGTCGTCATCTCGCCCGGCGGTAACATCGAACACATCCAGCTCAACACCACCGACCCGTGGACCGAGGTCGACGGCGAGCGTTCGAGCCTCAAGACCAAGCACCCGACGCTGAGCGACCCGGCCGTGCGCCAGGCCATCTCGCTGCTGGTCGACAAGGATTCGATCGAGAAGCACATCTACGGCCGCACCGGTCCTGCGACGGCGAACTTCGTCAACAACCCGGCGCGCTTCGTCTCCAAGACGACCAAGTTCGAGTTCAACGTCGACAAGGCGAACGAGGTCCTGGAGAAGGCCGGCTGGAAGAAGGGGGCCGACGGCATCCGCGAGAAGGACGGCAAGAAGCTCAAGTTCGTCTACCAGACCTCGATCAACCAGCCGCGCCAGAAGACCCAGGCGATCGTCAAGCAGGCCGCCCAGAAGGCCGGCATCGACATCGAACTGAAGTCGGTGACGGCGTCGGTGTTCTTCTCGTCCGACGTCGCCAATCCGGACACCTACACCAAGTTCTACTGCGACCTGCAGATGTACACGACGACCATGTCGCAGCCGGACCCGGAAGTATTCATGGTCCAGTTCGCCTCCTACGAGGCCGCCACCAAGGAGAACAAGTGGCAGGGCCGCAACATCACGCGCTGGCAGAACAAGGCCTACGACGACAACTACAAGGCCGCCCAGTCCGAGGTCGACCCGGTCAAGCGCGCCGCCATGTTCGTCGAGGCCAACAACATGGTGATCAACAACTACGTGGTCATCCCCGTCGTCAGCCGGCCCGGTGTCTCGGCCTCCGGCCTCAAGCTCAACAACTCGATCAGCGGCTGGGACAACAATACCTGGGACCTGTCCGACTGGTACAAGGACGCGTGATCAGCTGAATGTTGCAAACCGGGGCTTCGGCCCCGGAATTGCATAAAAGTTTCGAGAGACATCTCGTGAACCGTCAATACATCATCCGCCGCCTGCTGATCGCCATCCCAAGCCTGCTCGGGATCAGCGTCATCCTGTTCGGCATCCTCGCCATGGCGCCGGGCGATCCCTTCGAGGAGCTGGCGACCAACCCCGCCATCCCGCCCGAGGTCCGCATGGCGCTGCGCGCCAAGTTCGGCCTCGATGATCCGGTGTGGCAGCGCTACCTGCACTGGTTCAGCGCCATGGTGCAGGGCGACTGGGGCTTCTCCTTCCAGAGCCGCATGGACGTCGACAGGCTGATCCTGCAGCGCCTGCCGGTGACCTTGATCGTGATCGGCGCCTCGCAGATCCTCGCCATCTCGGTCGCCATTCCGGTCGGCGTGCTGGCGGCGATCAAGCCCTATTCGATCTTCGACCAGATCGCCTCCACCTTCGCCATGATCGGCTTCTCGCTGCCGACCTTCTTCACCGGCCTGGTGCTGATCCTGGTGTTCTCCATCCAGCTCGATTGGCTGCCCTTCGTCTATCGCGCCGACATCAACGCCAAGGGCTGGGCCTTCTATGGCGAGCACATAAAGCAGTCGATCATGCCGGTCGTGGTGCTGGGCCTCGCCCAGGCCGGAACCTTGGTGCGCTTCATGCGCTCGTCCGTGCTCGACGTGATCCGGCTCGATTACGTGACGACCGCACGCTCCAAGGGCATCGGCGAGCGCAAGGTCATCGTCCGGCACGTGGTGCGCAACGCCCTGATCCCGGTGGTCACGCTGATCGCCTTGCAGCTGCCGGCCGTGTTCGGCGGCGCCATCGTCACCGAGCAGATCTTCCGCGTCCCCGGCATCGGCTCGCTGCTGATCGCAGCGATCCAGGCCAACGATACGCCCGTCGTGATGGGCGTCACCTTCATCATTTCTTGCCTCGTCGTCCTCTTCAACCTCATCGCAGACATCCTCTATGGCTGGCTCGACCCCCGCATCTCTTTCCGCTGACGCGCCGGCGACCGCACAGGTCGCTGTTCAGCCTCGCAAGGCGCGCTCGATCTCGCCGGCGCTAGAAACCTGGCGTCGCTTTCGCCGCCATACGCTGGCGGTGACAGGCGCCATCGTGCTCTCGATCCTGGTGCTCGGCGTGCTGGTCGGGCCCTACCTGTGGCCGGTGGCGATCAACGACATCGATTTCGCCGCCAAGCTGCAGGGCCCGTCGCTGGCGCATCCGCTGGGCACCGACGATCTCGGCCAGGACCTGCTGGCGCGCATGATGTACGGCGGGAAGATCTCGCTCGCCGTCGGGTTCGCCGCCATGCTGGTTGCGCTCACCGTCGGCGTGCTGATCGGTTCGGTGGCAGGCATGTCGAGCGGTTGGGTCGACGCCGCCCTGATGTGGCTCACCGATCTCTTCCTGGCGCTGCCGACCCTGCCGCTGTTGCTGCTGGTCATGTACCTCTTCCGCGACAGCGTGAAGAAGGTGTTGGGCGTCGAAGGCGGCGCCTTCGTGCTGATCGTGATCGTGATCGGCGGCCTGCGCTGGATGCCCGTGGCGCGGCTGGTGCGCGCGCAGTTCCTGTCGTTGCGCGAGAAGGAATTCGTCGAGGCGGCTCGCGCGTTGGGCGCCTCCAAGGTACGGCAGGTGGTGCAGCACATCCTGCCCAACGCCCTGGGACCAGTGATCGTGGTCGGCACGATCGACGTGGCGGCGGCCATCATCTTCGAATCGACCTTGTCGTTCCTCGGCCTCGGCTTCCCGTCGGACGTTCCGACCTGGGGCTCGATGCTGCGCGACGCCAAGGACTATCTCGACATCGCCGCGCACTGGGCCCTGTTCCCGGGCGCCGCGATCTTCCTCACCGTGCTGGCGATCAACTTCGTCGGTGACGGGCTGCGCGACGCGTTCGACCCGCGCCGCATGCTTTAGGAGCAAGCGTCAGCGTGCAAGACACCTTATTGGACATCCGTGGTCTGAAAACCTGGTTCAAGACCGAGGATGGGATGGTTCGTGCGGTCGACGGCGTCGACCTGCGCATCGACCGTGGCGAGACCGTGGGCGTGGTGGGCGAATCGGGCTGCGGCAAGACCGTGACCGCGCGCTCGGTCCTGAAGCTCATAGACATGCCGCCGGGCCGCTTCGAGGCCGGCCAGATCCTGTGGCAGGGCAGGGACATCATCCCGCTCGACCAGGACGAGATGAACCAGATCCGCGCCCGCGAGATCGCCATCATCTTCCAGGAGCCGATGACCTCGCTGAACCCGGTCTACACCGTGGGCGACCAGATCGCCGAGGTGATCGCGCTGCACCAGAAGCTGTCGCCCAGGCAGGCGATGGCCGGCGCCGCCGAGATGCTGCGCCTGGTCAACATCCCCAACCCGCAGAAGCGCGTGCACGACTACCCGCACCAGTTCTCCGGCGGCATGCGCCAGCGCGTCATGATCGCCATGGCGCTTTCCTGCCAGCCCAAGCTCCTGATCGCCGACGAGCCGACGACGGCGCTCGACGTCACCATCCAGGCGCAGATCCTGGAGCTGATGCAGGAGATGAAGGACAAGTTCGGCATGTCGATCATGCTGATCACCCATGCCATGGGCGTGGTCGCCGAGACCTGCCAGCGGGTGACGGTGATGTACGCCGGCAAGGTCGTCGAGGAGGCGCCGGTCGAGGCGCTGTTCGGCGATCCGCGGCATCCCTATACACAGGGCCTGATCCGCTCGATCCCGCGCATCGATCGCGCGGTGAGTCGCCAGGCGCGGCTGGAATCGATCCAGGGCACGGTGCCGAGCCTGCTCAATCCGCCGGCCGGCTGCCGCTTCGCCGCCCGCTGCAAGCACGCCATGGACATCTGCACCCAGGGCATCCCGCCCTTGAAGGAAGTGGCGCCCGGCCACCGCGTGGCGTGCGTGCTATGAACGCGCCCGTTACGCCCACCGAGGACCTCCTCAGGGTCCGCGACCTGCGCAAGCGCTTCGCGGTCAAGGGCGGTATCTTCTCGCGCATCGTCGACCAGGTTCATGCCGTCGACGGCGTCAGCTTCGAGATCGGCAAGGGCGAGACCCTGGGCCTGGTGGGCGAATCGGGTTGCGGCAAGTCGACGACCGGCCGCTGCATCCTGCGCCTGATCGAGCCCAGCTCGGGCGAGGTCTGGTTCCAGGGCAACGATGTCACGCGCATGGACGGCGATGCGCTGCGCTCATTGCGCCGCGACATGCAGATCATCTTCCAGGACCCCTACGCCTCGCTGAACCCGCGGCTGAAGGTGGGGGCGATCATCGGCGAGGCGCTCACCATCCACAAGCTCGCGCCGACGCAGAAGGCGATGGAAGACCGGGTCGTCCAGCTGCTCGAGACGGTCGGCCTGCAGCCCGACCACATGCACCGCTTCCCGCACGAATTCTCGGGCGGCCAGCGCCAGCGCATCGGCATCGCCCGGGCGCTCGCCGTCGAGCCCAAGCTGATCGTCTGCGACGAGCCGGTGTCGGCGCTCGACGTGTCGATCCAGGCCCAGGTGATCAACCTGCTGGAGGACCTGCAGGAAGAGTTCGGCCTCACCTACCTGTTCATCGCCCACGATCTCAGCGTGGTCGAGCACATTTCTACGCGCGTTGCCGTGATGTACCTCGGCCGCGTCGTCGAGATCGCGCCCTCGCGCGAGCTCTACGACAACCCGCTGCATCCCTACACCGAGGCGCTGTTGTCGGCCGTGCCGATCCCCGACCCGACGGTGAAGCGCAAGCGCATCATGCTGCAGGGCGACGTACCCAACCCGATCCGCCCGCCGTCAGGCTGCCACTTCCACACCCGCTGCCCGATCGCCAAGCCTGACTGCGCCCAGCGCGTCCCCGAGTTGCGCGAGAGCAAGCCCGGGCACTGGGTGTCCTGCCACTATCGGGGGTAGGCTGGGGGCGCGCGACTCCAGTCGCGCGTCTTCGTCGATCGAGGGAATGATCGCGCCACTGGAGTGGCGCGCCCCCAGCTATGACTTCGGCGTGAACACGCCGATGTCCTGGATGCCGATCACCTGCTCGACCTCGGCCACCTGCTTGGCGACCTTCTCGAAGCCGTCGGCGCCCACTGCCTGGCGCTCGCGCTTCATCATCTCGTCGGCGATCTCGGCGTATTCGTCGGCCGTCACCAGATGGCGCAGGGTCGGGAAGACGTCGGTCGCCTCGCGCGCCATGTGCGGCCGGTACATGGCCGAGAGCGCCTGCACGTCGCGGCCCATCGCCTCGCGCGGCTCCTTGTTGCGGGCCTGAGGTGCGGCGGCAAGGATCTTGTCGGTCAGCTTGGCGCCCGCGGCGTGCTGGCTGCTGAGGACGCCGATGATCTCGACCATGCGGCCGGCCTTCTTGAACCGGGCGAACACCAGCTCCTCCTCGACCTTCTCCTGGTGGTCGTGGATGAAGCGCTTGGTGATCTCGGCCGCCCGCGCGAACACGGCGGGGTCGATGTCCTCGCCCTGGCCGGCACGGCGCAGGCCGTTCTCGTAAATCAGCAGCACCCGCGCGAGGATGGCATGGCCGCGCATCAGCTGCTCGGGTGGCGCCGCGGCCTCGTCGGCGCCCGGCTTCCTGGTGTCGCGCGCAAAAACGGGTGCGGCGAAAACAAGGCCGCCGGCCATTCCGAGGCCGAGCAGGCCGCGTCGGTTGGTAATCTTCGTCATGACGCCGCTCCTTTCCCGATACAGGGAAACGAGCGGCGAGGGTGGGGGTTCCGTCAGTTGGCGCCGAGCTTCCAGCCGACTTCCTTGGCCAGCGTCTGGAAGAAATCGGCGTCGTAGGCCCGTTCGGGCGCGTCGCGGACCATGCGGTCGATCTTTTCGGCGTCCTTGCCGACCAGGATGCGCCAGCGCTCGGCCTTCACGCCGTCGAGGATGATCTTGGCGGCCTCGGCGGCCGTCGTCGGCGCATCCTCGAGGAAGCGCCGCGCGCGCTCATGGGCGAGCTTGCCGATGTCTGCGTCGGTGAGCTTGGAGACGTCGTGGCCCATCGACGCCACGCGGGCCCGCATCTGCGCCAGCTCCTTGGGCGTGAAATCGGGCGAGTCGTGGCCGGCCTGGATCTTGCGCGAGTTGGTGACGATCGAGGTGCCGATATGGCCGGGCATCACCACCGAGCACTTGATGTGCGGCGCGTTCATGCTGAGGTCGGTTTGCAGCGCTTCGCTAAAACCCTTCACCGCGAACTTGGCGGCGCTATAGGCGGTATGCGGCACGGCGGGTCCGATCGAGGCCCAGAAGCCATTGACGCTCGAGGTGTTGACGATGTGGCCGCGATCGGCCTTCAGCATCATCGGCAGGAAGGCGCGCGTGCAGTAGTAGACGCCGAACCAGCAAATGTTGAAGGTGCGCTCCCATTCCGAGCGCTCGTGCACGATCATGCTGCCGCCGCCGCCGATGCCGGCATTGTTGAACAGCAAGTGGATCTTGTCGGTGTCGTGGTCGCGCGCCACTTCCGCGGCGAAGCGTTTTACGTCGTCCTCGTTGGAGACGTCGGCCAGATGGGTGGTGATGCGCAGGCCCTGCGGCAGGCGCTCGGCCTCGCACAGCCGCTTGGTCTCGGCCATCGCTGGGGCCGACACGTCGCACATGGCGATGCTGCAGCCTTCGGCCACGAGCTGGCGGGCAAGTTCGCGCCCCATGCCCGTGCCGCCGCCGGTGATGACGGCAATCCGCCCTGCGAGATCCTTCATACGCGTTCCTCCTCGACCTGTTATCCTCCCTAACACAATGCTGCTCGAAACTCTCCTGCCGCTCGGCAAGGTCGATCCCGGGCTGCGCGCGCCCGAGGTGCCGCTCGATCTTTTAAGCATCGGCCGCACTGCGAAGCTTCTCGAGGAGATCGGCTACCACGGCATGGTGGTCGAGGAGACCAAGGACGACCCCTTCGTCATCATGGCGCTCGCCGCCGAGGCGACAACCAGGCTGAAGCTCGCGACCTCGGTCGCCATTGCTTTTCCGCGCAGCCCGACCGTGACGGCCATGAGCGCCTGGACCTTGCAGAAGCTGTCGCGCGGACGGTTCACGCTGGGGCTCGGCACGCAGGTCAAGGCGCATATCGAGCGCCGCTTCGGGATGCCCGCGTCACCCGCCGGTCCGTGGATCCGCGAGTACGTCCAGGCGGTGCGCGCCGTGTGGGACTGCTGGCAGAACGCCACGAAGCTCGACGTCAAGGGACCGCACTACAACATCAACCTCATGGTGCCGCTGTTCAATCCCGGCCCGATCGAGCATCCGCGCATCCCGATCCAGCTCGCCGCGGTCAATCCGGTGATGAGCCAGATCGTCGGCGAGGTCGCCGACGGCCTGCGGCCGCATCCGGTCTGCACGCCGTCCTACATCGCCGAGGTCATGCTGCCGGCAGTGCGCGCGGGTGCCGCCAAGGCCGGCCGCTCGCTGGACGGCTTCCAGGTCTGCATGAAGCCGCTGGTCGCCACCGCCGCGACCGAGGAAGAGCTTGCGAAGAAGATCGTCGACGTGCGCGCCCGCATCTCCTTCTATGCCTCGACGCCGCAGTATCGCACCGCCTTCGCCCATCACGGGCTGGGCGACCTGGCCGACGAGCTGAAACTCCTGTCGCGGGCTCAGCGCTGGGAGGAGATGCCGCGCTACATCACCGACGACGTCCTCCACACCTTCGTGACCGTCGGCACCTACGACCAGATCGCGGCCAAGCTGTTGGACCGCTACTCGGGCGTGGTCACGCACTGCGAGTTCTCGATCCCGGTCAACGACGCAGCCGACAAGGACCGCCTGCGCGAGCTGGCGAAAACGATCCAGGGCGAGAGTGTCGACCGGGCCTGCACGGCCATCGTCGGCTCATAGTCTTCTGGACCGCGCGCGTCTCGCGCGCCTCATGAGCGCGCGAGACGCGCGCGGTCCAGAAGACCATGAGCGCCACGGAGATGGGGTAACGGGCCGGGCGCCGATGGCGTGAAGGGTGGTCGTCCCTCACAGTGATGGTGTGAACGGAGTCGGGCTTTCGCCTGCTCCAAAGCATCAAGGAAGGACGACCATGAAA
>JAKFVH010000226.1 GCA_021732285.1 Reyranella sp. | reverse complement strand
CAAAAGAAAATGGGGATGGTCGGCACTACACGCCGATTCGCGCCCCAGCCGCCCGCCAACCCCTTGATCTCCTTAACCCTGGCCAGTCAAAAAAACAGAAACCGACCCTCTAACTGCTCAAGTTGGGTTAACGCAGCGCCCTGTCGATCATCTCGCGCAGGTTCTCGGGCCACACGATCGCGTCGGTCCGCGACAGTTCCTCGAGCGACCACCAGCGGTGCTCGACCACGACCTCGCGTTCCAGATCGGTCCAATCGTCCCTCGACAGGGCGTTGTCGATGACCCGAACCACGAAGTAGCGCTCGTCCTGCACGACATGCTCGCCGTCGGGCAATTGCAGCGCGACCTCGCGGCGGGCGATCTCCGAGCCGACGCCCTCGCGCCGCAAGCCGGTTTCCTCGACCAGCTCGCGCAAGGCCGCCTGCTCCAAGGTCTCGCCGTCCTCAACGCCGCCGCCGGGCGTGCCCCAGAAGTCCTGACCGGCGAGCGGGCCGCGCTTGTAGACGAAGCGGAACAGCAGGACCCGGCCGGCCTCGTCGAGGATCAGCAGCCGAGCGGACAATCGCCGACGCATGACGCGCTAGACCACCGACCCCGGCTCGGTGTTGGCGCCGCAGATCAACGTTGCGACCCGCTCACCGGCGGCGCGCCGATAGGCGCCCGTCATCAGAGCGGCCACCCCCGCTGCGCCGGATGGCTCAGCGACGATATGCAACTCCTCCCACAAGGCACGCTGCGCCTTGCGCACCGCTTCGTCGGTCACCAGCACCGATTCGGCGACCAGCTTCTGTGCGACCTCGAAGTTGGGCGTGCCGATGCGGCTTGCCCCGAGCGCGTCAGCAGCGATTCCGGAAATCTTCACGTCGACGGGATGGCCGGCCTTCAATGCCTCGTGCAATGTCGGCGTGCCTTCGGTCTCGACGGCCACGATCCTGACGCTCTGGCCGATGGCGGCGGCACAGCCCGCAATCAGCCCACCGCCGCCGACCGCCACGAGCAGGGTGTCGAACGTCGCCTGCTCGGCGAATTCGAGCGCGACGCTGCCGGCGCCCACGAACACCACGGGATCCTCGTAAGCCTGCACCACGAGCGCGCCGGTTTCGGCGGCGCGCTTGTCGCTGGCCGCCCGCGCTTCGGCATAGACGGCGCCGACCTGGTGCACGACGGCTCCGTAGCTCTTGAGACGCGCCACCTTGGCGGGCGAGGAGATGGTCGGCACGAAGATCTCAGCCTTGTGCCCGAGTGCGCGCGCGGCATAGGCGACGGCGACACCATGGTTGCCCCCCGAGGCCGCGATCACGCCAGCAGGCGGCACTGTCGAGGCGAGCAGCTTGTGGAACGCGCCACGGCCCTTGAACGTGCCGCTCACTTGCAGCGATTCGAGCTTCAGCGCCATCGGCTGGCGATGGCCAAGCGATCCCTTGGGCAGTTCGATCACCGGCGTGCGGCGGACATGCGGTCGGATGAGGCTGAAAGCGGCCTCGACGTCTTTGCGGCCGATCATGATCAGAGGCGGCAGGCCGCGACGTGGCGCAGGTAGTGGTCGAAGTCCGGCGTTTGAGCACGCGGGTCCTTGGCGGCCTCGTCGTAGCGGCGCAGGCGCACGGCCTCGGCGTGGTAGGGATTGGCGCGGAACTCAGCGAGCTCGTCGGCCGACATCAGGCCGCCCTGCAGCTTCAGGCTGCGCACCGAATCGGCTGAGAGCTTGCCAAAATAGTCGGACTCGACGGTGCAGAGATAGCGCTTGGCCGCGACATGCAGGCGGACCGGCTCGCTGACGGCGGCGCCGAAGCGCTCGGCCAGCCACTTGGCGCCGAGCTCCTCATGCACGTCATCGACGCCGCGCGACGCGGGATCCTCGCCGAGCTGATGGATCATGTGGCCGACGTCGTGCAGCAGCGAGGCGAGCACAGTGGCGGACGGCGCGTCATCGGCTTCGGCATGCGCCGCGGCCTGCAGGGCGTGCTGCAGCTGGTTGATGGCGCTCAGGCCATAGCGCTTGGTGGCCCGGCCGACGAAGATGTCCAGAAGTTCCTGGCGCAGGGGATCGCTCATGCGCTCTTCTTATCACGAACCTGCGCATAACCGGGAATCATCGCCAGGGCAGCCTTCAGGGGATCGGGCCGCCACGCGCGCGTAACAAAATCGCCATGCATGTCGAGCCCGCCGCACGGCACGAAGGCCACGGTGCCGGGATTGAGGATCGCCGGCAGGGTCTTGGCGTAGGGCACGCGCTTCTTGTCGAGCAGCCCCTGCAACGTGGCGTGCTCGTCTTTGGTCGATTCCGTGTAGGCGCTGAGCAAAAAGGCCTGACGCCGGCGCGCTGCCATCCAGGCCGCGTACTTGTCCTCGTCGCCATAGAGCGCATCCATCAGGATCACGCCTTTGACGCGATGGGTGGCGCCGCCGCGGTCGAGCGCGTAGGCGGCCGACAGGTAGCCGCCGCTGTAGGCCACGACCACGACCGGCGCGAGGTTGAGCTGGCGGCCGGCGGCGCGGTCGCCGTAGAGCCGCATCAGCCGCTCGGCCGCCTCGTCGACATAGGCGGCGAAGTGGCCCGGCTTCCAGAAATTGCCGGCGCTGGAATCGGCGGCATCGAGGGCGAGCTGCGGCGCCACCAGGGCGATGTTCTGGCCCGTTTCGGCGATCTGCCGCGGCACGCCCTGGCGCGCGATGACGTCGCGCTCGAGCGTGGCGCCCTGGCCGTGGAAATAAAGAACGATCAGCACAGGCCGCTGCGGATCGAAGCCCGGCGGCAGATAGAGCAGCGAGCGGCGGTCGCTATAGGTCGGCTCCTCCCAGTAGACGTCGCCGCGCAGGCTGGTGTGGCCGCGCTTGCTGCCGTTCTTGACGTCGAGGAAGGGCTTCTTGCTGCCGGGATCGACGCTGCGATAGGGGAAGGCCGAGGCGTTGAAGGCGACGAGCTGGGTCCTGCCCTCTTTCAGCGGCTGCGGCCCGAAGGGCTTCGGCGTCGCCGCCGCTTTCGTGGCCGACTGCTTGGTCGGCTTCTTTGTCGTGCGGGCGTGCGTGGCGGTCGGCATCAGGAGGGCCCCCAGCAGCAGCAGCGCCCGCCGCTTCACGCGGCCGCAGGCCGCCCCGCCCCAACACTCTGGGGACTGAGCGGCATCAGCACGGAGAAGAAGGCCGGCAGGGCCACGAGATAGGCGATGGCGCCGACCAGCACGACGGCGGGCAGGCCGAAGCTCGTCGCCACGATCGGCACCAGCGCCGCGCCGATCACCGAGAAGCAGCCGTTGATGCCCCAGGCCCACAGGAACATGTGGTCCTTGCCCAGGCGGCCGAGCGTGGTCATCGCCGTCGGCATGGGGAAGCCCATCAGGAAGGCCGGCGGCAGGATCAGCAGCAGGCAGAGCACGATGCGCAGCGCATAGGGCAAGGTGCCGATCCAGTCGAGCGCGTAGTCGATGGTGAAGGCGTAGACCGCCAGGATGACGAAGATCGCCAGGAAGATTCTAGGCATCACGCTGCGCGCGCGATCGATGAAGCGCTCGGAGAAGAAGCTGCCGATGCCGGAGAAGACCAGCATGCCGGTGATCAGCACCGAGGCCGACACCGTGGCGTTGGAAAGCGCCAGGATGAAGTGGGAGATCATGCCCACCTCGACGATGATGTAGCCCAGCCCCAGGCAGAGGAAATAGATCAGCGTGCCGAACTTGCCGGGATAGCGGCTGAAGATGGTGCGCCAGCCGAACACCAGCGGGAACAGCACCAGGGTCAGGGCGAAGACGGTAGCGATGCCGAGCGTCGCCCACAGCAGCAGATAGCCCCACTCGTCCTGCACCAGCTCGAGCCGGTCGGTGAACTTCAACAGGTCCTTCACCTTGATGTAGGCGGCGAAGTACGGCTGGTGGTTGGTGAGAATGCGGGTGTCGAAGACGTACTCGTCGGCCACCTGCTGCCAGCCGCCGTTGATCAGGTAGTGCCAGGCCAGCCGGCCGAGCACGGTCGCGGGCACGCGCGGCCCCTCGCCCGGCTCCGCTTCCTTCGCTTCGGTCTTGCTGTCGGCGCCGGTCGTGGTCATGCCGGGCGGCGGCTTGTCGCTGGGCTCCTTCTCCGACGGGGCCGTCGGATCGGCCGGGGCGCCTTCGAAGAAGAACTGGTCGTGGTAGTCCTGCAGGATCTGCTTCAGGTCGGCCGTGTCGACCTTGATGCCGGGATAGTAGATCGCGTCGAACGACATCGCCTTGGTATGGGCGTTGAGCTTGGCGATCTCTTCCGGCGTGAAACCACCGCGCTTGAACAGGACCGTCGCCGTCGAAAGATAGGACGAGGCGACATAAAAATCCTTGGCGACGTCCGAGCCTTCGACGTCACGCGCCGCGGCCACCATGGTGGCGTAGAGTTTCAGCACCGACTTCGGCGGCTCTTCCTTGTTCCACAAGGTGACCGACAGGATGCCGCCCGGCTTCAGCGCCCGCATGTAGGCGCTCATCGCCTCGCGCGTATAGGAATACTTCTCGACGATGGAGAAGCCGCCGGGGCTCGACAGGCCGGCCGAATCGGCCAGCGACAGGTCGATGACGTCGTAGCGGTTCTTGGTATGGGCGACGTAGAGGCGGCCGTCATAGTCGATGACGGTGACCTTGGGATTGTTGAGGATGTCGCCGGTGAAGTCGCGCAGCCCCTTGTCCTCGCGGAACGCCGTCAGGATCGCGGGATTGCCCTCGGCGACCGTGACATGGGCCGAGCCCGCCTTGAGCGCCACCGCGGTCGAGATGCCGCCGCCGAACTGCACGACGAAGGTGTCGGGGTTCTGCTTCAGGATGTACGGGTAGTACATCGACAGGTACTTGAAGTACGCCGTCTCGTTTGCCGGCAGGTCCTTGATGATGCCCGACGGACCCTCGGAGTCGATGTAGAGGCCGAGATAGGCGTTCTTCGGCATGGTCGGCAGGTTGAATGCCGCGTTGTCCGACTGGCCCGGTGCGAAGTGCAAGTACGAGCTCGAGTAGATCTCCAGGTAGCCGAACGGCGAGGCGCGTTCGTAGGTGCGCTGGTTGTCGGGGAACTTGCGGGCGTAGGAAACGCCCTTGTAGTCCGATACAGCGAGCTTGGGGATGTCCAGCACCGACGGCGCCATGTAGTGCACGACGGCCGACAGGATGGCGACGATGACGATGGCGCCGATGCCGCGCCGGTCGCCGAGCGCCATGAACCACAGCACGCCGCCCGCCAGCCAGAGCAGCAGCGGCGCCATGATGAGGTCGTCGGGGCGGAAGTAGTACATGGCGAGCAGCACGGAAAGCCCGCACAGGCCCGAGCCGACGAGATCGGCGAAGTAGACGCGATTGAACGTCTTCTGCGCCTTCAGGAAGACGACGCCGAGATAGAGCGCACCCGCCAGGAACGGCAGGAAGTAGAGCACGAAGTTGGCAAACAGGCGCCACTTCTGCATCGGGTCCGACACCAGGAAGATGGCGTTGAACGGCACCTGCTGGGCGGCGAGGTTGCACACCACCATCAGAGGCCCGAAGGCGAGCAGCGCGCCCTTGATCGCGCCCAGCCAGTGGCGCTCGAACCAGCCCTTGCCGACGCACATCACCGCGCTGGTGAGGCCGAAGCCGAACATGGCGAGGCTCACCACCAGCGAGCCGAAATGCGCCCAGCTGCCGACGGAGAACACGCGCATGATGCCGATCTGCAGCGCGATGATGCTGCCGGCGACGAGCCCAACGGACAAATAGAAGGTAAGCGGCGGGCGATGGTCGAGATCGACCGTGACGGTCAAGGGGGGACTCCGTGTCGGTCTTATGGGAGCGCGGGCCTCTGGCCCGCACTCATGAGGAAGATGCGGGCCAGAGGCCCGCGCTCCCGGTCAGCGGTTGTGCGTACCGACGATCTTGTCGCCTTCCATCTTGGTGAAAGGCACGAACGGCACGATCTTGCCGCCGTAGATGTCCTCGCGCGTCGTGGTGATCGAGCCGTCGGCGCCTTGCACCTTGGTGACCTTGAGCACGCGCTGCGCGCCCGGCGGGCCGACCGGGATGACCATCAGGCCGTTCGACTTCAGCTGCTGCAGCAGCGGCGGCGGCACGTGGTCGATGCCGCAGGTCACGATGATCTTGTCGAAGGGGGCAGCCTCCTGCCAGCCGTAGTAGCCGTCGGCCGCCTTGGTCTTGATGTGCTTGAACTCGGTGTAGCCCTTGTCGATCAGCTTGTCGTAGAGGCCGCGGGTGCGGGCCGCCAGCGGCGCGATGATCTCGATCGTGTAGGCGTTCTCGGTCAGGTTGGCGATATAGGCCGACTGCACGCCCGAGCCGGTGCCGATCTCCAGCACCTTCTCGCCGCGCTTGACGTCGATCACGTTGGTCATGCGGCCCTGGACGTGCGGGCCCGACATGGTCACGCCGTAGCCGATGTCGAGGAAGGCGTGCTCGTAGGCGCGCTTGTGGATCGCCGGATTGATCGCCGAGAATTCCTCGCGCGGCGTCAGCAGGAAGGCGCGGATGGTGGCCTGGCCCCAGATGTCCTTGTTGCGGACCAGGGCCTGGAAGCGGTCCCAGCGCTGGCCGAGGAACACCGGATCCTCGCCGCGGGCCTTGCCCCAGGCGATGAAATTCTCGCGCGTGTCGGTCGGCGGATTGAGGTCCCAGCTGTAGGGCTTGATGCTCGCCGCCGATGCGGTCGTCGAGGCAAAACCGGCGGCAGCCAGCGCCGCGCTGCCGGAGACGAAGGTGCGTCTCTTCAAAATATCCTCCTTGGCGCGGACCCCATCTGGACGAGGGGAATCGGGGGCAACCGCACAACGAATTGATACGGGAAATGTGGCGGATTTGCCAGTGCGCGCGTGTTACGGGAAACCTCAACTATATTTAATGAACGACGAGGAAACCCGTGAAACGACTGCTTTCCCGCCGCGCCGCGCTCGCCACTGCGACGATCCTGCCGGTGGCCAATCTGTTGCCGCGCACCGCCGCCGCCGACGGACCGTGGAAGCCCACCCAGGGCATCCGGATCGTCGTCCCGGCGGCCCCTGGCGGCACGACCGACATCGTCGCCCGCCTGCTGGCGGCCTTCCTGCAACAGGCCTGGGGCCAGTCCTGCGTGGTCGACAACAAGTCGGGCGCGGGCGGCGTCATCGGCTCCAACGAGGTCGTGAAGGCTGCCCCCGACGGCTATACCGCCCTGATGGGCAATATCGGCCCGCAGTCGATCGCCTACTCGCTCTACCGCAACATGCCCTACGGGCCGAAAAGCCTGGCGCCGGTCAGCGGCGTCATCACCGCCCCCAACGTGCTGGTCGTCCATCCCTCGGTGCCGGCCAAGACCGTGCCTGAGTTCGTCGCCTGGCTGAAGGCCCAGAACGGCAAGGTCTCCTACGCCTCCTCCGGCACCGGCCAGTCGCCGCACCTGTCGGCCGCCTGGTTCCTGCAGCTCACCGGCACCAAGGCCGAGCACATCCCCTACCGCGGCGCCGCCCCGGCCCTGCAGGACCTGACGGCGGGCGTGACCCAGTTCTTCTTCGACAACCTCACGACCTCGATCGAGTTCGTGCGCGCCGGCAAGCTCAGGGCGCTCGGGCTCACCTCGGCTGAGCGCAATCCGCTCACGCCCGAGCTGGTGCCGATCTGCGAGACCATGCCGGAGCTGAAACCGTTCGACGTCTCGACCTGGTTCGGCGTCTTCCTGCCGGCCGCGACGCCCGGGCCGGTCATCGCCGCCTTCAACGGCCAGATGAAGAGCTGGCTCGACGATCCCAAGACCAGGGAGCGCTTCACCCAGATGGCGGGCTTCCCCGCCTACGGCACGCCCGCCGAGTTCGACAAGTTCGTCACCAGCCAGATCGCGCTGTGGAAGGGCGTGATCGACAAGGAAGGCCTGCAGCTCGACGTCAACTGACGGCACTGCTGGCAAAAAAGCGATTTTCCGGCATTCCCGGTATTTCCGGCAGAGAGCGTGGTGTGGCGGTTGAAAACCGACCCCTATTGGTAGTTCCAAAAATCCGTCATCCCGACCGGAGCCGAGCGCAGCGAGGCGAAGTGGAGGGACCTGTTTTTGTTGCTGCGTCGACATGAATAGGTCCCTCGGCTACGCCGCCCTGCGGGCGGCTTCGCTCGGGATGACGGGGATGCAACCACTATACATAACTACGGTTATTTTGTTCAGCTACATGATCTGATTGACGACGCCGCCATCGACGCGCATGGCCGCACCCGACGTGCCAGACGCGGCTTCGCTGCAGAGATAGACGCCGAGCACTGCCACCTCGTCGACCGAGGTGAAGCGGCGCAACAACGACGTCGGGCGGAGGTCGCGGAAGAAGGCGGCCTCGATCTCGGCGACGGTGATCCCCGCGGCCTTGGCCCGGTCGGCGCGCAGCCGGTCGGTGTTCTCGGTGTTCGTCGGGCCGGGCAGCAAAGAGTTCACCGTGACGCCGGTGCCGGCGAGCTCCATGGCGAAGCCGCGCGAGATCGCGAGCTGGGCGGTCTTGCTCATGCCGTAGTGGATCATCTCCTTGGGGATGTTGAGCGCCGATTCGCTCGACACGAACACCACCCGTCCCCAGCCGCGCCTGGCCATGCCGGGCGCATAGTGGCGGGTGAAGCGCACGCCGCTCATGACGTTGACCTCGAAGAAGCGCTGCCATTCGGCATCGTCGATCTCGAACGCCGCGCCGCGGCCGTAGATGCCGAGATTGTTCACCAGGATGTCGAGCTCGGGGACCTCGGCGAACACCGCCTGGGCGCCGGCCGCCGTGGCGCAGTCCGCCACGATGCCGGTCACATGCGCGTCGGGCGCGGCCTGCCGGATACGCGTCACCGCGGCATCGACCGTGGCCCTGGTGCGGCCGGGGACGATCACGCCGGCACCCTCGACCGCCAGCCCCTTGGCGATGGCGAAGCCGATGCCGGCGGTCGAGCCGGTGACCAATGCATGCTTGCCAGCAAGCCCCAAATCCATGGCATCCTCGCATCCGAGTTGCGGTGGGCGATCTGACAACGACAATCGAGGGGAGGCAACCATGCGCAAGACGATCGGGTTGCTGTTGGCTGCGGCCTTGCTGGCAACCGGCACGGCGACCGCGCAGCCCCTCAGGCCCGGGACCCCCAGCATCCTGCGCTGGACGCTCGAGCAGCAGACCGAATGGTACCCCGCGATCGAGACCGTCTACCGCACCGCGACCGTCAAGCGCGGCGACACCGTGCGGCCCCTGCCCAAGGCCGAGCGCTCCCTCGAGGGCCTGACCTGGAGCCACGCCGACAAGAGCTGGACGGTCGACGACTACATGAAGGCCTACAACGTCTCGGGCGTGATGGTCGTGAAGGACGGCAAGGTGATGCTCGAGCGCTACGGGCTTGGCCGCAAGCCCGAGGACCGCTGGATCTCCTTCTCGGTCACCAAGTCGATCACCTCGACCTTGGTCGGCGCCGCCATCAAGGATGGCAAGATCAAGTCGGTCGACGATCAGGTGACGTCCTACATCCCCGAGCTCAAGGGCTCGGCCTATGACGGCGTCAGCATCCGCAATGTCCTCACCATGAGCTCGGGCGTGAAGTGGAACGAGGATTACACCGATCCCAATTCCGACGTCGCCCGCGCCGGCACCAAGATCCTGGAGCCCGGCGTCAACCCGATCGTGAGCTACATGAAGGCCCTGCCGCGGGCCAATGAACCCGGCACCAAATTCACCTACAACACCGGCGAGACCGATCTCGTCGGCATCCTGGTCTCCAACGCCGTCGGCAAGTCGCTGTCGCAGTACGCTTCGGAGAAGCTGTGGCAGGCCTACGGCATGGAGCGCGACGCGACCTGGATCGTCGACCTGGCGGGCCATGAGCGCGGCGGCTGCTGCATGTCCATGACGGTGGGCGACTATGCGCGGTTCGGCCAGTTCATGCTCGACGGCGGCGTGGCACGGGGCGTCAAGATCCTGCCCGACGGCTGGATCCAGCAGGCGACGACGGCGCAGATCACCAACGGCACGCCGCCGGCCGGCTATGGGTATTTCTGGTGGCTCGGCCAGGGCGGCCCCTACCAGGCGTCCGGCATCTTCGGCCAGTCGATCAGCGTCATTCCCGACGAGCGCCTGGTGATCGTCATCAACTCGGCCTGGCCCTCGGCCACGGGTCGCGAACTGTTCGCCGCACGCTCAGCCTTCATCAATGCCGTTCGGACGGCGGCGAAGGGCCTATAGGTCGCGCTCCATGCGCACGGACGTGGCCTTGATGCGATAGCCGATGCGCTCGTAGAAGGCGTGCGCCCGCGTGCGGTCGACGCGGCTGTAGAGCGAGACCGAGGGAAGCTTGCGTTGCTGCGCCCAGGCTTCGGCCTCACGCATCAGCGCCTCGCCGACGCCGCTGCTGCGGGCTTCGCTGTCGACGACCAGCGCCTGCACCATCAATTCGCAGGGCTTCTCCAGGGCGGGACGCTCGAACATGTGCAGGACGCCCACCACCTTGCCCTCGACTTCGGCGACGATGATGCGATGGTCGTCGGTTGCCAGCACGCGCTCGAAGCGGGCGCGGAAGGCCGCCTCGTCCGGCGCGTCTGCCAGCTGCCCGATCAGGCGATGGACGGCCGCAACGTCGGCCGGCCGGGCGTCGCGGACGATCATGTGTACTTGCGCACGTCGTCGATCACCTTGCCGTCGTTGGGCAGGCTGCCCGGCTTGGCGAACTCGACCTTGCCGCCGACCTTGCAGACGGTGCGGATGGTGCCTTCCATCGCCTTCTCGAGATCGGGCGACGGCTGCGGCGCCTCGACCTTGAGCGTCATCGTGTCGGCCTGATTGACCCAGTCGATGACCAGGCGCAGGCGGCCGAGCCCGGGATGCTTCTTGGAAATCTCCGCGATCTGCTCGGGATCGACGAACATGCCGCGCACCTTGGTGCGCTGGTCGGCGCGGCCCATCCAGCCCTTTATGCGCATGTTGGTGCGCCCGCACGGGCTCGGGCCCGACAGCACCGCCGACATGTCGCCGGTGCCGAAGCGGACCAGCGGATAGGCGCGGTTGAAGGTCGTCACCACGACCTCGCCGACATCGCCTTCGGGCACGGGATCGCCGGTGCCGGGACGCACGATCTCGACGATCACGCCTTCGTCGACCGTCATGCCCTGGATCGACTCCGATTCGTAGGCGATGGTGCCGAGATCGGCCGTGCCGTAGCTCTGCAGGCAGGTCATGCCCTTGTCGATGAACATCTGCCGCAACGACGGCGGCAATGCCTCGGCGCCGACGAAGGCGTGCTTCAGCGAGGAGATGTCCTTGCCGAGCTCGGCCGCTTTCTCGATCAGGATTTTCAGGAACGAGGGCGTGCCGACGTAGCAGTCCGGCCGGATGCCGGCGATGGCGTCGAGCTGCAATTCGGTGTTGCCGACGCCGCCCGGCACGACGGCGCAGCCCAGCGCCTGCAGCGACGATTCCATCATGATGCCGGCGGGCGTCAGGTGATAGGAGAAGGTGTTGTAGACGACTTGGCCCGGCCGGAAGCCCGCGGCGAACATCGCCCGCGCGCCGCGGAAATAGTCGGGCTCGTCGGTGTCGACCTCGTAGATCGGGCCCGGCGACATGAAGACGTGGCGGACCTTGCTCATGGGCACGGCGATGAGGCCGCCCATCGGCGGGTTCTTCTTCTGCACCTCGCCCAGCATGGATTTGCGCAGCACCGGCAACCTGGCCAGCGCCGCGCGCGAGGTCACCGCGCCAGGATCGACGTCCTTCAGCCATTCCTTGAAGAAAGGCGCATTGGCCTTGGCGTGGGCGATCTGCTGCGGCAGGGCCTGCATCAGCGCCTTCTCGCGCTCGGCGGGCGTGCGGGTTTCCAGGGTGTCGTAGTGCTTGGACATGGCGTTTCCTCGGCGGCGTTGCCGCCACGGTAGACGCCGCGACTGCCCTTTGCCAAGGCAGCCGAAAAGCCGAGTTGATTTGAGAGATGCGCTAGGCGTCGCGCAAGGTTAAACGACGCTCAATCCGTTCGAGCCTGTTCTCGACCCGGTCGATCCGACCCGATTGACCGGCAAAGTCACCATGCAAGGTGGCAACGTCGCCACGAAGGTTAGCGACTGAGACTTCCAAGGAAGTCAGGCGTCCCTTGACGTCCTTCATGTCCTCCCGGAACTCGCCAAACTCCGATCGAATGGCCCGCAAGTGCTCTAGAACCAGATTGTTTCGCTTGTCAGCCATAGTGGACTCTTCGTACGCCTGTACGTTGTGTCGGTCAATCAATCGCCAGTTGCGCCCTTCACCTCAGGCATCGCGCAACCGCAGTCGGTGCTCGACCCGCTCCAGACGACCTTCGACACGGTCGATTCGCTCGGATTGGCCGGCAAAGTCGCCATGCAGGTTCGCCACGGAGACTTCCAGGGAGGTCAGCCGTCCCCTCATGTCGCGCACGTCGGCGCGCAACTCGCCCATCTCCAGCCGAAGAACGCGCAGATGTTCCAGGATGAGGGCGCTGGTCTTGTCGGTCATGACCCGCTCTTGCTATGCCTGTATTCCCATCCGGTCAATCTATCATCGGTTGCAAATGTACCAATCTTGCCAGCCGCCGTTCTGGTCGCTTATATCAGAGTTCGAATATCCTGGAGTGGCCGCATGTCCAACGTCCGTATCCCCTACGAAACCTTCCAGAAGACCGCGCCCGGCGCGCAGGCGGGATTGCTCGCCATGGGCAAGAGCACCGACGAGTCGGGCCTCGACAAGGCGATCGTCGAGCTGGCGAAGCTCCGCGTGTCGCAGATCAACAACTGCGCTTTCTGCCTGCAAATCCATCTCAACGTGTCGCGGCGGCTCGGCGTGCCGCAGGAGAAGCTCGACCTGGTGGCGACCTGGCACGAGGCCGGCATCTTCTCGGACCGGGAGTGCGCGGCGCTGGCGTGGGCCGAGCTGCTGACGCGGCTCGCCGACCGCAGCGTGCCCGGCGAGGCCTATGAGGCGGTGTGCCAGCACTTCAGCCAGGACGAGGTGATCGCGCTCAGCGTAGCGATCGCCAACATCAACGCCTGGAACCGGCTGGGAGCGGCCTTCCGCTTCGCCCCGCCGATCCAGAAGAGGGTGGCGACGGCCGCTTAGGGTTTGGTCGAGGCTGCGACAGAGCCTTCCGGCACCGGCCGCCGCCACGCGATCACGCCTTCGGTCCGCGCCCGCACGTCGGGCGACGCCAGGCAGGAGGCAAGCGCCTCGTAGCCAGGCGCGCCAGGATAAGGCGCGACGCACAGCGGCACGCTGTGATTGGCGGGACAATGGATGATCGCCTCGTCGGCGCCGACGGCATCGAGATCCAGGATGGCGGTCGAGCGCGTGAGGACGAACAGCGGCCGTGCGCCGGGGCCACGCCGGCGAAGCCGGGCGATCAGGGCCTCCTGGGAAGCCTTGTCCAGGCCTTGCTCCACCATGTCGACGACAAGGATGGACGGGCCTTCCGCTTCCAGCCCGGCCAGCAGCACAACCAAGGCATCCGACGCCCGGGCGCCATCCTCGACGAGCCACGCCAGCGCGCGATCGACGCGCGACTTGAGGATCGGGTCGGCGTCGAGCAGCGACCCCTGCGATAGCCGATCGAGGCCGAGGAACGCCGCGTCCGGCAGGGTCTCGGCCAGGCGCTTCGCCAGTCGCGTCTTGCCGCTGCCCAGCGGACCGGTGATGTAGGTCAGCGGACGGATGGTGCGCAGTTCGAACCGCTCGCCACCCCATGGCCAGGGAAGATCGAAGGCGACCTCGCATTCCGGCGCAGGCCCAAGCAGCCGCGCCAGGTCGCCCACAGTCGGCGGTCGGCCGCGACCAAGATCGTCTCGCAGCGCGCGAACCTTCTCCACTGTCAGGCCGAGATCGCGCAGGCGTCCCTCCAGCTGCGCCTGATGGGCAGCCAGAGCGGGCTCCACGACTTTCAGATCGCCCTTCAGCACGCGAGCGATCTCCGCCAGGCTGAAGCCCAGGGCGCGCAACGCCACGATGTCGGCGGCGCGGGTCATCTCGTCGGCCCCGTAGGCGCGCCATCCGGCGGCACTGCGGATCGGCGTGATGAGGCCGCGCTGTTCGTAGACCCGCAGGGCCTTGGTCGAGATACCGAGCCGCCGGGCGGCCTCGGAGGGGTTCAGGAATTCGGTCGAGCCATTCACAATTCACCTCGCTCTTGCTGACCGCCACCTTATGAGGCCGGCCCCAAGGGTCAGGTCAACGGGCGCTCGCGAAATCCATGTGAGTGGATGCCAGGATCCCTCAACTGCGCGCCAGCGTGGTCCAGGCTGCGAAGGCAAGCGGCGGCAGGGCGATCAGGTCGGCGATGGCGATGGTGCGCAAGGCACCGGCCGGATTGCCGTAAAGGGCATAGAAACCGAGGAAGCCCGCGATGTTGATCGCCGCCGCCAGCAGCGCGGCGGGCCGCACCGGCGGCCACCACACCGCCCACAGGCAGAGGATGCCGACCAGGCCCAGCAGCACGGCGCGATGGCGCATCAGCACCAGCAGCGTGGAATCGCCGGGCGCGATGCCGTAGAGGCGCGACAGCGTCTCGGACAGGAACACCGGCGCGATCGGCATGAGATGGATGGCGCCGACGACGGCGTAGGCAAGAGCGGTCCACATGTTTTAAGCATCGGCGGCGCCGGCCGGGACGGGCAACTACCCGCCAGGTAGCTTTGCGTTCGGTCGGACGTTCAGTGGCTTTTCGGTGATCGTTCTCCTGCCGAAGCCCGCGTGCATCGCGAGGTGGGCTTCGCCCCTTGCGCGAACCCTCGCTCTCGCGATTTCATGAGCGACGCGATCGACGGGGGCGGTCGACCATGGCAGCCAAGACCACGAAGAGGCCAAGCAGCACTCGTCCCATCGAGGCCGTCGGCACATCGATTGCCGCTTTCGTGGGAACAGCGAAACGCGGTCCCGTCGACCGGCCGATCCAGGTGCGGAGCCTCGCCGACTTCCAGCGGACCTTCGGCAATCCGTTGGCCGACTCCGGCATGGGCTACGCGGTCCAGCACTTCTTCGACAACGGCGGGACGGAGGCGTTGATCGTGCGCGTCGCCAGCGGCGCGCAGATTTCGGCGCCGGCGCTCGAGGGGCAGAAAAGAGGGCTGTGGGCGCTGGAGAAGGCCGATCTGTTCGGCCTGCTCTGCATCCCGCCGGTGCAAGGCGCGGACATCGGGCGGCAGACACGCGACGCCGCCGCGGCCTACTGCGCAAGACGGCGGGCGCTGTTCATCGCCGATCCAAGCAGCAGCTGGCAGAGTGCCGCGCAGGCGAAGGCGGGACTTCAGGCGGGCTTCATGACGCGCAGTGCGCACGCCGCGCTGTTCTTTCCCCTCCTCAAGGCGCCCGACCAGCGAAGCGTCGCGCCGTGCGGCGCGGTCGCGGGCGTCCTGGCGCGGACCGATGCGGCGCAAGGCGTGTGGAAGGCCGCGGCCGGCCGCGACGCGACGTTGAAAGGCGTGTCGGGACCGGCAGTCGCGCTGAACGCCGTGCAAAGCGCGGAGCTCAACGAGCTGGGGATCAACTGCCTGCGATCCCTTCCCGGTTCCGGCACGGTGGTCTGGGGATCGCGCACCTTGGCCGGGATCACGCAGCCATCGCCGGAGTGGAAATACATCCCGGTCCGGCGCCTGGCCTCGCTGATCGAGGAAAGCATCGCGCGCGGCACACGCTGGGTGACGTTCGAGGCCAACGACGAGCCGACCTGGGCCAAGCTCCGCCTGCGGGTGGGCGACTTCCTGCACGGCCTCTTCAAGCGCGGCGCCTTTGCCGGCTGGAAGGTTGAGGAGAGCTATTACGTGAAATGCGACAGGTCGATCATGACCCAGGACGACATCGACGCGGGCCTGGTGACCACCGAGGTCGGCTTCGCACCGCTGAAGCCGGCCGAGTTCGTCGTCATCAGGATCCAGCGGATGACCCGCAAGCCCCCGCCGTGAAGGCGAGAGTCATAGCCTTCGTTGTCGCTTTCTAAAGCCAGCGCTTGCGCCGCCGGTAGTGCTTGACGTCGCGGAACGAGCGGCGGCCCTCGCCGCCGATGCCGAGATAGAACTCCTTCACGTCCTCGTTCTCGCGCAAGGAGGCGGCGTCACCGTCGAGCACGACGCGGCCGTTCTCCAGGATGTAGCCGTAGTGGGCGAAGCGCAGGGCGACGTTGGTGTTCTGCTCGGCCAGCAGGATGGAAACCTTCTCCTGCTCGTTGAGGTTCTTGACGATCTCGAAGATCTCCTCGACGAGCTGCGGCGCCAGGCCCATCGACGGCTCGTCGAGCAGGATGGTGCTGGGCCGGCTCATCAGGGCGCGGCCGATCGCCGTCATCTGCTGCTCGCCGCCCGAGGTGTAGCCGGCCTGGCTGGTGCGCCGTTCCCTGAGGCGCGGGAAGTAGTGGTAGACCTTCTCGAGGTCGTCGGCGATCTGGCGGCGCTTGCTGCCGTGGATGAAGGCGCCGGTCAGCAGGTTCTCCTCGACCGTGAGATGGCCGAAGCAATGGCGGCCCTCCATGACCTGGATGACGCCGCGCCGCACCAGGTCGTTGGGCGTGAGGCCGTCGACGCGCTCGCCGCGGCACAGGACGTGGCCCTTGGTGACCTCGCCGCGCTCGGTCCGCAGCAGGTTGGAGATCGCCTTCAAGGTCGTCGACTTGCCGGCGCCGTTGGCGCCCAGCAGGGCCACGATCGATCCTTCCGGCACCGCGAGGGACACGCCCTTCAGCACCAGGATGACGTGGTTGTAGATGACCTCGATGTTGGCCACGTCGATGACGTTGGAGGTGGGCTGTGGGACAGGCGCGGTCATCTCAAACCTCCTCCCCCGTCATACGGGGGAGGGTAGGGAGG
>JAKFVH010000189.1 GCA_021732285.1 Reyranella sp. | reverse complement strand
GGGTCGACCATACTTCGCGAAATTTCCGACAGGCCATGAACGATCGCTTCCACTACGACGCCCTCGTCGACGACGCGCTGCGCAGCGTCGTCCGTCGCGTGCTGACGCAGGTCGCCGAGAAAGGCCTCCCCGGCTCGCACCATTTCTACATCTCGTTCCGCAGCGGCGATCCCGGCGTGGTGCTGCCCGACTATTTGCGCGCCAAGTACCCGGAAGAGATGACGATCGTGCTCCAGCACCAGTATTGGGACCTGATCCTCGGACCCAACCACTTCGAGGTCACGGTGAGCTTCAACAAGCAGCAGGAGCGCATCCGGGTGCCGTTCGCGGCGCTCTCGGCCTTCGTCGATCCGTCGGTGCGCTTCGGCCTGCAATTCGACCGCAAGGACAAGGCCGGCGAAAAGGCCGAGGTTGCCGCTCCGCCGGCAGCCCTGCCGCCGGCCGAAAAGCGCCCGCCACTGGCCGCGCCCACGGCCTCGGAGGACAAGCCCGAGGCCGGCGCCGCTGAGGCCGCCGAGGCCAAGCCCGAGGACGCGGCCTCCAAGGTCGTCAAGCTCGACAGCTTCCGAAAGAAGTAGCTTTACGCTGCGCCGCCGTTGCGGCAGGGAAGGCCCGCCTCTAGCCCGGCGCGCCAGGAGACAGCTATGCCCGAGTTCCAGTTCCAGGAGATGTTCCCGCACGGTGAGGACACGACGTCCTACCGCAAGCTCTCCTCCGACCATGTCGGCGTGACCAAGTTCAACGGTCGCGACGTTCTGACGGTCGAGCCCGAGGCGCTGACGATGCTCACCGCCCAGGCCTTCCACGACATCTCCCATCTCCTGCGGCCCGGCCACCTCGCCCAGCTGCGCTCGATCCTCGACGACGGCGAGGCCTCGGCCAACGACAAGTACGTGGCGCTGGAGCTGCTCAAGAACGCCAACATCGCGGCCGGCGGCGTGCTGCCGATGTGCCAGGACACCGGCACCGCCATCGTCATGGGCAAGAAGGGCCAGGCGGTGTGGACCGGCGGCGGCGACGAGGCCGCAATCGCCAAAGGCGTGTTCAAGACCTACACCGAGACCAACCTGCGCTATTCGCAGGTCTCGCCGATCTCGATGTTCAAGGAAGTGCAGACCGGCACCAACCTGCCGGCGCAGATCGACATCTATGCGACCGACGGCGATGCCTACAAGTTCCTGTTCGTCGCCAAGGGCGGCGGCTCGGCCAACAAGAGCTACCTCTACCAGCAGACGCCGGCGGTGCTGAACGAGGCTTCCCTGCTGAAGTTCCTCGACACCCAGATCCGCACCTTGGGCACGGCGGCCTGCCCGCCCTATCACCTTGCCATCGTGGTCGGCGGCACCTCGGCCGAGATGAACCTCAAGACGGTGAAGCTCGCCTCGACGCGCTATCTCGACGACCTGCCGAGCGAGGGCAACAACAAGGGCGTGGCCATCCGCGACCGCGAGATGGAGAAGAAGGTTTTGGAGCTCACGCGCCAGATGGGCATCGGCGCGCAGTTCGGCGGCAAGTACTTCTGCCACGACGTGCGCGTGATCCGCATCGCCCGGCATGGCGCCTCGGTGCCGATCGGCATGGGTGTTTCCTGCTCGGCCGACCGCCAGGCCGTGGGCAAGATCACCAGAGACGGCATCTTCCTGGAACAGCTCGAGACCAACCCCGCGCACTTCCTGCCCGAGGTCGAGCCGCAGCAGCTCTCGGGCGACGTCGTTGCGGTCGATCTCAACAAGGGCATGGCGCACACGCTGTCGGTGCTGACCAGGCATCCGGTGAAGACGCGGGTGAACCTCACCGGCACGCTGATCGTGGCGCGCGATTCGGCGCATGCGAAGCTGAAGGAGCGGCTCGACCGCAGCGAGGGCCTGCCCGACTATTTCAAGCAGTTCCCGGTCTACTACGCCGGTCCCGCCAAGACGCCGGAAGGCATGCCGTCGGGCTCGTTCGGCCCGACCACCGCCGGCCGCATGGATTCCTACGTCGATCTCTTCCAGGCCAATGGCGGCTCGATGGTGATGCTGGCCAAGGGCAACCGCAGCAAGCAGGTCGTCGACGCCTGCAAGAAGCACAAGGGCTTCTATCTCGGCTCGATCGGCGGCCCCGCCGCCATCCTGGCCAAGAACTGCATCCGCAAGGTCGAGGTGCTGGAATATCCCGAGCTCGGCATGGAAGCGATCTGGCGCATCCAGGTCGAGAACTTCCCGGCTTTCATCGTCACCGACGACAAGGGCAACGACTTCTTCAGCGAATTGAAGATCTGAAAAGATCCCTCGCTGCGCTCGGGACAAGAAAAATAACCCGGCAGGTTGCCCTGCCGGGTTTTTCAGTGTGCTGTCCCGCAACGTGCCATCAAATCCCCAGATGACGACCCGTCGCCCTTCCAAACTGTTTAGCCGCGGCAGCCGTCCTCGCGGGCACACCACTTGTCGATCCAGACATGGCCAAGGTGTGCGTTGACGACCTGAAGCTTGGTGCCGCGGCAGCCGAGCACGCGGAACTTCATGTCGTCGCCTTCGACGGTGGCGATCGTCGAGCCCAGCAGATCCGGCCGGTCGTACGCTGTGATCGTGCCGTCGACGCGGGCATCGACCGTCAGCAGATCGGCCGGCACCCAGCCGAACGACTGCGGCGCGGCGCTGTCGGCGGCGTAGCCCTGTGCGGTGTTGAGCGCGATGCGCGCCCAGCCGCTCTGGCTGCCCATGATGGTGACCTGGCTGCGCGCCAGCTCGCCCGTGCCGGCGTTGCCCGACAGGGCGCCGATGACCGCGGCGTGCAGCATCGGCTCGGCGCGCACCGGCACCGTCTCGCCGCGCTGGAACAGCGCATAAGCCTGAGTTGCTGTGCATGAACCGGCGTAGCCGGTGCTGGCATCGACGGAGCGCTCGAGGACGCCAAATCCTGCAAGCACGGCGGCCGTGCCGATGATGGCCCGTAGCATCGTGTCCCTTCCCACATGTTTGGCTCGGCCATTCCCCAACGGCCGAACCCTTCACCCACAGCCGTTCTAGAACCGTGCTGGAACGGAGTCGTGGCAGCGATTGTATGAGTTGTTTCGACTGGCCACGATAGCTTGAATCGGGATTCGTTGAGCTGATTCAATAGCTTTAGCGCATGGCTTAAAGTGCTGTGGAAACCAGCTTTTCAGTCATCCACAGCCCCGCGCTACAGTGGCCGCCATGAATCTCGCCAAACAGCATCTCGACATCGGCCTGTTCTCGACCAAGCGCGACGAACAGCTCGCCTTCTGGCAGCAGACGGTGGGCCTGCCTTACGACCACATGGGCAAGGTGGGCGGCGGCGTGCAGCAGCACCGCCATCACATGAACGGATCGATCCTGAAGATGAACCATTCGCGCAATCCGCTGCCCGAGGCGCCACCGTCAGGCATCGTCGGATTGCAGATCGCCAAGGAAGGATTGGCCGCTGCCCAGCCGCTGAGCGATCCCGACGGCAACAGGGTGACGCTGGTTCCCAGGGGCATCGATGGCGTGCAGGGCATCGCCATCCTGCTCAAGGTCAATGATCCCTCAGCGCACGATCGCTTCTGGACCACCGCCATGCAGTTCGAGCGCGCCGGCGAGGGCCGCTACCGCTGTGGCGATTCCCTGGTCATCGTCGCCGAGCGCGGCAAGGTCGAACGCAGCCCGGAATGGCGCGGGCCGGGATACCGCTACATGACGGTGCAGGTCTGGGATTGCCTCGCCGAGTACGACGGCATCCTGGCACGCGGCGGCACGTCAGGCGGCGAACCGCGCGTGCTGGGCGACACGGTGCGCTTCGCCTTCGTCTGCGATCCCGACGGCAATCACATCGAGATCAGCCAGCGCGCGTCGCTGACAGGCGGGAAACTCTAAGCATCACCTCACCCTGAGGAGCGCACGAAGTGCGCGTCTCGAATGCGCGCGGTAAACCGCGCGTGGGTGGGCAACGGTATCGGTGTAGCCCATCCTTCGAGACGCCGTGCTTCGCACGGCTCCTCAGGATGAGGCCGAGTGTGGCGCCGGCACTTCGGCGACGGCTCTAGCTACTTCTTGCGTGCCTTGCGCGCGGCGTAGCGCGCATCGCGCGTCGCCTTCTGCGCGGCAAGCAGCTCGATCTGCTCGCGCAAGGACGATTTGGCGCGCTGGGCCTCGGCCGCGGCCTGCGCGGCCTTCTCGGCCTCCCGTTCGGCCGCTGCCTTCGCCCGTGCAGCTTCCTGCTCGGCGCGCTTGGCATTGCGGCGCTCGATCTCGGCATTGCGGCGCTCGGTCTCGCGCTCCTCGCGGGCGCGGGCCGCGGCGGCGCGGGCTTCCTGGCGGGCGATGAACTCAGGATCGTTGCTCCGGTCCTTGGCGCGCGCCCGCTCCAGCAGGGCTTGCCGCGCCTTGGCGGCATTCTCCAGACGATCGGCGAACGTGTCTCGGTTGTTCAATGTCACTCCTTCCTACTACCTACTCTGCTGCCGCGGCGGCGGCCTGCTTCTTGGCGCGCTTGCGGTCCTCGGGATGGAGGAAGCGCTTGCGCAGACGAATCGACTTCGGTGTCACCTCGACCAATTCGTCGTCCTCGATATAGGCGATCGCCTGCTCGAGCGACATCTTGCGCGGCGGCGTCAGCCGCACGGCCTCGTCCTTGCCGGCGGCGCGGATGTTGGTGAGCTGCTTGCCCTTCAGCACGTTGACGTCGAGGTCGTTGCCGCGGCTGTGCTCGCCGATCAGCATGCCCTCGTAGACCAGCACGCCCGGGTCGATGAACATCGGCCCGCGCTCCTCGAGGTTCCACAGCGCATAGGCCACGGCCGTGCCCTCGGCATTGGCGATCAGCGCGCCGTTGCGCCGGCCGGCGATCGGGCCGCGATAGAGGCCGTATTCGTGGAAGATGCGGTTCATCACGCCGGTGCCGCGCGTGTCGGTCAGGAACTCGCCGTGATAGCCGATCAGGCCGCGCGACGGCGCATAGAACACCAGGCGGGTCTTGCCGGCGCCCGACGGGCGCATGTCCTGCAGCTCGCCCTTGCGGACCGAGATCTGCTCGACCACGACGCCGGTGTAGGCGTCGTCGACGTCGATCACCACCTCCTCGATCGGCTCGAGGCGCTGGCCGGTGATCGAGTCATTCTGGAAAAGGACGCGCGGGCGGCCGACGGCGAGCTCGAAGCCCTCGCGGCGCATGGTCTCGATCAGCACGCCGAGCTGCAACTCGCCGCGGCCGGCGACCTCGTAGGAATCGGCGTTTTCGGTATCGGTGACGCGGATGGCGACATTGCCCTCGGCCTCGCGCATCAGGCGGGCGCGGATCATGCGGGTCGTGACCTTGTCGCCTTCGCGGCCGGCCAGCGGCGAGTCGTTGACCGAGAAGGTCATGGCGAGCGTCGGCGGATCGACCGGCTGGCCCGGCAACGCCCACTCGACGTCCTGGTCGCAGATCGTGTCGGCCACGGTCGCGTTCTTGAAGCCGGCCACGGCCACGATGTCGCCCGCCTCGGCGCTGTCGAGGGCGACGCGCTCGAGCCCGCGGAAGGCCAGAACCTTGGTGACGCGGGTCTGCTCGATCTCGCTGCCGTCGCGGCTCAGCGACTTCAGGACGGTATTGGGCTTGATCGCGCCGGAGTGGATGCGGCCGGTCAGGATGCGGCCGAGGAACGGATCGGACTCCAGCGTCGTCACCAGCATGCGGAACGGCTTGTCGGCCTCGATGTGCGGCGGCGGGACATGGCGCAGGATGAGGTCGAACAGCGGCTCCATGTCCTTGTGCTCGGCCTCGAGCGACGTCGCGGCCCAGCCCTGGCGGGCGGAGGCGAACAAGGTCGGGAAATCGAGCTGCTGGTCGTTGGCCTCAAGCGCGGAGAACAGGTCGAACACCTCGTCATGCACCTGGTGCGGCCGCGCATCCGAGCGGTCGACCTTGTTGATCAGCACGATCGGGCGCAGGCCAAGGCGCAGCGCCTTGCCCAGCACGAACTTGGTCTGCGGCAGCGGGCCTTCGGCGGCGTCGACCAGCAGGACCACGCCGTCGACCATGGAGAGGATGCGCTCGACCTCGCCGCCGAAATCGGCGTGGCCCGGCGTGTCGACGATGTTGACGCGCGTGCCCTTCCAGACGACCGAGGTCGCCTTGGCGAGGATGGTGATGCCACGCTCGCGCTCGAGGTCGTTCGAATCCATGGCGCGCTCGGCGACCTGCTGGTTCTCGCGGAAGGTGCCTGACTGCTTCAGCAGGCAGTCCACCAGCGTCGTCTTGCCATGGTCGACGTGCGCGATGATCGCGACGTTGCGGATATCCATAAGATATTGTTCCGGGAGGGGTTTTCTGGGTCGCGCTTATACGCACGCTCTGTGACGGCGGCAAGGCGGGTTGAGGCGGCGTCCTGCCGCTGCCACAGTCCGGCGATGCGCAAACGTTCGGTCACAATCGATGGCCATCGCACCTCGGTTTCGCTGGAAGACGCCTTCTGGGCCGAGCTTTCGGCCATCGCCGAGCAGCGCAGCCTGTCGCTGAACGCCCTGGTGGCCGAGATCGACCATGAGCGCAGCCCGGGCAACCTTTCGAGCGCGCTGCGTCTTTTCGTGCTCGACGAGCTCAGGAAACGAACGATCAGTCGAGTTTAAAACCTTTCGCGCGCACGAATGCGCCGAAATCGGCCCGGTCGGGCACCGAATATTGCCTGACCTTGTCTTCCGACCAGCCGTAGTCCGGATCCTCGCCGAATTTATCGACGTGGCGCTGGGTGGCGTAGGGCTGCACGGCGCGGCGGCGCTTGTCGTAGGCCGCGACCTTCTCCCTGAGCCCCTTCTCATCGTAGCGGTCGTGGTGGACGGTGACGTCGAGCCCCAGCCGGGGGCTCATCACCCCGGCGAAGGATGGCCAGCCGACACCCAGCCCGGCCACCGGGAAAACATGGTCGGGCAGGCTCAAAAGGTCGGACACCTTGCCGGCGTTGTTGCGCAGGGTGCTGATCGGACAGGTCCCGAGCCCGACGCGGTCGGCCGCGGCGACGAAGGTCGCCAGCACGATGGCGGCATCGACCGACGCGTTGAAGAACGGATCGAGGTGGTCGTTGACGTAAGGTCGCCCGCGCCAGTCGAAGGCAATGCGCTGGCGGCGATTGTTGCCGCAGAACACCAGGATCGCCGGTGCCGCCTTCATCCAGGGATTGCCCGGCGCCAGCTCGTCGAGCACGGCGCGCTGGGCCTTGTCGGTGACGACCACGATGTCGGCCTGCTGCAGGTCGGACTTGGACGGCGCCGACAGGGCGACGGCACAGAGCGTGTCGAGCAGCACCGGATCGACCGGCTTGTCGAGATAGCGGCGCATGACACGGCGGTTGGCCATGTCGGCTAAAACATCGACGCCCTGAGGCGCTTCCGTGAGCGCAGGCGCGGAACCGAATCGCGCCTTGAGCACGGTCAAAAGACGATCGAGCATGAATCCTCTAACGGCCGAAGATGTTGGGCAGTGGGATGTTGGGAATCAGCGAGCGTTGTTGGCCGCCACTCTGGCCCCCACCCTGCCCCGGGATCAAGTTGCCGATGCCCGGGATGTTGCCCACGCCCGGCAGGGTGCTGATCATGCCCGCGGGATCCTTGGCCGTACCGCGCGTGACGTTGAGCGATGGCGAGGAGAGCGGGCCACGCGCCGTCGTGATGATGTAGGGCGCCGAGGGATCCTCGGCGATCACGAAATTGATCGTGGTGTCGGTCGTCGAGGCACTGAGGTTGGTGCGGGTCGAGATGTTGGCGGTGGCGCGATTGCCCTGCACAGCCAGGCCCCTGTCGGTCAGCACGCCGCCCGCGATGTCGATGTGGCCGCTGATCGGGCTGTCGTAGTTGACGAAGCGATTGAGGACCAGCTGGATCGCGTTCAACAGAGCCGTCGGGCTGAGGCCGCGCTGGCCGACGATGCCCAGCGCCGTGCCGAGCGTGTTGTCGATCACGCCGCCGGCGGCACCGGCGAGGGTCGAGCCTATGAACCGCAGCGCCTCGTCGGCGCCGACATAGATGTGGCCGCCGAGGTTGGCGCCGCCTGCCAGCGAGCTCCTGAGCTGGTCGGAGGTCGTGCCGCCGGCGCGCACGGAGATGCCGGTGGCGTTCAGCTTGCCGTCGATGGTCACCTTGATGGTGCTGCCGAACTGGTTGCTGCCGCGCGTGCTGCGCAGCATCTCGCCGAGCAGGATGCCGGTGGCGTCGCCCTTGAGGTCGACGGCGAGCGCCGGCTGGCTGGCATTGACGGCGCCTGAGAAGTTGAGCGAGCCGCCATAGAGCGCGCCCTTGAAGTGCGAGATGGTGAGGACGCCGTCCTTCAAGGTCGCCGCCAGGTCGGCATTGCCGATGCGCAGGGGCGGGCTGATCAGGGTCGCCGCCACCAGCTTGAAATTGCCGTCGATGCTGCGCAGCGGCCCGACCTCGATGCCCTTGGCCGCGGCCTGCTGGCCGCGCGCCGGCGGGCGTTGCGCCGGCGCGGCGCTGCCGCCGATCTTGTCGAGATCGAGCACGGTGGCCTTGAGGTCGGCGGTGATGTGCGGCCGGCCGGTCAGCGTCGCATCAATCGAACCGTCGAGGGTCTGGCCATTCAGCGTCAGGCTGCCCTTGTAGGCCGCCGACTTCGGCGCACCCTGGGCGGCGCCGGGCAGCGCCAGCGTGCCGGTCGCGCGCAGGCTTTGGCCGGCGGCGTTCACCGCGAACTCGCGCAGCGCCATCTGCTCGAGGCTGCCCGCGATGCCGCCCGAGGCCGAGACGGCGCCGAGCCCGGCCGGCGTGGCGCCGGCAAGCTTCAGCACGCGGTCCATGTCGGGCGCTTCGAAGTTGAAGGCGATGTCGGGCCGCGGCTGCGACGCATTGTAGTTGGCGACCGTGCCGCGCAGCGCCAGCCGCGCGCCGGCGAGGTTCGAGACTTTGACGTCGTTCAGCCTGAGCGTGTCGCCGCGCAGCGCGATGTCGACATCGATGCCGCCGATCGTCTCCTTGTTCCAGATCACCTTGGCGATCTTGGCTTTCAGGCCCACCGAGGGGCCGGCCGCGCGGGCGGCCGTCGTCGTGGCCGCCGGAGCGGTAGCCGAGGGCTTCTTGTCCGCCGGCGCGGCGGCCAGATAGGAATCGAGGTCGAGCGTGTCGAGGTTGACCTGCATGACCACGGACAGGGGCACGCTGAAGGTCACGGTGATGCCGCCGCTGCCCTTGAGGTCATCGAGCTCGAAGACGGCATCGCTCACCTGCACGTTGCCGCCATCCGACGACATGCGGCCCTTCAAGCTGATCCGCGTGAGCTTGTTCGGCGGAACCGACGAGACGTCGACGGCGAGCCAGGCCAGCGTCTCGCGCAGCTTCGGCCCGACCAGGCTGAAATCGCCGGCCACGGTCGGCCGGTTGGGATCGCCCGACATGGTCGATCGGGCCTGCAGCACCAGATCACCCGGCAGGGTGGCGGTGAGCTTCGGCACGGCGACGACGCCGCGGCGCGCATCGAGCTCGAGCGCGATGTTGCGCACCGGTTGCTTGTTGTAGACCAGCTCGCCGATCTCGAAAGAGAGCTTGGCGGTGATCGCGGCGAGCAGGCTTGGGCCCGCCGGCGGCGCGGGCGCGGCAGTGGCGCCAGCCGGCGGCGGCGTCGCTGGAGCCTGCGGCGCTGCGGGCTTCGCCATGGCGGTGAGCCAGCGGTCGAGGTCGAGCCTATCGGCGGCGAGCTTGCCTTCGATCGCCAGCGCAGGCTTCAGCGTCAGCGTCAGCGAGCCGCCGGCATTGTCCTGGCCCAGCGCCAGCTTGAAGTCCCTGATCGAAATCGCCGTCTGCGAGGCATCGACGGCGCCGTCGAAGGTGAACTTGCCGGCGAGCAATGGCGGCAGATCGGGCTGCGGCTGGCCGGTCATCTTGACCAGCGTGTCGGCGAAGCCGATCAGGTTGTCCGACGAGCTGGAGGCGATACCGGTGAGGCGCGCGTTGGGGCCGAGCTCGCTCAGCTTGCCCTTGAAGCCGAGCTTGCCGCCGGCCTCGAGCGCGAGCTCGACAGCATGGCCGTCGGCCGCCTTGGCGCCGACCGAGAGGTCGAGCTTGAGCGGCGCGCCGTTGATCGTGGCCGAGCCCGCGACCGAATAGGGTCCGTCGAGCGAGCGCACCGAGGCGCTGAAATTGGCCTTCTCCGCCACGATCGAGAGGCCCGCCTTGGAATCGCTGAAAATCAGCGTGCCGTTGTCGATGGTGAGGCGGCCGAGCGACACGGGCTTGGGCGAGTCGGGCTTGGGCGCGGCGGGTTTGGCCTCGGCGACGGAGGGCGTGAACTCCCAGTTCGGCTTGCCCTCGGCGTTGATCTCGAGAACGATCTTGGGCTCGACTAGGGTCACCTCGCTGACCTCGATGTTGCCGGTCAGCAGGGCGCCGAGCGAGGGTTTTACGGTGACCGTCTTGACCTCGACCATGTTGGGGTTCTTCGACCCCGGCACGTTGAAGAACTTCACGCCGCTCAAGGTCACGGTCGGCGTCGGCAGGATCGAGAGCGAGATCGGGCCGGCGAGCACGAGCTCGCGGCCGGTCACCTTCTTGACCATCGCCGTGATCTCGGGCTTGCGGGCGTTGAGGTCGATCAGGCTGGGCAGGGCCAGCAGCACCACGATCAACAGGGCGACGATGCCACCGGCGCCAATCAGAACACGTTTGCGCGTGGTAGTTGTCATGGAACGCTCCCGCTGCCCGACGACGAACACTAGCGCATCGCAGCACAGCGCGGCATAGACATTTGGGGATAGTCAGGACGGCGGATCATGGCGGAGATCGTGAACCTGCGACGCGCTCGCAAGGACAAGGCGCGACAGCAACGCGAGAGCGAGGCCGATGCCAACCGACGGCGCTTCGGCCGTACCAAGGCCGAGAAGGCTGCCGACAAGGACGCGCAGGAGCGCACCCGGCGCGATATCGACGGCAAGAAGATCGATCGCGACTAACGGTTGCTGGCGGGCGGACGGTTGATCGCCAGGCGCTCGAAGAAAGCGCGCGTGCCCTGGTCGGCGCCGGGGCCGGCGACGGCGCGCACATTCGTCAGCTCCAGCCGCTGGCCCGAATCGGCGTCGATCAGTACCGGCTCGAGCGGCCGACCGTCGCCGCGATTGACCAGGTCCATCGGCTTGCCGCTGCGCGCGGCGGCGCCATAGCGGTCGCCCCACTGCTTCAGCCCGACGATCACCGTGAACAGCGCGGCGCCCTTGTCGGTCAGGCGGTATTCGTGGCGCAGCGGGCGCTGGCGGTAGGCGGTCTTGCGGAAGATGCCAGCCTCTACAAGCTTCTTCAGCCGCGCCGTCAGGACGTTGCGGGCGATGCCGAGATTCTCCTGGAAGTCGTCGAACCGGCGCACGCCATAGAAGGCGTCGCGCACGATCAGGAGCGTCCACGGCTCGCCGACGACGTCGAGCGCCGAGGCGATCGAGCAGTTCATCTGTTCGTAGGACGTGCGCCGCATGGCGGGAAAGTATAGGCCCGCCGAGGCGGCACGCAATCTTGGCCCAGCTATGCGGATTTGCGTTGCGAGCGGAGCACGGCCCAGCCCACGACCGCCGACAGGATCGAGCCTGCCAGCACGCCCAGCCGCACCTGTGCCTCGCGCATGGCATCGTCGGGGAAGGCGAGCGTGCCGATGAACAGGCTCATGGTGAAGCCGATGCCACCCAGGATGGCGACCCCATAGAGCCCGCGCCAAGTGGCGCCGCTCGGCAAGGCGGCGACACCGAGCGCGATCAGGAGGCCCGCGCCCAGCATGATGCCGATCTGCTTGCCGACGAACAGACCGGCCATGATGCCGAGCGGCAGCGGCGCGACGAGGCTCGCCAGCGACAGGCCGCCGAGCGGCAGCCCGGCATTGGCGAAGGCGAAGACCGGCATGATCAGCCACGCCGACCACGGCTTGATCACATGCTCCAGCCGGATGGCGGGCCGCTTCTCGTCGGGCTCGCCCGCGGACTTCAGGGGAATGAACAATGCCAGCACGACGCCCGCCAACGTGGCGTGCACGCCCGACTTCAGGACAGACACCCAGAGCAGCACGCCCAGCAGCAGATAAGGCAGCAATCGCCGCACGCCGGCGAAGTTCAGGATCGCCAGGCCCGCGATGAACACCGCGGCCAGGCCAAGCGCCACGGGAGAGAGGTCGCTGGTATAGAAGATCGCGATGACGACGATGGCGCCGAGATCGTCGACGATGGCGAGCGTGGTCAGGAAGACTTTCAGGGCCAGAGGCACGCGGCTGCCGAGCGCGGCCAGCACGCCCAGCGAGAAGGCGATGTCGGTGGCGGCGGGGATCGCCCAGCCGCGCAAGGCTGTCTGATCGGACCAGGTGATCGCGACGTAGACGGCGGCCGGCACGGCCATGCCGCCCAGCGCGCCCATCACCGGCAGGGCGACCTGCGAGGGCTGCGACAGGCCGCCCTCGACGACCTCGCGCTTGATCTCGAGCCCGACCAGCAGGAAGAAGAGCGCCATCAGGCCGTCGTTGATCCAGAGCAGGACCGGCTTGTGGAGGTCGATCGGACCCAGCGACAGGCCGAAGCGGATGCGGAACAGGCCGTCGACCGCCTCGGCCAAGGGCGAGTTCGCGAGCACCAAGGCCGCAACGGCGGCGGCCAGCAACGGCATCGCTGAAGCCGCCTCGCTGTCGATGAACGCCCTCAACCGGTTAGGACCCGCCATCGGTCTCCCCACAGCAAAACGCCCGGGCCTTTCGGCCCGGGCGTCGCGCTGAAAGTTTGTTCGTCGCTATTCGCGTTCCTGGCCGAGGAAGCTCATCAGGAACTGGAACAGGTTCACGAAGTCGAGGTAGAGGCTGAGCGCGCCGAAGATCGCGACCTTCTCGGCCGTGTCCGTGCCCCAGGCGTCGGCATACTGTTCCTTGATCTTCTGGGTGTCGTAGGCGATCAGGCCCGAGAAGATCAGGACGCCCACGGCCGAGATGATGAAGCTCATCGTGCCCGACGGCCAGATCATGTTGACCAGGCCGGCCAGGATCAGGCCGATCAGGCCCATGAACAGGAACTTGCCCATCGCCGTCAGGTCGCGCTTGGTGGTGTAGCCGTAGAGGCTGAGCGCACCGAAGGCGGCGGCCGTGACGAAGAAGGTGCGGGCGACCGACGCGCCGGTGTAGCGGAACAGCAGCAGCGACAGGCTGACGCCCATCAGCGCCGTGACCGCCCAGTAGACGGCCTGCACCGCACCGGTGCTCATCGACGCGGCGCGGAACGAGACCAGCAGCAAGAGGCCGAGCGGCGCGAAGATCGCGACCCAGCCCAGCACGTTCAAGCCGACGACTCGAGTGCCCTGGACCTGGAAGAACAGGGCGGCGAGTTCGCTGAAGTTGAACAAGGCAAAGGCGACGATGCCCGAGAGGGCAAGGCCCGACGCCATGTAATTGTAGACACGCACCATGTGGGCGCGCAGGCCGACATCGAATGCCGCCTGGTCGGCAACAGTGCCGGCGCGATTGAAGGTGCCGAAGTTGGGTTCAGCCATTTGGTCCTAGCCTCCAGAGGGGCCTCATTAGCGAGCCCCTTCGGCGGATAATCTGGGGGCTCAGACGAAGTGAATCAATAGGCTAAACGCCTTGTAATGTAAGAGTTACTTTCACTTCCGCTGACTTTCCCTGCCTATTCGTTGCGCAACAAGGCGAGCGGCCGCTGCCGCAAAGCCGCCAAAGTGCCGGCCAGGCCGAACGCCAGCGTAAGCGCCATGGCGCCCAGCGCCACCGCCACGGCGACCGTCGGCAGGAAGGTCCAGTCCAGCCCCATCAGCCGGCGCACCACGAGATAGGCACCGAGGGTACCCACCCCCAGCGCTGCCAGCGCCGTGGCGAGCCCCAACGCCGCGAACTCCCAGGCGAAGATGCCGGCGATGCGGGCCCGGGTGGCGCCCAGCACCTTCATCACCACGGCCTCGTGCACCCGGCGCTGCTGGGTCGCCAGCATGGCGCCGGCCAGCACCAGCACGCCGGCCAGGATGCTCAAAAAGCCGATGACGCGGCTGGCGAGGCCAATGTTGCCCAGCACGCTCGCCGCCGTTTCGATGGCGTCGCGGATGCGCACCACGGTGACGTTGGGGAACTGGTCGGTGACGGCCTTGAAGATCGCATCCTCGGCTTCGGGCGTGGCCTTGACCGTGGCGAGGAAGGTGTGCGGCGCCTTGTCCAGAACGCCGGGCGAGTAGACGAACACGAAGTTGATGGAGAGCGTCGTCCATTCGATGCGCCGGAGCGAGGCGATCCTGGCCTCGATGTCGCGGCCCAGCACGTTCACCGTGATGGTGTCGCCGAGACCGAGGCCAAACGCCTTGGCCAGCGCCTCGTCGAAGGAGATGAGCTGCGGCCCGCGATAGTCGGTCGGCCACCATTCGCCGGCGACGATGCGCGAGCCCTCGGGCGGCGTCGCCGAGTAGGTGACGCCGCGATCGCCGTCGATCGCCCAGCGCGCATCCGAAGGCACCGCGATCTCGTTCACCGGCTTGCCGCCGATCTTGGTGATGCGGCCGCGCAGCGACGGCACCTTGTCGAGGTGTCCCGCCCCCGGGATGGCGGCAAGCGCCTTCTCGAAGGCGTCAATCTGGGTCGACTGGATGTCGACGAAGAAGAAGGCGGGCGCATCGCTCGGGATGCGCTTGGTGATCTGCTCGCGCAGGTTCCCTTCGATCAGCGCCGTCGCCACCAGCACGGTAAGGCCAAGCCCCAAGGACAGCATGACGATGGGGGTGGGGGCGCCCGGCCGGTGCAGGTTGGCGAGCGCCAGCCGCAGCCCGGCCAGCCTCGGCTTGCCGGCGCGCGCGGCCGCCAGCATCAAAAGCCGCGCCAGCAGCGGGAAGGCTATGAAGGCGCCGATCGCGCCCAGCACGAACCAGCCGGCGATGCGCCGGCTCTCGGCGGTGAAGATGGTGAAGCCCGCGAGCGCCAGCGCCACGGCGCCGATCAGCAGCGCATCGCGCCAGACCAGACGACCGCCCTGGACGACAGCACCCCGCATCAGCGTGGCCGCGGACACGCGGCGGGCACGCAACAAGGGCATCAGGGCGAACAGCAGCGAGACCAGCAGGCCGAACACCGCCGCGATGGTGAGCGGCCAGGCGTAGAGCGCCACCCGCGCCCGCACCGGGAGCACGTCGGCGATCACCGACTGGGCGACGAACGGCAGCGCAGCGCCGATCACCAGGCCCAACACCACGCCGACCAGCGCCAAGGCCGAGAGCTGGATGAGATAGGTCGAGAAGACCAGGCGTTCGGGCGCGCCCAGGCACTTCAGTGTGGCGATGGTGTGCAGCCGGCCCGCTAAAAAGCTCGAGATGGCGTTGCCGACGCCCACCCCGCCGACCAGCAGCGAGGAAAGCCCGATCAGGCCGATGAACTGCGTCAGCCGGTCGAGCCAGAAGCGGATGCCGCCGCCCGCCTCGGCGAGCCCCCTCACCCGCCAGCCGGCGTCGGGGAAACGGCCTTTGAGGCCGTCGATGACGGCGACGTCGGAAATGCCGGGCGGCAGGCGCAGGCGATATTCGAAGTTCAACAGGCTGCCGGGCTGGACCAGCCCCGACGCCGACACCGCCTCGTAGGGGATCATGAGGCGCGGCCCCAGGCTCGCGAAGGCGTTCAGCCCGCGGTCGGGCTCGCGGTTGATGATGCCGCGCACCTCGACGGTGACCTCGCCCACCTTCACGCGATCGCCCACCGCCATGTTCATGCGGCGCAGCGCCGATTCCTCGACCACCGCGCCCCACACGCCGTCCTTCTCGGCGAGCGCCCCGGCGAGCGTCAACCCGTCCTTGAGCTCGATGCTGCCATAGAGCGGATAGCCCCGCTCGACGGCCTTGAGCTGGATCAGGGTCGCCCGCCCGTCAGGCTTGACCGGCCGCGCCATGGCGCGGCTGTCGATCCAGCGCACGAGCTCGCCGCGCGACTTCATGTAGTCGATCTGCTCCGGCGTGGCCTCGCGATAGAGCAGCGAGATGGCAACGTCGCCGCTCAGGATCTCGCGGGCGTCGGCGCGCAAGCCTTCCTCGACGGCGCGGCTGAAGGACAGGATGGCGGCGATCGCCGCCACGCCCAGCGCCAGGCAGGCGATGAACAGGCGAAAGCCGCCCAGCCCGCTGCGCATCTCGCGCCGCGCGAGGCGGAGAGCCAGATTCACGACACGTCATCCCGAGCGAAGCCGCCCGAAGGGCGGCGCAGTCGAGGGACCTCGCCTTGTCGATGCAGCATCAGAATTGGTCCCTCCGCTGCGCCTCGCTGCGCTCGGCTCCGGTCGGGATGACGGACGTAACGGCTCATTGAGCAGCGAGGGCGGCCGGCGTGCGTTCGTCGCCGACCACCAGGCCGTCGGCGATGCGCAGGATGCGGTCGCAGCGCCCGGCCAGCGCCATGTCGTGGGTGATCAGGATCAGCGTCGTGCCGTCGGCGCGCGCCAGCTCGAACAGCAGGTCCATGACCTGCCGGCCGGTGGTGCCGTCGAGATTGCCGGTCGGCTCGTCGGCCAGCAGCAGCTTGGGGCGGCTGACGAAGGCGCGGGCGACGGCGACGCGCTGCTGCTCGCCACCGGAAAGCTGCGCCGGATAGTGGCCGATGCGATGGCCGAGCCCGACGCGCTTCAGCGCCGCCTCGGCAAGCTCGAAGGCGTCGGCGCGGCCGGCAAATTCCAACGGCAGCGCCACGTTCTCGTGCGCCGTCATGGTCGGGATGAGATGGAAGCCCTGGAAGACGATGCCGATATGGTCGCGCCTGAGCCGCGCCCGGGCATCGTCGTCGAGCGGCCCGAGATCGCGGCCCGCGACCTCGACGCGGCCCGAGGTGGCGCGCTCCAGGCCGCCCGCCACCATCATCAGGCTCGACTTGCCGGCGCCCGAGGGGCCGACGACGGCCGCAATTTCGCCAACGGCTATGTCGAGAGTGACGCCGCGCAGGATATTGACCGTGCCGGCATCACTTGCCATGTCGAGGTGGACATCCGAGAGCCGGACGATGGGTTCGCGAGCGTGGGGCGGGGCGGTCAAGCGGGCTCCGGAAG
>JAKFVH010000188.1 GCA_021732285.1 Reyranella sp. | reverse complement strand
CCTTGTCCATGAAGGTGAAGCCGTTGTCGTCCTTGAACAGGTAGGTGCACTCGCGCTCGTCGATATGGACGTGCTCGATGGTCTCGCCCGAGCGGAAGCGCTCCTGCAGCTTGTTGCCCTCGCGCAGGGCCTTGGCTTCGATGGCGACGAAGGCGCCGCCCTTGCCGGGGCTGATATGCTGCACCTTGGCCGCCACCCAGAGCTTGCCGTTGTATTCGATGACGTTGCCGGCACGGATGGAATTGACGGGCACTTTCATGGGCTTACCGCAGGTCGAATGAATGGAATTCGGCCTCGTCCGCGAAAGCGGTGCGAGGCCGGCGCGGGCTTGTATCAAAGGCAGGGGGACGCCGCAACCGGGGCTGCGGCAGCCTGTCAGGGCCTGTTGAGGTCGGCGGCGAGCTTGCCGAAGAGGGCGAGGCCCGCACCCCTGAAGGCGTCGCGAACATCGCGCCGGGAATCGTAGAAGAAATCGTATTCGAAAGTGCGGCCATAGATGGCAGGGCCGACGTTCGGCCTGGGAAAGATCTGGGCGTCGGCCGCAAAGCCTACGCGATCGCCGTTGCTGGCGACGAAGTAGGATACGGTGACGAAAAGCAAAGCACTCGATGCCGAGGGGGCGTAGATGGCCGCGGTCATTGCCTCCCAGCAGTTATCCGTGACGATGGCGGGTTGGACGTCGATCTTCACCGCAGTCACCTTGGCGAGTTCAACCCGCGCCGCATCGACCAGATCGGATCGGAAGTTGAAGGTCTTCAGCGCTTGCGACAGTCGTTCGGCGCGCTCCTTGGCATTTTGCAAACGCGTGCCCCGGTCGAGGCCGGTGATGACCGCGATCGCCAGGCCCGTGAAGAAGGTAGCCGTCTGGTCGGTCTTGCCGGTCGACGTGGTGATCGGTGTTGTCGTGGGCTGACGCGGCGGGTCCGGCGGGGGCAGGGCGTAGATTGCCGTTTGGCTGCTGCAGACGAAGGCCTCGAGCTGCGAGAGGCTCGCGAGCTGCTGATGGGTCAGCCTTTCGGCGCAACCGCTCAGCAAGAGCGCGACGAAAGCCAGGGCAAGAGCCTTCAAGTGCACGAACGCCACGCTGGCAACCATCGGTGGCGGAAGTGTGATCGAATCGCGCCCTTATTTTAGATGCAGTCGCAGCCCGAGCTCGGTCTGCTTCTTCTTCGGTAGTGCCGTCGCGATCACGGCATGGGCGCGTGCGAGGTAGGCCTTCATCTCGCGGTCGGTCAGGGCCTTGGGATCGTCGACCGACACCCACTTGGCGCGGGCGAGGTAGGGCGCCGGCCGGAAGCCCGGCGAGCGGCTGAGCGCGTCGTAGTGCTCGGGCGCCGACTTGAAGGAGATGCGGCCGACCGAATGGTCCTCGGGCGCGATCAGGCAGAACATCTTGCCGCCGACCTTGAAGACGATGACGCCCTCCCATTGCACGGTCCGGGTGGCGGCGGGCAGCTTGCCGCAGAAGGCGTCGATCTGCTTGGGCGTCATCTGGCCACCCTACACGCGACAATCGTGGCATGCGATGGTCGGCCATGACCGAGTGGCGTCCCGACAAGCTCGAGCGGCGTTTGCCTGCACTGCAGGCACGCGCGCGCCTGCAGGCCGCCATCCGCCGGTGGTTCGAGGACGAAGGCTTCGTCGAGGTCGAGACGCCGATCCTGCAGGCCGCGCCCGGCGCGGAAGTGCATCTCTCGGGATTCGCCACGGACTGGGAGCTGCCCGACGGCGAGGAGCGCGAGCGCTGGCTGCACAGCTCGCCCGAGTTCGCCATGAAGAAGATTCTGGCCGGCGGCGTTCCAAAACTGTTCCAGTTCGCCCGGGTCTTCCGCAACGCCGAGGGCTCGGCGCTGCATCATCCTGAGTTCACCATGCTGGAGTGGTATCGTGCCGGCGTGGGCTACGAGACGATCATGCAGGATTGCCAAAGGCTGCTGGCGCTCAGCGGCGTGAGCGAGCTCAGCTGGGGCGGGCATCGCTGCGATCCGCGGGCCAAGCCGGAGCGGCTGACGGTGGCCGAGGCCTTCCAGCGCCATGCCGGCGTCGACCTGTTCGCAACGGTCGGCCATGCCGAGAAGCTGGCGCGCGCCGGCGGCATCGCCATGCACGAGGGCGACAGCTGGGACGACGTCTTCTTCCGCATCATGTTCGACCGGATCGAGGGCAAGCTCGGCATGGGCCGGCCGACCATCCTCTGCGAGTATCCGATCGCCATGGCAGCCCTTGCCCGCGCCAAGCCCGGCGATCCGCGGGTCGCCGAGCGCTTCGAGCTCTATGTCTGCGGCGTCGAGCTTGCCAACGCCTTCGGCGAGCTCACCGACCCCGACATCCAGCGCGCCCGCCTGGCTGCCGACATGGACGAGAAGGAGCGGCTGTACGGCGTGCGCTGGCCGGTCGACGAGGATTTTTTGGCGGCGCTCGATCACGGCCTGCCCGACTGCGCCGGCATCGCCCTGGGGTTCGACCGCCTGGTGATGCTGGCCACCGGCGCCTCTCACATCGAGGACGTGCTGTGGCTGCCGGTACGGTGAAGGGGCGAGGGAGCCGCCTGAAGAGCCTCGTCCTGGCGCTGGCCTCGACAGCGGTCGCGCTTCTGATCGGCATCTGGGTGACGGCCTACCTGACGGCCTGGCCGCCGAACATGAGCGCGGTGGGCGACGGCACCGTGATCTACGATCCGGAAATCGGCTCGGCCGCCCGTCCCAGCGCCCATACGCGGCACATCTATCCGGCCATTGCCGACCGGGCGGCTTTTGCCTTCGACACCTATACCGACAAATCGCGGCGCCAGGGTCGATGGGCCGGGGCAGCAAAGCGCCGCGCGCCCCGACATCACGACGCTCGGCGATTCCCACCAGGCTGGGACGGGAGCTCGGCGCAGCGTCACGAACTTTGCACTGGCGAGCTACTGCACGACGCAATCGCTGCAGATCCTCGAGCGTAATCTCGACCTCCGGCCGCGGCTGGTGGTCTACGGCATCATCGCCCATCACTTCGAGCGCAACGTCTGGCCGTGCGCGCCGTCCTATTTCGAGTTTTGCCTCGACGTGTCGCATGTCTCCCGGGACGACGCGGGCCAGCCCTATATCGCCCTGCCGTTCAGCGATGGCGTCCGTCGCCTGCAGGTGCACCTGAGCGGCGACTATCGCTCGCCGGTGCGCTGGCTGACGCACGGCGCCGACGTGATCTTCGGCCGCGCGTACTATGCCTGGAGCCACTCCCGCGAACCGGACGACGCAAAAAAAAAGGCCGAGGCCGTGCAGCTCCTGCTCGAACGCATGAACCGGGCGGCGACAGCCAGCGGCTCGCTGCTCCTGGTGGTGTTCCTGCCGACGAAGTATTACGGCCCGCCTGCCGCGCTGCCCGGCATCATCGACAAGGTCGGCAACGGCATCCGCTACGTCGATCTCACGCCTGCCTTCGTGCGCAACCGGCGGGAGGGCGGCCCCAATCCGTATATCGTCGGCGACGGCCATCCGGGCGTGGCGGGCCATGCGCTGATCGCGGCCGAGATCGCAAAGTACGCGCAGCGCGAGGGATTGCGCAGCGCCGACGGCGCTAGCGGTGCGCCGAAAAGATCTCGTTGAAGGCGCGCACCGCCGCCTCGGGTCCGTCCTTGTAATTCCAGACGCCACCGGCCACGGCCAGGAAATCGGCGCCGGCGGCGATCACCGGCCGGCAGTTCTCGGCGGTGATGCCGCCGATCGCCACGCACGGCACCTCCATCAGCCCGCTCCACCATTCCAGGATGTCGAGCTCGGCCGGCGTGGTCACGGCCTTGGTGCCCGAGTGGAAGAACGCGCCGAACGCGACGTAATCGGCGCCGGCTTCGGCGGCTTCCATGGCGAGATGCCGCGAGGCCTTGCAGGTGACGCCGACCTGCCGGTCCGGTCCGACGATGCGCCGCGCCTCGGCGTAGGGCATGTCGTCCTGGCCAACATGGACGCCGTCGCAGTCGAGCTTCACCGCGAGGTCGGGCCGGTCGTTCATGATGAAGGCGACGTCGCGCTGCTGGCAGACCGGCCGCAGCGTGTCGGCGGCACGGACGATGGCGTCGTCGGAAACGTCCTTCAGGCGCAGCTGGAAGGCCGCGACGTCGCCGCCGTCGAGTGCCGCCCGCAACTCGTCGGCAAAGATCGTCGGATGCTCGATGCGCTCCGGCGAGATGAGATAGAGCCGGCAATGAGTCGCCGCGCCGCGCTGGTCCGATGCCATTCGTCCTTCCTGTTCCGAGCCCGGTTGTGTGGAGCGACAGCCTTCGGCAGTCAATGCGTATCCGTCGACGATTGTCGCAACCGATGCGAGCTTGCTCGGCGCGGACGCTCGTGGAACGATCGCTGCGGTGGTCGCGCAAGGCCAAGGAGGGAGACGACGATGTCGGTGTGGCATTGGGCAATGGATGCCATTTTTATCCTGGTCCTGGGATACGCGGGAAAGGTGGTCATTCGGCCGAATAGCCCCAAGCAGAGGGTGCGGTTCATGCAGGCGTTTGGCGTGGGAGCGGGGCTGATCGTGCTCAGCTACGCGCTACGCGTGATGAGCGGCGAGATCGCATCAGGTTGGAACGACATGGGCTGGTGGATCGATTTTCTTGCCGAGGCGGCCATCCTCGGGTTGTTCTTCGGCGTCGTCGTAGCGCTGTTCTTCCGGCGGCGAGCAGCGACATAGGCATGAACGCTTCGGGCGTCGTAGCCGACGGACACAATGTTGCCCAAGTCGGTGTGCGCTAAGTCACATTTGAAAACCGAAGAACGGCCCACGGTAGCGCCCGCGCTGTCGTCCACATGTTGCGCCATGTGAAAAGGGGACTGACATGTTCGTCGTTCGCAGCAGCCGGGGCCAGATCACCGCGGCCTACTTGGATGAACAATTTCCCGGGCAGGAGTGGCTGCCGATCCACAGCCGTTCGCTGCAGCACTTCCTTGTTGCGGCACCCCGGTGTTGCTCGACGCGACGTCGGGCATCGACGCGTCGCCACTAGTGCCCACGAAAAGGCCCGCCACGTTACCGCGGCGGGCCCGACAATCGTCTGGCGATTGTGCTCGAGTTGCATCTCGCCCTGATAGATGCCGATGATCTTGTCGAGCATGTCGAGCGTCGCGCCGCGCCGCCAAGTCCCGGAGTTTTTCTTTGCGTGCGCGACGGATCGACGTTGGCGAAATCTGCAGTGCAGCGCGTGTGAAGCGAACCCCTTTGCGTCGTTGATCAATTGATCGCTCAGCCGGGGCGCGTTAGCTTTTTCGCGGGGGTACTTGGGGAATCTTCCAACTGGTTGGACGCTGGTGTCGATCGCGATGGCGGTTGGGCGCCGGGCGACGCCTGTCGTCTCGCCGCAAGTTTTCCTGCGGTGGCGAACCCGCAGCACGGGTTCGCCGCTGCTCGCTTCACTTTAGGATCGCAAAGGCTTCACCATGATCGATTGGTTCAACTCGTTGCCGGACGCCGTCATTGTCATCGGATGCGCGGTGCTGATGGGCGCCCTGGTCATCGCCATCCCGCTCATCATGCGATCCCTGCCGATCGTGGCGCCGACGCCCGAGAACACCGAATTCGTCATGCGCATCCAGGGCACGTTGTTCGTCATGTCGGGCTTTGCGCTCGCCTTCACGCTGGCGCAGGCGCAGGCCAATGTCCGTCACGTCGACGCCCTGGTGGCGGCCGAAGCGGCGCACATCAACAACCTCGATCGCATCCTGACGCGCTATGGCGAGCCGTCGGTCGCCGCGATCCGGCCGGACCTGATGACCTATGCCAACTCGGTGGCGACGCTGGAATGGGAGGCCATGCACCATGACAAGGAGCACGAGCCCACGATGCAGGCCTTCGCTCCCGTGGCGCGGGCCATCACCGCCGTCAATCCCACGAATGCCCGCCAGGCGACGCTCTATACCGAGATGATGAAGTCGATCGACCACATCATGGAATCGCGCGCGCTTCGCCTCGAGGCGGTGCACATCGCGCTGCCCGGCATCTATTGGGGCGTGGTGGCCTTTGCCATGGCGGTACTGGTGCTGGCCAGCTGCGTCATCGAGCGCACGCCCTTCCGCAACCTGGCACTCGCCACACAGATGTCGGTGCTGGGAGCCTTCATCGGCATCCTGTTCATCACCGACCATCCGTTCCACGGCGAGTCGAGCATCGGGCCGGACGCCTTCGTCAAGGCGATGAGCGAGATGAAGGCGCGCCGCAACTGACGCGAGACAAAAAAGAAAGGCGCCGGCCCGATCGGGCGGCGCCTTCCGCGTTCACGGGCCGGACGGCTTACATCTTGCCCTGATAGATGCCGATGATCTTGTCGAGCATGTCGAGCGCCTGATCGCGCGGGCGCTGGAAGGTGTTGCGGCCGATGATCGAGCCGTTGGCGCCGCCGTCGCGCAGTCCGCGGATCTCGGTGAACAGGCCTTCGAGGTCCTTGGCCTCGCCGCCCGAGAACACGACGATGCGACGGCCGTTGAAGGTCGCCTGCATGACGTGCTTGATGCGCGCCGCCAGGGTCGACTTGTCGACATTGGCCTTCTCGTAGGCGGCCTTGGCCTCGGGCTGCCACAGCACGTCGGTCGGCGGCTTCACCTTGATGATGTGGGCGCCGAGAAGGGCCGCGATGTGGGCGGCGTAGGCGCAGACGTCGAGCGCGGTCTCGCCTGCCTTGTCGAGCTTGCCGCCGCGCGGATAGGACCACATGACGACGGCGAGGCCGACCGACTTCGCCTCCTCGGAGAGCTCGCGGATCTCCTCCATCATCTCGTACTGGTCTTCCGAGCCGGGATAGATCGTGAAGCCGATTGCCGAGCAGCCGAGCCGCAGCGCGTCGCCCACCGAGGCGGTGACGGCCTGGTCCTTGTTGGTCGACAGCGAGTTGGCCGAGTTGAGCTTGAGGATGGTCGGGATGGCGCCGGCGAAGGTGTCGGCTCCGGCCTCGAGCGGGCCAAGCGGAGCAGCATAGGCGTTCAGCCCGGCATCGACGGCCAGCTGGTAGTGATAGTGCGGATCGTAGGCGTCCGGGTTGGGGGCGAAGGAGCGGGCCGGGCCGTGCTCGAAACCCTGGTCGACGGGCAGGATCACCATCTTGCCCGAGCCGCCCAGGCGGCCGTGCATCAGGATGCGGGCGAGGTTGGCCTTCGTGCCGGGGCAATCGCTCTCGTAGTTATCGAGGATTTTCTTGACGGTGCGGGTGATCTTCACGGCCTGGGCTCCCATAGTCCTTTCGAGCGGCCGGTGATAGCGGCGGCGGGCTGATCGTTCAAGTCCTTGCCCGAGAGGTGCGTGTGGCCATCCAGTGCCGCGCAGCGACTTTTGGCGCGGTCACGCCCAATCCTGCACTGTCAGAGCCGGAACGCGCCCGAATTCCCGTACGTTGCCGGTGACCAGAATGGCGCCGCGGCGGCGAGCCTGCGCGGCAATGAGGATATCGTATGGACCGATGGGCGTGCCCCTATGATGCAGCCCTGCACGAATGTCGGCGGCTTCGGCCGCGTCAGCCGCGTCGAATGACGGCGTCTCCAGAGATGCAAGAAACAGGTCCAATGCGCGCTCGTTGGCTGCGCGCCGGGCGCTCTTGGCGATGCCAAATCGCAATTCGTAGATCACGATCGCCGGCACCAGAACGCGTGTGCCGCGACCGACCTCACCTTGTAGTCGATTGGCGGCCCTCGGTGAGCGGGCTGACATCACGCCAACAATGACGTTCGTATCGAGACAGAACATCAATCGAAAGAGGTTTCGTCATCGTCGGGCATGGGCGGTTGTTCGGGACGGCCGCCCGGCAAGAAGTCCGGCCCTGCCAATGCCTGGACCTTCGCTAGCCAGGCCTTGGCGTCGAACTTCTTCTCGATCGGCTCAAGCAGCACGCCGTTGCCAATCTTGCGAACGCGCACTTCCTTGCCCGGCAGCCGAAATTCTTTCGGAAGCCGGACGGCTTGGCTGCGTCCATGCATGAAGATCTTTGCTGTCGTCCTCTCCGCCATTTCAACCTCGGTGATATCTATCAAAGATAGATATCAAGGCCTATTCGTTCAAGCCCTTGCCCGGATAGGGGTGTGTGGCTTTCCAGTGGTTCGCTATGTCCAGCCGCCGGGTGACCCAGACGCCCTTTTGCTGTTGGATATAGTCGAGCAGGCGCCACAATCCCGCTGTGCGGCCGGGGTGGCCGATCAGGCGCTGGTGCAGGCCGACCGACATCATCTTAGGGGCGGTGGCGCCCTCCTTGTACAGCACGTCGAAGGCGTCGCGGCAGAGGGTGAACCACTGCTCGGCGGTGGTCATGCCGGCGGCGTACTTGCCGTCGTTGTTGGTGAGCGAGTAGGGCACGATCAGGTGCGGCTTGCCCTCGACCGTCTGCCAGAACGGCAGCTCCTCGCCGTAGTAGTCACTGTCGTAGGTGAAGCCGCCATGCTCCAGCAGCAGGCGGCGCGTGTTGACGCTGGGGCCATAGCGGCAATACCAGCCGGCCGGCGCCTCGCCGACGGTCTGCTTCAGCGACGTCACCGCCTTGGCGATGTGCTCGCGCTCCTCCGCCTCGGTGAGCTGGAAGTGACGCACCCAGCGCCAGCCGTGGCAGCAGACGTCGAAGCCCGATTGCCGGATCGCCTCGGCGGCGGGCTTGTTGCGCTCCAGGGCCAGCGCGCAGCCGAACACGGTGAGCGGCATCGCGCGCTCCTGGAAGGCGCGCATGATGCGCCAGAAGCCGACGCGGCTGCCGAACTCGAACATGCCCTCGGCCGCGAGGTCGCGGCCCTTGAGGCCCAGCGAGGAGGTCGACGATTCGGTGAGGCCGGTCTCGCTATAACCCTCGCCGTCCTGCATCGAAGGTTCGGAGCCTTCCTCGTAGTTCACCACGAAGTTGACCGCGATGCGCGCGCCATCCGGCCATTTGGGATCGGGCGGGTTGGCGCCATAGCCTAAAAGGTCGCGTGTCGGCTGCCAGCTCATGTCGGTCTCCTTACCAGTTCGGCCCCCATCTGCCGGGCGATGTCGGCGATCTTGTCGTTGGGCTCGCTCATCGAGATCCGCTTCACCCCGGCGCGCAGGCAGGCCAGCGCATGGCCCGGCGCGTCGCCGCAATCGACGATCAGCTCGAACGATACATCGGGGAATTCCGTTTCGGCACGGGTCTGCAGCGCGCCGAGATAACCCGCGCCGTAGAACGATGCCGCGCCCTCGGGAGTGACGAGAACCGGCGACGTTCCGTCTGCGCGCGCCTTCTGCAGCACTTCCTCGGTCGAGCGCCAGTCGCGTACCAGGATCACGGGTCTGGTCATCCAAGCTCCGCCTCCCCACGCTCCGCGTGGGGAGGTGTCGCCGTCATACGGCGACGGAGGGGTCATGAGCAACGCGTCGCGACTCATGACCCCTCCGTCCGCTGCGCGGACACCTCCCCACGCGGAGCGTGGGGAGGGAGGCTACTGCTCATTCAACCCCTTGCCCGGATAGGGATGGGTCTTGATCCAGTGCCGGGCAATCTCGACGCGCTTGGTGATCCACACACCCTCCTGCTTCTGCATGTAGTCGAGCAGCCGCTCCAGGCCGACGGCGCGACCGGGATGGCCGATCACCCGCATATGCATGCCGACCGACATCATGCGCGGCTGGGTCATGCCCTCGCGGTAGAGCATGTCGAAGGAGTCCTTCAGGAGCGTGAACCATTGCTCGGCGTTGCCGATGCCCACCATGTACTTGCCGTCGTTGGTGGTGAGCGAATAGGGCACGACCAGATGGCCCTTGCCGTCGACGTTCAGCCAGAACGGCAGCTCGTCGCCGTAATAATCGCTGTCGTACAGGAAGCCGCCTTCCTCGACGACCAGGCGGCGCGTGTTCTCGCCCGGCCCGTAGCGGCAGTACCAGCCCTCGGGACGCCGACCGATCATCTTCTTGGTCGAGGCGATGGCCTTGGCGATGTGCTTGCGCTCCTCGGTCTTGGTGAGTTCGTAGTGCTTGATCCAGCGCCAGCCGTGCGAGCAGATGTCGTGGCCGGCTTTGGCGATCGCCGCTGAGGCTTCGGGATTGCGCTCGAAGGCGAGGCCGCAGCCATAGACCGTCATCGGCAGCTTGCGCTCCTCGAAGATCCGCATCAGGCGCCAGAAGCCGACGCGGCTGCCGTACTCGAACAGACTCTCGGCCGCGAGATCGCGGCCCTTGATGGTCTGGCCCATCCCGTGCGCTTCGCTGAGGCCAGTGTCGCTGTGGTCCTCGCCATCCTGGATCGAGGGCTCGGAGCCTTCCTCGTAGTTCATGACGAAATTGACGGCGAGCCGCGCACCATTGGGCCATTTGGGATCGGGCATGCTGGCGCCATAGCCCACGAAATCGCGGCGCGGCTTGTACGGCATCGCAAGGCCTCCGGGATCAGGGAATACGGATGGTGAAGGGGGCGACGGGCACGAACTCCTCGTCGCCCTTGCCGCCGTCGCGCCACATGAAGACGGCGAAGCGGCCGGGCTTGTCGAGCACCGTGAGCCCGTGATGCCAGGTGTTGGGCTTGTAGGTGACGCCCTGCTTGCCGGTGGCGATGAAGGCTTTTACGCCCGCGAGGTCGGGGCCGCCCGCCCTGGCATGCGGCGCCACCACGATCAGCCAGCGCGCCACGTCGATCGGCACGAAGGTCTGGGAGGAGAACTCGTGGCGCTCCAACAGGTCGGCCTTGAGCGGCCGGTCGGGCGTTTCGCCCTTGAGGCTCATGGACAGGCTGGGATGCGCGCCGGCCCGAAGGTTGCCCAATGCATCCTCGTAGTACTTGCGGCCGGGCTCGTTCGGCACGTCGATCACGTCGCCGAACGGCGCGAACGCCTCCCGGGTGAGCGGTTGCGACACGATCTCCATGTCTTGCTCCCTAGTCGCGCATGCGGCGGGTCAGGCCCACCGTCCATTCCATGATCAGCATCAGCACGAAGGCGGCAGCGATCAAGACGCCTGACACGGCCGCGACCCGCACATCGAGAGTGGACTCCATCATGCCCCACATGCGGATGGGCAGGGTGTCGGTGCGGGCGTTCGACAGGAACAGCGATACCGGCACGTTGTCGATTGAGGCCATGAAGGCGAGGAAGGCGCCGGCGGCGATGCCGGGAAAGATCAGCGGCAGGGTCACCCGCCGGAGCGTGTAGAACCACGAGGCGCCGAGGCTCTGCGAGGAATCGAGCAGGGCGGGATCGAGCTGCGAGAGGCTCGCCGTCGTGGTGCGCAGGATGAAGGGCATGGTGACGATCAGGTGACCCGCGATCATCAGGTTGAGCGACGGCCTGAAGCCCAAGGTCGAGAAGTAGACCAGCGCCGCCAGGCCGAAGGTGATGCCGGGCAGCACCAGGGGCGACATGAAGAAGTTGTCGGCGACCCGCGCCGCCCTCGCCCGGTTGCGCGCCAGGCCCAGCGCCGCCAGCGTCGCCAGCACGACGCCGATCAGGGTCGACAGGGCCGCGACCTCCAGCGAGTTGCCGGCGGCGCGATGGATCTGGCGCGACTTCGTGGGGTCGAACAGCTGCTCGTACCAGCCGAAGGAGAAGCCGGTCGGCGGGAATTTCAGCGAGCGGCCTTCGGTGAACGAGATCATGAGGGCGATCACGACCGGCGAGACGATGATCAGCACGGCCAGGATGGCGATGCCGCCGATCACCAGGCTGTAGGAGAGGTCGAGGAAGCTCTGCCGCCGGCCCATCGCCCTCACCCGTGGAGATGCCGGCTCGACCGGCGGCCGAGATAGGAGAGGGCCGCGATCACCGTCAGGACGGAGACGACCAGCGACAGCGACGCCACGGCGGCGAGCGGCCAGTTGTAGACGACCAGGGACTGCTGCCAGATCAACAGCGGCAGGTAGATCAGGCGCACGCCGCCGATCACGGTCTGCGAGATGAAGGCGGTGGTGGAACTGGCGAAGACCAGCAGGCAGCCCGCGACCAGGCCGGGCATGGAAAGCGGGACGATCACCGTGAACAGGGTGCGCCAGCGCGAGGCGCCAAGAGCGGCCGAGGCGTCGCGCAGATTGGGATCGAGCCGCGACATCACGCTGATCAGCGGCAGCAGCATCAGCGGCATCTCGATCTGGGTGAGCGAGATCACCAGCCCCAGCTCGGTCTGCAGCAGCCGCAGCGGCTCGGAGATGAGGCCCAGCCACAGCAGCGTCTGATTGACCACGCCCTCGCGGCCCAGCACCACGATCCAGGCGAAGGTGCGCACCACGACCGACAGCAACATCGGCATCACGATGATGAACAGCAGAACCTTCTGCAGGCGCGGCGAGAGGTCCATGTAGACCAGCGCCAGCGGGTAGCCGACGACGACGGTGGCGCAGACCGTCTTCAGCCCGAGCAGCAGCGTGTCGAAGATGACCTTGTAGTTGAAGGGATCACCGAAGAATTTTGCCCAGCTCGCGAAACCCGGCTGGGTGATCTTGTCGTCGTTGAAGAAGCTGGTGGCGACCAGCAGCAGCAGCGGAGCCAGGAAGAGCGCGGCGAAGGCCAGTGAAAGCGGCAGCGCGAGCTGCCATTCGGCCAGCCGTAGTCTTGCCTCCCTAGCGAAGCTGGGGAGGTGGCCCGAAGGGCCGGAGGGGTCATGGGCAGCAGTAGTGATGCTCATGACCCCTCCGCCCCCGAAGACGGGGGCACCTCCCCTTCGCGGAGTCCGCGAAGGGGAGGGAAGGCGGTCGAGGCGTCGCCGCCGTACGGCGACGGAGGGGTCACTTCGCCATTTCCTTGTTGAACTTCTCGATCCAAGCGGCGCGCAGCGGGTTGATCTTCGCCCAGTCGTGCTGCACGTAGCCGGCCATCTCGTCGAGGCTCTTCATCGGCATCTCAGGCGCCAGCGGCACGTCCTTGTTGACCGGCAGGAAGTTGTAGGGCGCCTTGGTGAGCGCCTCCTGCGCGTCCTTGCTGATCACCAGGTCGAGATACTTGTAGGCGTTCTCGAGATCGCCGGTGCCCTTGGCGATGTGCATGGTCGTGAAGAAGGTGATGGCGCCCGACTCAGGCTTCACGAACTCCACGTCGACGCCCTTGCCCTTGAGCGTCGCGACGGTCTGGGTGTTGGTATACATCACGTCGCACTGGCCTTGCTGGAACAGGCCCGGCATCGCTGCCGGCAGGCCGACCGCGGCGATCTTGGGCAGCACCTTCTTCAGCTCGACCAGCGCTGGGTCGACGTTGGTCAGCGAGCCGCCGAACAGCTTTGAAAGCTCGATCAGCGAGGAGGTGCCGAAGGTCGTCTGGAAGCCGGTGATGCCCAGCCGGGACACCCACGGGTCCTTCAGCAGATCAGCCCAGCCCTTTGGCGCCGGCACCTTCTTCGGGTTGTAGGCGATGCCCACGACCTGGGCGCTGACATGCACGCCGACGTCGTCGGTGAAGCCTGCCGGCAGCTTGGCGAGGTTGCCGAGCTTCTTGGCGTCGAACTTCTCGAATAGGCCGCCTTCGAGGCCGACGATGCGCGGGCCGGGATCGAGCACGAAGACGTCGAACGGCGGTGCGCCGCGCGCGGCCTTGGCCTTGCCGATCTGGTCCATGGCGAACAGCGGCGCCAACTCGAGGTCGATGTTGTCCTTCTTCTTCAGCATCGGCGCCACGACGGTGCGGTAGGCGTCTTCCCAGGTGCCGGGATAGGTCGTGGCGACCACCTGGCCCTTGGCATGGGCGATGGTGGGCAGGAACGACGCGCCGCCGAGCGCAGTCGCGCCGGCGAGCAGGGTTCGACGATTGACGGTCATGGGCTACTCCGTTGCTGGATGCGTTGAACGCGGAAACAGGGAAGGGCGGGCGTCCGGCGTGAGCGCACAGAAGCGGCGCTGGGTCTCGCTCGCCGAACGGCGGCGCGGTTCGACGATCTTCAGCGCCGTGCCGCCGGCGGCACGCGCTTCGTGCACGAGCTGCGAGCCCAGCGGCAGGCTGAGGCCCGGTTCGATCGGCCAGCTGTCGGCGGTCGCCACCGGCGACAGCACGAGCTGCTCGGGCCGCACGGACAGGATCACGGACGAGCCGGCGGCGATGCCCTGCGCCGGCAGGCGGACCGTGGCGCCGGCGTCCAGCGCCACGGTGGCGGTGTCGCCGACGACGGCCATGACCTTGCCCGGCAGCAGGTTGGTCGTGCCGATGAAGCCGTTAACGAACAGCGTTTTAGGCCGGTCATAGATCGCGACCGGCGTGTCGAACTGCTCGACCGTCCCCTTGTTCATGACGGCGATGCGGTCGGCCACGCTCATCGCCTCGTCCTGGTCGTGCGTCACCAGGATGGTGGTGAGCCCGAGCTGACGCTGCAGGCGCTTGACCTCGATCTGCATGTCGAGCCGCAGGTTGCGGTCGAGCGCGGCGAAGGGCTCGTCGAGCAGCAGGATCGACGGCTCGACCGCGAGCGCGCGGGCAAGCGCCACGCGCTGCTGCTGGCCGCCCGAGAGCTGGCGCGGCAGGCGTTCACGAAAGGCGCCGAGCTGGACCATGTCGAGCATGCGCTCGACGCGCTGGTCGACCGCAGCGCCGCGTTGGCCGCGCGCCCGCAAGCCGTAGGCCACGTTCTCCGTCACCGTCATGTGCGGGAAGAGGGCGTAGTTCTGAAAGACGATGCCGACGTTGCGCTGGTTGGCCGGCAAGTGGTCGATGCCTGTTCCGTCAACCAGCACGCGGCCGCCGGCCTGGCGCACGAAGCCCGCAATCACGCGCAGCAGCGTGGTCTTGCCGCAACCCGAAGGGCCGAGCAGCGCCACGACCTCGCCAGGCTCGATGGCGAGCGACACACCGTCGACGGCGACGGCCGAGCCGTAGCGGACCGTGAGATTGTCGACGTCCAGAGTCCGCCCGGCGGGCGCGACCTGCGGTGAAGCGGGCGCTAACGCTTGCACAATCTGCTTCCTTCCCCCTCGGCATAGGACGCAAGCGGCGTGCCAATACTTGGCGTTGAAAGGGTCGCGTGGAAGCCCAGTCCTGTCTAGGGAATGTCGCCGGCGGTTTCGCAAACAAGAAAGGCGCGCCGCTCGCGCGGGCGCGCCCTTCGGAAGGACCGGTGAGAGGCGGGGCTTAGCCCAGCTTGCCCATCGCCACGGCGGTGTCGGCCATGCGGTTGGAGAAGCCCCACTCGTTGTCGTACCAGCTCATGACGCGCACCAAGGTGCCGTCCATGACCTTGGTCTGGTCCATGTGGAAGGTCGACGAGTGGCTGTCGTGGTTGAAGTCGATCGACACGTTGGGCTGGTCGGTCCAGCCCAAAATGCCCTTGAGCTGGTTGGCGGCGGCGAGCTTCACCGCCTTGTTGATCTCGTCCTTGTCGGTCTTGCGCTTGGCGACGAACTTGAAGTCGATCATCGAGACGTTGGGCGTCGGCACGCGGATGGCGACGCCGTCGAGCTTGCCGTTCAGCTCCGGCAGCACCAGGCCGACGGCCTTGGCCGCACCCGTCGAGGTCGGGATCATCGACAGCGCCGCGGCACGGCCGCGGTAGAGATCCTTGTGCATGGTGTCGAGCGTCGGCTGGTCGCCGGTGTAGGCATGGATCGTGGTCATGAAGCCGTGCTCGATGCCGACCGCGTCGTTCAGCACCATGGCGACCGGCGCCAGGCAGTTGGTGGTGCACGAGGCGTTGGAGACGACGACATGCTCCTTCGTGAGCTTGTCGTGGTTGACGCCGTAGACGACGGTGAGGTCGGCGTTGTCGGCGGGGGCGGAGACCAGCACGCGCTTGGCGCCGGCATCGATATGCGCCGTGGCCGCCTTCTTGGAGGTGAAGAAGCCGGTGCACTCCAGGGCGAGCTCGACGCCCAGCGCCTTGTGCGGCAGCTTGGAGGGATCGCGCTCGGCGGTGACCTTCATCTTGCCGCGGCCGACATCGATCGTGTCGCCGTCGACCTTGACCTCGCCGTTGAAGCGGCCGTGCACAGAGTCGAAGCGGAACAGATGGGCGTTGGTCTCGACCGGGCCGAGATCGTTGATCGCCACGACCTCGATGTCCTTGCGGCCCGATTCGATGATCGCCCGCATCACGTTGCGGCCGATGCGCCCGAAGCCGTTGATTGCAACCCGAACAGCCATGTCTTCCTCCGTTATCTGCCGAGCCCGCCTACTTGCTGAGTTGACGCGCCGCTTCCGCGATCGCCTCGGCGGTGATGCCGAAATGCTTATAAAGGTCGCCAGCCTTGGCCGACGCGCCGAAACCTTTCATGCCGACGAACGCGCCGCGCGTGCCCAACCAGCGTTCCCAGCCGAATCCCGATGCCGCCTCGCAGGCTACCCGCACCGTGCCGTCGGGCCCAAGGACCTGCTGGTGATATGTTTCGTCTTGCGCAGCGAACAACTCCCACGACGGCATGGACACGACGGCCGCCTGGATGCCGTCCTTGGCCAAAAGATCGCGCGCGCCCACTGCGAGGTGGGTTTCCGAGCCTGACGCGATGAGGCGGACCGGAGCGGAAGCATCGCCCGCCAGGATGTACGCCCCGCGGGCGCAGAGGTTGCCGTCGCCGGCGTCGCGGACGGTCGGCAGGTTCTGGCGCGTCAGTGCGATGACCGTCGGCGTCTTCTTCAACTCGAGCGCAAGCTGCCAGCACTCGGCCGTCTCGATCGTGTCGGCCGGCCGCATCACCTGCAGGCCGGGGATGGCGCGTAGCGCGGCCAGATGCTCGACCGGCTGATGGGTCGGGCCGTCCTCGCCGAGGCCGATCGAATCGTGGGTCATGACGTAGATCACGCGCAGCCCCATCAACGCCGCCAGACGGATCGAGGGCCGGCAGTAGTCGGTGAACACCAGGAAGGTGCCGCCGTAGGGGATGATGCCGCCGTGCAGGGCCATGCCGTTCATGGCCGCGGCCATCGCGTGCTCGCGGATGCCGTAATAGACGTAGCGGCCGGTGGCGTCGGCGCGCGTGTTGGCCTTCAGCGAGGCGGTCTTGGTGTTGTTCGAGCCGGTGAGATCGGCCGAGCCGCCGACCGTGTCGGGCAGCACCGGGTTGATGACTTCGAGCACTTCCTGGCTCGACTTGCGCGTTGCCCACGACGGCTTCTCGGCCGCGACCTTGGCCTTGAAGGCGTCGATCGC
>JAKFVH010000261.1 GCA_021732285.1 Reyranella sp. | reverse complement strand
CGGATTTCCACCTGCTTCCTGCGCCTGCGCGGCCTCGTCTGCAACTCGCCGGAGGACCTCGACCGGGTCCAGCAGGCGATCGGCCGCGCCGACGTGATCATCCGGCGCTATGGCGGCGGCGACCAGCGGCTCACGATGAACGACAAGGGTGCGCTGCTGATGGTCGTCTTCGGGCTGCCCGGCTCGACGCACGAGAACGATCCGGTTCGCGCCGTGCTGGCGATGCGCGAACTGCTGACGGCGCTCGACGATCTGTGGCTCGATTGCACCTGCGGCGTGACCCTCGGGGTCGCCTATTGCGGTCCGATCGGCAGCGACGAGCGCCGCACCTATACGGTGCTTGGAGCAAGCGTCAACCCGGCCGCATCTCTCAGCGATCTCAGCGGCCATCGCATCGTCTGCGACGCCGACATCGCCCGCGCGGCAAGCCAGCAGATCGCCTTCGACCCGCTGCCGAGCACGGTCGGCAAGGGAGTGTCGCACGACACCCGCCTCTACCGTCCGAGCACACGGCGTACCCGCGCCGCCGAGGCACGCGACATCGTGGGACGCGGCGGCGAACTGCAGGAACTGATCTCGCTTCTCGACCGCGGGCTCACCGATCGCGCTGGCGCCCTGGCGGTGCTCGAGGGCGAGGCCGGTATTGGAAAGAGCACGATCCTGCGGGCGCTGACCAAGGCGGCGACGGAACGCGGCTTTCAGGTGCTGACCGGCTCCACCGACCCGTACGATCGCAGCACGCCGTTTCGCGCCTGGCGCGAGCCGTTCGGAATGCTGCTCAATGTCAACTCGGCGGGGGATGGCGCCGCCGTCCTGCGGGCGGTCGCCGACTGGACTCATGACTTCCCCGATCTTGCCCAGCTCGCGCCGCTCCTCGGCCCCGTGCTGTCGGTGTCGCTGCCCGACACCAGCCTCACCCGCCACATGCAGGGCGCCGTGCGGGCGGAGAACACGATGAGCGTGATGCTGCGCACCCTGTCGGAGGCTGCCCAGCGCAAACCCACGCTGCTCCTGCTCGACGACGTGCAGTGGCTGGATCCGAGTTCCCTCGACCTGCTGGGGCGGCTGGACGTCGAGGCGCTGGGGCTTGTCGTTTGCCTGGCAGCGCGTAGCGGCGGTGTCGAGGGAGACCAGACCGACTTCGAGGCACTGTGTTCACGTCCCGAAGTTCTCAGGTTGCGGATCCAGGGCCTGTCGAACGACGCGATCGGCGCCCTGATCGCTCGCCGCGTCGGCGCCATGGCTGTCCCCGAGGATCTGATCGACTTCGTGCGCGAGCGCGCTGCCGGAAATCCCTATTATTCCGAGGAGATCGCCGCGATCCTGCTCGAAGCCGGCCGCCTCGCGGTGGCGGACGGGCAGTGCCGGATCTCGGGCGCGCTGGACGATCTGGCGATGGACGAGTCGATCGAGGACGTCATCGCAAGTCGCGTCGATCTCCTGCGGCTTTCCGAGCAGCATACCGTGAAGGTCGCCAGCGTGCAGGGCCGGCAGGTGGCCTACGAGATGCTGTCCGGCGTTCGCCACCTCGACGACCATGAACCGCCGCTGCCTGACCAGCTCGCCGAGCTGACGCGGCGCGAGATCCTGCTGCTGCTCGGCGAGGACCGCACAGGCCAATACCTGTTCAAGCACCTGATCACCCAGCAGGCGATCTACAACAGACTGCTGTTCTCGCAGCGACGAGAGTTGCACAAGGCGGTGGCGGAATGGATGGAGCGGCGTTACGCTGATGAAATCGAGGTCCACCAGGCGGTGATCGGCACACACTGGAGCCTGGCCGAGATGCACGACAAGGCGGCGACCTGTTTCGAGCGCGCGGGCGAGCGATCCCTGCGCGGCGGCGCCGACCGGGAAACGATCAACCTTCTCGAACGCGCAATGGCCTCGTTGCGCAAGGTCGAGGGGCCGCGCGACAAGCCGCGCGAGGCCCGCATCCTGCGCCAGCTTGGCGACGCCCACCGGCGGCGCGGCGCCCTGGTCGAATCCGAGCAGACCCTGCTGCGGGCGCTCCGCCGATTGAACGAATCCTGGCCGAAGACGAGCGCCGGAGTCGGCGTTCGGCTGCTCACCGAGCTGCTGCGGCAGCTGTGGCGCAGGACGATGCCCGGCCGGCCGGCCGCCACGTCCGATCGGGATACCGAGCTGGCCAACATCCACGGCCATCTGTCGTCGATCTACTACTTCCTCAATCGGCCGCCCGAGATGATGCTGGCCACGGCCCGCGGCGTGAACGCAGGCGAAAGGTCCACCGACAAGCTGCTCTTGGCGGAGGCCTATCTCCTGTTCAGCAACGTCATGGGTATCGTCGGTTTGCATCGTGCGGCACGGCATTACGTCCAGTTGGCCGACGGCTGCCTTACTGCCGATCTGACTTCGGTGCAGAAGCTGCAATCGAACGAATTGCGTTCGTTGTATCTCGGAGCGATCGCCGAGCTTGCCGTTGCGGAAGCAGCACTCGGGGAGATGCTGGCAGCATCCAAGGAAATCGGCGACGACCGGCATCTGCGCGAGGCGCTGTCGCTTCTGGGTATCGTGACGCTGATGAAGGGCGAAGCACAAAAATCGCGCCAGTATCGCGACGCCTTCTTCGACAGGGCGATGCGGGTCAACGACGACCAGACCCAATGCTGGGCGTGGATTGAACGCGCCGAGCACGACCTTCGTCGCGGCGACCTCGCTGATGCCGTCGAGGGCTTCACGCGGGCCACGTCACTGCTCGGCAAGGTGAGTTCGACGGAGCGGATTTGGATCGCGGGTCAGCTGGCGCAGGCCCATCTGTGGCAAGGGGATGTCGACGCGGCGAGGGCGGCGGCGGCCGGCGGCCTCGCGAGCTTTGCCGTGGCGCCGCCGACCGGCTTCTATGCCCTCGAGGGCTGCGCCGGGATTGCCGATGTCTTTCTCAGCCTTGTCGAGGGCACGGCGGCAACGCCCGACGATCGTCGGTCCGCGAGCAAGGCCGTGGGGCGGCTCGGGGCGTTCGCCCGTGGCTTTCCCATCAGCCGTCCGCGCCATCTGCTGGGACGGGCCAGGCTGAAGGCCCTGAAAGGCAATCGGCGCAAGGCTCAGCTTCTGATCACGGAAGCCGTCGAGACGGCCCGACGCCTTGCCTTGCCGTACGACGTGGCCTTGGCCGAGTTCCATCTTGGCCGCCTGACCGAGGGAGCGGCCCGCCGCGCCCATCTGGAGGGCGCCGCCAAGGGCTTCGAAGCCGCCGGTGCGCCGGCCATGGCAGCGCGCGCCCGCGAGGCCCTATCCGTCGCTTGAGAGCCGTCGCTTGAGTGCCCTCGCTTGAGTGTCGCCGCCTGAGCCCGACGGATCAGGCGCCGTTCTCGTCGAAGATCACGATCGGCGCGCCCGACACGGCGCGTGCCGCCTGCAGGCCCGACCTCACCGCGCCTTCGACGCTGCCGATGTTGAAGCCGTTGTCGGTCCAGTCGCCGGCAAAGACCAGGTTGGCAAGTCCGGTGTCGCCGGCCTTGATCCGATGCCCGATGCCGTCGCGCGTGGACAGGATGAAGAGTTCGGTGCTGTCGACATTGGCGCGCCAGTACTGGCACTTGAGGCGATCGGGGCCGTTTGCCGACGCCGGGGCGACCAGCACGGACCAGTCGAAATTGTTGCCCGCCATCGTGCCCGGCCAGATGCCACGCGCGTTGTTCTGGAGGAAATCCGTGATGCGCCGGAACACGAGGTCGTCGGCCTCCTTCTGTCCCGGTGGATCGGTGATCGGCATCACGCCGCATGAATAGGTCAGGAACTTCACGCCGGCCTCGGCAGGCCAGCACTCCATCGGCAGCAGATGGGTGAAGTCGGTGATGCTCGACCAGGGCTCAACGTAAGCGCCGACCACCGCGGGTGGGCCGGGAAGGCCGATCTCCTCGCGGCTCTTCGTCATCCAGAGCTGGAAGGCCTGCGTGCGGGTCGTCGTCACATGAGCCAACATGTCCTGCCATCGCGGCATTGCGCTGATCACGTCGGGACAGATCTCCGGCAGCGACGGCAAGGCGGCGGCCAGGATGACGTGGTCGAAATTGATGCCCGCCGCCAGCTCCGTTGTCGGTCCCTGGTCCTGCCAGCCGCTGCTGTAGTGGCTGAGGTCGGCGCCGGAGTCCCGCAGCTTGTCGCCATCCACGATCTGGTCGTACAGCGGTCGATCGGGCCAGCAGCCGAGGTCGTTGACGACGACCAGCGGGTCGTAGCCGTTCTTGAGATTGACCTGATGATGGATCTTCATCCGCTTGATGGACTTGCCGTCTGTTGCAAGCTCCACGTCGCCGGCCCGGGCGAAGAACTCGAACTTCACGCCGCGCTTGCTCAGCAGCTGGTAGAACGGGGTGAAGACGGTGTCGCCCATCCCCGCCTGCATCTCGTAGACGATCGCGCCCTTGTAGCCCAACGCGATCCGCTGCATGCCGCGCATGGCAACGCCCGCGGCCATGTCCGGCGTGTCGGTGTTGCCGTCGGCGAAGGCGAAGGCTGCGTCGAAGAAAGCCCGGATCGGCGCCGAGTAGAAGGCGATGCGGTTTGGATCGCCGTATGTGTCTGCCGGCAGCGGCGCATGGCGTGCCATCCAGTCGTGGAACGTCTCGCCGTTGGCGTGGTCGTAGCCGTAGTACCACAGGCTGTCGGCCAGGATTCCGCGCAGGGTCGTCAGCCCGCAATAGGCGAGCACCCACAGGCGCCGGGCCTCGTCGTTGCCGGCCAGCACCTTGACGCCGATCACGGCCCACAGGGCGCGGGCCAGCCACACCAGCAGTTCGGCGCGGGCCTTGTCGGCGAGGTTGCCGGGCTGCGCCAGGATGTCCATCGGCGAATGGTGGCGGCGCAACCCGGCGACGACTTCGTGCAGGTAGAGGGGGCGATTGAGGTTGAGCCGGCGGCTCAGTCGATCGACGAAGCCCCAGGCACTGGCCTCGGCCTGCGCGCCGAGGGGGATGCCGGCGAGATGGGCGTCGGCGAGGGTCACGTTGCGGGTGAGCGACCCCTTGAGAAGCTGGGAGATCCAGCCGAGCACGATGTCGATCGAATCGAGGATCGACGGATAGCCGCCCGGCTGGTCGGAGTTGCGCGGGCAATCCAGCAACCATTCGCGCCATTCGTTGCCGACAGGCTCGGTGAAGATGAAGTAGTCCTGCGGCTTGAAGGCGTCGTCCAGGGTCCTCAGCGGCCCCGACTGCCGGTTGAGCTCCTCGTAGCAGTGCCGCATCCAGGTGAAGGCATTGTCGTAGAAGCCGAACCAGATGTGCAGGCCGTGCTCCTCGATGCGCGAGGCGTGCCCGGCGTTGCGGCCGCTGGCCCCCTTGCCGCCCAGCCGCCAGCCCATCTGGTAGACCGTGACGTCGTAGGCTCCGCCCATCGACGGTTCGGTCAGGGCCATGGCGGCCACCATGCCGGAGACGCCCCCGCCGATCACGACGACCTTCTTCTTTGGCTGTCCGGTCGCTTCCGTCGTCATTGAGGGCCCGCCCGCCACAGTTCGCCGCCTGGAAGGAGAGACATGTCGATCGACAGTTCGACGCCGATCCCCGTGGGGCCGTTGGACGCAATGCCCAGGTGTTTCGCTATCGGCAGGTTGGCCACCGGGCACACGGTCAGGGTTCCGGGCAACATCAGCTGCGCTTTGCCAAAGCGCGTCACCTGGGCCTGGACCGAGCAGATCGCCTGGAAGCAGGCGAGCGCGCCGTTCTCGATGTCGCGGAACTGCTTCAGCAAGGCGACCGGCACCCATCCCCCGGCAACCGCTTGAGCGAATTGCAGCAGCGCCGGCCATCCGGGGTAGAGCAGGGCGTCCTTGGGCATAGCCTCGGCCAGCCTCGCCATCACGTCGCCGAGGTTGGCCATTTCTGCCCCCGACGCGAGCGCCTTGGAACCTTCGAGCTGCAGAAGCCGCAGGCGCGTCCATTCAGCATCGTGGCCGCCTTTGGCGGTTCCGAACGCATCCACCTTGAATACCGGGGAAGCGTCGCCATCCGACGGCAGGTCGACCCAGCCGGCCTGCTTGTGAAAGCCGAACGCTTCGCGGCCTGTCAGCATGGCAACCGGGTTATCGATGCAGAGGTAGGGATTGTAGAAGTAGACCTCGTCGACCTCGCTGCTATCCCGTGACTTCAGCCGTCCGACCAGCATCCAGATCGCCAGTTCCTTTTCGCGCGACCAACCCATCTCGGGACGCAACGAGAAGCGTCCGCGTCCCATGTCGGCGAAGCTCATCGCGATCCAATTGCTGAGCGGCACGCAGCTCACCGCGCCGCCGCTCGGCTCGGTGAAGACGGACCGGCAGATCGAGTTCAGTCGGGCGTTGTCGGCCTTCAGGAAGAAGAACGTGAGCTTCACGCCCTCGAAGTCGATCCTTCCGGGAAAGGTCTGCATGCCGACATGGTCGATAAACGACGGTGGCCAGCCTGGCGGCGGCTTCAACAGCGGCAGGCTGGGGCTGACGCGCAGGATCGCATTGGGCAGCCCGGTGAGGGCGCGCGATGCCAGCATGCCGCTCATCACCGACGCTTCGAACGAGCCGAGGTTCTGCGGATTGTCGACCCAGTCGCCCGCCAGGGCGAGGTTCTCGTAGCCCGAGGCGTCGGCTCTCAAGCGCGCCTCGATGGTGCCGGTACGGGACATCACATACCGTTCCGATGGCGCAATGTTGGGGCGCAGGTACTGCGCGCCGAGGCGCTGGGGGCCCTGCAGGTTCGCGGGCGCATGGAGTGATGACCAGTCGAATCCGACCGTGGTCAGGGAAGGCCAAAGCGCCGCCGAATAGTTCTCGAGAAACGTCTGCGCCTCGTTGACGACGGTCTGCTGCGCCAGGGCGGGATAGCCGCGATCGGAGGGCGGCGGCGGTTGATCCGGCCCCTTCATCGGCCCCACCAGGATCGAGGCGTTCTTCGGTGCACCGGCGCCCCAGCACTCGCTGTCGAGCACTTCGCTGATGTCGGCCCAGGTATCGAGTTGGGAGACGTCATATCCGCCGAGAACCGTCCCCGGCTTGCCCGTCCAGCCCATCTCCGCGAGGGTGCGGTCGAACCAGAGCTGGACGTTCATGGTCTCCACGGTCGCGACCTGCTCCGTCATGCGCTCCCAGCGCGGGTCGTTGGCGATCAGCTTGGCGCAGATCGTGGGCAGGGCAGCGACGGAGATCGCCAGGACCACCTCGTCGAAATCCTGGCCGCGCTGCAGGTTGAGCGTGCCGCCGGCGTCGGTCCAACCGTTCCAGGGTGATTCGAGGTCGATCTTCTGGTCCTTGAGCTCCTTGCCCTGCACCAGCTGGTCATACAGCGGCCGATCGGGCCAGCAGTCGAGGTCCTGGCAGCGGATCAAGGGCTCGTACGTGCCCGACGTGAAGGTCACCTGCCGGCCGATCGTCACGCCATCGATGGTCTTGCCGTCGCTCGAGGGCGTGAGCTCGTCGACCCTGCTGAAGAATTCGAAGCGCACGCCGCGCTTGCGCAACAGCTTGTAGAGCGGCGCCGCGACGATATCCCCGGTTCCCGCGCGCATCTTCCAGAGGATGGAGCCGCGGTAGAGCGCGAGCTGGACGAGCGCCAGCAGCATGGCGCCGGCCGCCACGTCGCCTCGTTTCGTGACGTCGCCGCCGGGATAGGCGAAGATCAGGTCGTAGAGCGCCCGCAGGACGGCCGAATTCTCGGCGAGATGCAGGATGCTGTGCCTGCTCATCCAGTCGCGATAGTCCATCCCGTTGAGCCGACGTGCACCGTCGTAGGGATTGAGGACGATGCCGTCCTCCAGCGCACCGACGGCGTTGGTGGCGGCAAAATCGAACAGGATCATCAGGCGGCGCAGCGTGTCGCTGAGCTTCGTGGCGGGACCGAGCCGTTTCCCCAGCTCGGCCGCCGCGGCCTTCACCAGCCTGGCGATGTCGCGGTGATCGTCCGGCCCCTGTGGGTCGACCGAGGCGCTGCGCGGTCCGGCTTTGCTCTTCGCCTTCTCCAGCAGATCCTTGCAGACTGACAGGTCTGCCGAGACCTGCTGGGCAATCAGGCTGACGACGAGGCTGTGCTGGAGCCCGAGCAGCCACTCGATGACGGTGGCGACCGCGGACCAGACGGAGGGCGGATTCGGATCGCCCGGCTGTCCGGGCATCGCAGGGGCGGGGATGATCCACGGCAGCTGACGGCCGCGCACCTCCTCCATGACGGTGATCTCGTTGTAGGGCTCCAGCGCGTCCCAGATCGACCGGAACCGCTCGCCTGGCGGCAGTTTGAGTTCCTCGTAGCAGTCGCGCAGCATCGCGAACGTGTTGTCGTAGAAGCCGAAGAAGACGTGCAGCCCGTGCTCCTGGACACGGCAGCCGGTCGCCTGATCGCGACCGCTGGCGCACTTGCCGCCCAGGCGCCAACCAAGCTGGTACAGGGTGACCTCAGGCGGATTGGATTGCGCCGGATTCGTGAGTTCGTAGGCGGCCGTCAAGCCAGCCACGCCGCCCCCCAGAATGGCGATTCGTCGCCTTCCGTCAGCCATTGCCGCATCCCCCGTTGCGGCAACTTTGCACGCTGGCGCGGTTGTGAACAGGAAATTTGCGCTATCTGCGCTCGATCCTGCTTCGCGCTACGCGCTTCGCAGGGCTTGTCCTCCGAAGCGCGCAGCGCGTAGGAGGAATGGTAGGCCCGGCAGGATTCGAACCTGCGACATAACCGTTATGAGCGGCTCGTTCTAACCACTGAACTACGGGCCCATCCGTCGTGGCCCGCGGTTCTAACGCACTATTCCGCGGGCGGCACGAACATATAGCCGATGCCGCGCACCGTGCGAATAACGGTCGGCTTGTCGGGCGTCGGCTCGATCTTGCGCCGTATGCGGGTGATGCGGAGGTCGATCGCCCGGTCGAACGGATCGCGGCTCCTGTGGCTGGTCGTCTCCAGCAGCCAATCGCGCGACAGCGGCCGGTTGGGATGCTCGGCGAAGGTTTTCAGGATGTCGAACTCGCCCGAGGTCAGGGCCACGTCCCTGCCGCCCTGGTCCAGGAGCTGACGCTTGGGCAGGTCGAGCGTGTGCTGGCCCATGCGCACGCGCTCCAGCAACGACGGCGTCGACTTGTTGACCGAGCGACGCAGCACGCTCTTGCAGCGGGCGAGAAGCTCGCGCGGCTCGTAGGGCTTGGCGACGTAGTCGTCGGCGCCGCTCTCGAGGCCCAGCACCTTGTCCACGGAATCGCCTGCGGCCGTCAGCATGATGATGCCGACCTTGGTGCTGCTTTCGCGCAGCCAGCGGGCCAGCGCGAAGCCGTCCTCCTGGCCGGGAAGCTGCACGTCGAGTAGAACGAGGTCGGGCATGGCGCGCGAGATCTGGCGACGCATCTGCGCACCGTTCTCGACGGCGATGACCTTGAGGTCGTGATTCATCAGATAGGTCTCGGCCGCCTTGCGCTGAAACGCGTCGTCCTCGACCAGCAGAATGGAGGGTTGCAGCATGACTTGATCCGAAATAAATGTTTCTCTAATCCAGACAAAATACCATGATTTCTCAACGTGATATAGTCGTTTGTTGATATATTTGATACAGTTCTCCGCCTATTTCGCCACAGGCGCACCACATGTCCTTCCCACCCTTAGATCTGCGACCCGGGATCTTCTCTATCCCTAGTTCCAGCGATCCGGACTCTCTTGGGGACGGACGTTGCCGCGAGGCAAGGTCAGTCGGCCGATCGGCGCACGGGCAATGGAGACGAACTGGGCCGCCGCGCCTCGGCGCGGACGAAGGACGATGACCGTCATTGCGACTGAGCCGGTAGCCCAGGCCGAGCCAGCCGCGACGGCGAGGCAGGAAGCCTTCGTCCGCGCCGAACTCATCCGCCGCCTGTTCGAGGGCTCGGCGCAGTCCCGTTACTTCTCCTTCGTCCTGTGGCCGGTGATCGCGGCCATCTACTGGCGCCAGATCGAGCTGATCGAGCTCGCCGGCCCGTTCACGGCCCACATCGCTGTCACGTTCGGCTTCGACGTGCTGCGCAAGAACTTCAACCGCGCCAACCCACCCGACGAGGAAGTCATCCGCTGGGGCTGGTGGTTCGCCACCCTCTCGCTGCTGGCCGGCGCGTGCTGGGGCGTCGCGGGCTACATGCTCGCCTCCAAGGACTACGAGCTGCAGCGCATGCTGCTGGGCCTGGTGCTGCTGGCGACCATCACCACGGCGGTGCCGATCCGCTCGGCCCATCCGCCGACCTTCTACACCTTCGCCGGGGCGACGACGGCACCGCTGCTGTTCGTGCTGCTGACTTCGGTCGATCCGTTCTATCAGCTCGTCGGCATCGCCGGCGGCGCCTATGTCGGCCATCTCATGGCCTATGTGCGCGATGTCCATCGCTGGCAGTACGACAACATTGCGCTGGCCTACCAGAAAGAGGACCTCGCGCGCCGCCTGCAGGTCGCCTACGACGAGGCGCGTCACGCCCGCGACATCGCCATCGACGCCCAGCGCGACGCCGAGAGCGCCAACCAGGCGAAGTCGACCTTCCTTGCCACGGTGAGCCACGAGATCCGCACACCGATGAACGGCGTTCTAGGCATGATCGACGTGCTGGAGCGCACCGACCTTTCGCTCGAGCAGCGCGAGGCCCTGAGCACCGTGCGCTACTCGGCATCGGCCCTGCTGCGCATCATCGACGACATCCTGGATTTCTCCAAGATCGAGGCCGGCCGCCTCGACCTCGAGCAGATCGAGCTGTCGACCATCGAGCTGATCGAGGGCGCAGCCGAGACGCTGGCACCGCAGGCGGTGGCCAAGGGACTGAGCCTGGTCGCCTACGTTGCCGCCGACGTGCCCGACCGCGTGGTCGGCGATCCGCTGCGCCTGCAGCAGATCCTGTTCAACCTGCTGGGCAACGCCATCAAGTTCACCGAGACCGGCTCGGTGCGGCTGTCGCTTGAGAATGCCGGCGACGGCCAGCTGCGCATAAAAGTCGCCGATACCGGCATCGGCCTGACCGAGGAGCAGCGCGGCCGGCTGTTCCAGCCGTTCGTCCAGGCCGACAGCGCGACCACGCGACGCTTCGGCGGCACCGGGCTCGGCCTGTCGATCGTGCGCCGCCTCGCCGAGGCCATGCAGGGCGGCGTCGAGGTCATGAGCGAGCCGGGCGAGGGATCGACCTTCATCGTCACCGTACGGCTCGGCGCGGCGGCGCCGGCGATGCGCACCGATTCGACCTTGCGCGGCCTGTCGCTTGCCGTTGCCCTGCCCGATGCCGATGAGGCCTGCGCCGTCGCCCGCTACCTCGCGGATGCCGGCGCCGAAATCGGGATTTATCCGGACAGCACATTCGTCGGTATCCGCGTCGCGGGATATGACGCGGAGATCTACCTGCCGCGGCCCTATCGCCGTGATTCGCTGGTGCGCGCCGTCGCCCGAGCAACGGGTCGCGCGGCTGACGCCGTGGTCAGCACGCCGCCGCGCGCGGCGCCGCTCAACGGCCGCGTCCTGGTGGTCGACGACAATTCGGTCAACCGCAAGATTCTGGCGCGACAGCTCGAGCTCGCCGGTGCCACAACCGATGCCGCGTCGGGCGGCGAGGAGGCGCTCGAACTGTGGCGCTCGGGCCGTTACGACCTCGTGCTGGCCGACCTGCAGATGCCGACCATGGACGGCTTCGAGCTCGCCCGCCGCATCCGCGCCAGCGAAGCGGCCGAGCAGAGGCCGCGCACGCCGATCCTGGCCGTCACCGCCAGCACGCTCGAGGATCAGGAACAAAGGAGCCGGGCGGTCGGCATGGACGGTTTCATCATCAAGCCGATCGGCATCGAGCAGTTGCGAGCCACCCTCGATGTCTGGCTGAAAGGCGCGGCATGAACCAGGGGCCCCACCAGGCATACGACCGCGACAAGCTTGTAGAACTGTTCGGCGACGATCCGCGCACCCTGGCCGAGGTCGAGCGCGAATTTTTGGACACCGCCCGCGATGTCGCGCGCGAGATCAAGGACACCGACGACTTCATCGCGATCGCTCGCGCCGCCCATCGTCTGAAGGGCGCCTCGGGCATGATCGGTGCCCTCGCGCTGCGCCAGATCGCCGAGGCCGTCGAGCGCGCGGCCAAGGCGGAGGACCTGTCGACCGTGCGTCGCCTGCGCGAGCTGTTCGACCCCGAGGTCCGCCGCGTCGCCGAACAGGCCGGGCTCGCGGTGGACTAGACTAAGTCATGCTCTTCCGGACCGCGCGCATCCTGCGCGCCTCATGATCATGAGCGCGCAGGATGCGCGCGGTCCGGAAGAGGCTGAGCTCGCCAACCGGGGAAACGCAAATGATCGAGATCCATCATCTCAACAACTCGCGCTCGCAGCGCATCCTGTGGCTGCTGGAGGAGCTCGGGCAGCCCTACAAGGTCGTGCCGTATCAGCGCGACGCCACCACGCGCCTCGCGCCGCCCGAGCTGAAGCGCGTACATCCGTTGGGCAAGTCGCCGGTCATCGTCGATGACGGCCGCGTGGTCGCCGAGACCGGTGCGATCATCGAGTACCTGGTCGCCAAGTACGACGACGGCAAGCTGGCGCCGACGGTCGATCCCGACTCGGCCGACTACCGCGCCTATCTGCACTGGATGCATTTCGTCGAGGGCTCGGCGATGCTGCCGCTGATGCTGAAGCTCTATGTCGGCCGGCTGGGCGACGCCGGCAAGCCGCTGTGGCCGCGCATCGACAGCGAACTCAAAAACCACTTCGACTACATGGAAGGCGCGCTGGGCGCGAACGACTACTTCGTCGCCAACCGCTTCTCGGCGGCCGACATCCATCTTTCCTTCATCCTGGATGCCGGCGCCTCGCGCGGCCCGCTCGGCGCCTATCCGCGTCTGACGGCTTTGCACGAACGGCTGAAGGCCCGGCCTGCCTACAAGCGGGCGATCGAGCGCGGCGGCCCGTACGAGCTCGGACGCTAGGATCTGCCTGCTTCATTTCGCAGCGCTCAGGGAACGGCAACATAGAGCTCGAGGCACCTTGGCTTAGGGTGCTCGTTCGATCCCTTGTGGATGGCGCGTCGTCACGACTTTGCGCCCTCCCGGAAGGTCGCCAACTTGACATCGGCCTCGCACGGCCTCAACAATTTCTCGAATATTCTTCGAAATAGGAATCATCGTGGACTTCGCCCTTTCGCCCGACCTCGTCCGTTGGCAGGAGCGCGTGCGCGCCTTCGTGGCCGAGGAGCTGCAACCGCACGATGCGGCGATCGAGGAGACGGGTCGGGTGCCGGAGGAGGCGATCGAGGGGCTGCGGCGCATGGGCCTGTTCGGCACCAACACGCCGACGGCCTATGGCGGCCTCGGCCTTTCGATGCTGGGGAGTTGCCTCGCCATCGAGGAGATCGCCAAGGCGCACACCGCCTTCTACTACCTGAGCGGCGTCAACGTGCACATCGGCTCCAAGCCCATCGAGTTCGCCGGCACCGAGGAACAGAAGCGACGCTGGCTGCCCGAGCTCGCGTCGGGTCGGCTGATCGGCGCCTTCGCCCTGACCGAGCGTGGCGCCGGATCCGATGCAGCCCGGCTCGCCATGACGGCGCGGCGGGACGGAGCGGACCACTACGTGCTGGACGGCAGAAAGATCTACATCACCAATGCGCCCGAAGCCGGCCTCTTCACGGTCTTCGCCACCCTGGATCCGGCGCTCGGCAGCCGCGGCATCGCCGCTTTCCTCGTCGAAGCCGGCACGCCGGGCTTGCGGGTCGGCCGCACGACCGAGATGGCGGCCGGCCGGGGATCGCATCACGCCGAGCTTCTCTTCGACGGATGCCGCGTGCCGGCCGCAAACATGCTGGCCGGCGAAGGCAAGGGCTTCGCGCTCGCCATGCGCTGCCTCGACGCCGGCCGTACGCACTGGGGCGCCTACTGCGTCGGCGCCGCCCAGCGGCTGCTGGATCTGGCGGTAGCCCGGGCCTCGTCGCGCGAGACTTTCGGCCAGCGGCTGCGCGAGCACCAGGGCGTGGAATGGATGCTGGCCGACATGGCGGCCGCCCTGCACGGCGCACGCCTCGTCGCCTATGAAGCGGCCTGGCGCTACGACGGCGACGATGCGTCGGCACGCACGCGCGCGGCCGCGATGTCCAAGCTGATCGGCGCCGACATGGTGCAGAAGGTCGCCGACACCACGCTGCAGATCTATGGCGGCGCCGGCTATTCCAAGGAGGAGCCGGTCGAGCGCATCTGGCGCGAGACCCGTGTGGTGCGCATCCTCGACGGCACCTCCGAGATGATGCGCCGCATCGTCGCGCGCGATCTTTACCGGACTGCCGACCGCCGCAACGCAGTCGTGTAGCGACCATTCAAGGGGAGGGCCTGCAAATGAAGACCGTGTTGTGCGATCCGCGCGCCGACGCCGTGCTTGCGCGCCTGGACGACGAGGCGAGGAAGCAGTCGGCGGACATGCGTCGCTACTACGACGCCAAGAAGCAGCAGGCGAAGCGGACCACCGATCCCGATTCGGCTGAGGACATGGCCTTCGTGCGCGACAAGTTCGTGGCCCTCGATCCCGAGAAGTGCGACCTCTGCTACATGCTTTGCCGGTCGATCAAGGCGCGCCGCGTGGTCGAGTTCGGCACGTCCTTCGGCGTCTCGACGATCTATCTGGCGGCCGCCGTCCGCGACGCGGTGCGCGAGAACGGTGGCGATGGGATCGTCGTCGGCACGGAGATCGAGCCGACGAAGGCCAAGGTCGCCAATGCCAACCTCGCCGACGCCGGGCTCGGGCAATTCGTCGACGTGCGGGTGGGCGATGCGCGCGAGACGCTCCGGAATGTGGGAGGGCCCGTGGACTTCCTGCTGCTCGACAGCTGGATCCCGCTGGTCCGGCCGGTCATCGACGTCATGGCGCCCCAGCTGCGGCCCGGTGCCATCGTGGTCTGCGACAACGTCCAGATCTACGAGCGGGAGTATCTCGACTACACGTCCTTCGTGCGCAACCCCGGCAACGGCTTCCGGTCCGTGCTGCTGTCTCATGAGGGCGGGTTGGAGATTTCCCTCAAGCTGGGCTGATTGGCGCCGTGGCGACCGCGACGTTGAAGCTGAAGCAGAAACGCAGCCAGGCGCGGCGACAGGACATCGTTCGGGCGGCAACGCGTCTGTTCGGCAGGCTCGGCATCGCGCAGACATCGCTCACCGAGGTCGCGCGGACGGCCGGCGTTCCGTTGCCGAGCCTCTACGACTACTTCAAGGACAAGCAGGACCTCGTCGCTGCGGTGCCGGAGGAGAATTACGCGGCACTTTATGCCCAGCTCGAAGGCTCCGAGTCGACTTCGGATCCGAACGATGCAAGGCGGCGGCTTCGCGAAATCTATGTCCGGAATCTGCAATACATTCGCGACAACCCCGACTGGGGTCGCGTGTTCTTTCTGGAGATCTGGCCCAGCGCGGCGATAGGCCAGGCCCGCATCCGCCGCGCGGTCGACCGGTACGGGCTGCGTTATGTCGAGCTGGTCCGTCGTGCGATTGCTGCCGGATCATATGACAGGCATCTCGACCCTTATCTCGCGATGTCGATGCTGATGGGCGGGCTCTGTCATCTGACGGCAGTATGGTTGCTCTACCGCCGTCCCTATGATCTCGTCGAACGCGGCTCGGCACTGTTCGACAGGCTGGAGATGTCGTTCCTGACGAAGAGCCGGCGGCGGAGAAGGAAGCAATAGGCAACAGCGCTGCGCTTCTCGGAAATCCGCCGTCAGGGCCAGGCATTGGATTGTGCTGGCACTGCCAGCACATGCGGATTTTGGCGCCCTGTGGTGCGCCAAAATAATCCGATCCCTCCGACCGTCGTTGCGCGCTTCGGCACGCCGTGATATAACTGAGATTATTTTCTATATGACCAAAGTTGCATGGTCGCACCGACCGCCAATGATCAACCACTTGTCCGCAGTTCTACTGTCTCAGCCGAGGGGTGCACTCCACACTCCAAGCAAGAGGGGGTTGCCGAAACTGCGGGAACTGCGGAAACCTCCCAGTCGGCGCTACGACCGCGGTCGCAGTTTTATGGTCGCCGAATAGGACAGGAGCTTGCGGCCGTCCTGCTCGAGCAGGCCGCGCAGGAAGGCGAGCGACTTGCCGTGGCGCGGCACCTCGACCCGGGTGGCGATCGGCGTGGTTGCCGTGCCAGCCGACAGGAACTCGGCAGCGAAGGCCACGGTCGAGGGCGCCATGCCGGTGGTGAGCCCGGCGGCGCGGGTCACCGCCGAATCGGCGAAGCTCATCATGTAGCCGCCGTGCAGCACGCCGCCCGAGTTGCACATGTGCGGCAGGGTGGGCTGCACCAGCGAGGCGCCGTCCACTTCCTTGCGGGCGTAGGAGGGGCCGATATGGCGGGAGTAGACGCTGGCGTTCGACAGCAGCTCGAAGCCGGCCGGCACGCTCTGGGCGATGACAGGAGCGGCGGCCGCTGCCGTATCCTTGCGCTCCATGGCCTTGGTGCGCGGGATGTGGCGGCAGACGCCCGACCACAGCGCGATGGTCTTGCCCTGCTGGGTGATGCTGCCGCGCGCGAAGGCAAGCCGGCCGGTCACCTGCAAGGGCTCGCCGCTCGCTTCGAGCGGCAGGCCGACGCGGCCGGCATCGAGGAATTCCACGGCGATGCTCACGGTGACGGCGAAAACCGTGTTGGTGCCGCCGTCGGCGGCGCGGCCGGCGACCAGGCAGAGCGCGTAGTCGGCGAAGGTGAGGGTGGCGCCGCCATGCACGCCGCCGACGTAGTTGCCGTGGCGCTGTTCGGTCGGCAGCACGCAATGGACGCTGCCGGCCTGCCGCGCGTCGCCCTGGATGCGGTAATAGAACGGCCCGACATGATCCTCGAAGGGATCGGGCGGCACGAAGACAGAATAGCTGCCGAGGTCGATGGAATCGGGCATCCGGGTGGCTCTTGTGAAGCGTCGCTGGGGCGCTCTAATAGATGAAATTCCCCCACCGACAAAGAGCCACGGAGCGAAACGTCATGGCGTCAGGCGTCCACAAGGTCGACATTTCCTGGGATCGCCGGCCGGCCGGCACGGTCGCCAATGTCGTGTTCGACAATTCGCGCAAGCTGAATTCGCTCAATCCGCCGGCG
>JAKFVH010000143.1 GCA_021732285.1 Reyranella sp. | reverse complement strand
CATTCGGCCGAGGCGATCGAGCGCACCATGGGCCAGCTCTCCGACAAGGCGCGCGCCAACGTCCTCGGGCTGAACTGCGCGCGCTTCCTCGGCATCGAGGTGCCGCAGCGTTATCGGCACTGAGGCCGGAATCCCGTGAGCAAACGCACCCTGCGCGGCAAGGTGGCGATCGCCGGCGTCGGCGAGACCCCCTACTACAAACACGGCAAGGCGCCGGTCTCCGAGTTCAAGCTCGCCCTGCAGGCGATCCTCGCCGCCTGCGAGGACGCCGGCATCGACCCGCGCCGCATCGACGGCTTCGCCTCCTATTCCAACGACCGCAACGAGCCCTCGCGGCTCGCCGCGGCGCTCGGCCTGCCGGCGCTGCGCTTCTCCAACATGAACTGGGGCGGCGGTGGTGGCGGCGGCTCGGCCGCCATGGGCAATGCCGCGGCGGCAGTCGCCTGCGGCATGGCCAATTGCGTCGTGGTGTTCCGCGCGCTGGCGCAGGGTCAGTTCCAGCGCTTTGGCGCCGCGCCCCCGGGTGGCGTCGCCGCAGGCGAGGCCGCCCTCAACGCGCCCTATGGCGTGATGTCGCCGGCGCAGCGCTACGCCATGCGGGCAATGCGCTTCCTGCACGAGAACAACATCGCACCATCGGCACAGCGCGCCATCGCCCTTGCCTCCTACCATCACGCCCAGAGCAACCCGCGCGCAGTAATGCACGGCCGGCCGCTCACCGCAGAGGCTTATGACCAGTCGCGCTGGATCGTCGAGCCGTGGCGGCTGTTCGACTGCTGCCAGGAGAATGACGGCGCGGCCGCGCTGATCGTCGTGCCGGCCGAGGAGGCGCGCGACTTCAAGCACAAGCCCGCCTACCTGCTGGGCTCGGCGCAGGGCTCGGAGTACCGCAACGGCGCGCGCAGCCACAATGCGCCGCTCTACGCCACCTCGAGCTTCACCACCGTAGCGCCGCAGCTCTACGACATGGCGGGCCTCAAGCCGAAGGACGTCGACGTGGTGCAGAGCTACGAGAACTTCACCGGTGGCGTGCTGATGAGCCTGGTCGAGCACGGCTTCTTCACCGCCGAGGACGCCAACGACTTCCTGACGCCTGAAAACCTGATGGCGCCGACCGGCAAGCTGCCGCTCAACACCTCGGGCGGCAATCTCGCCGAATGCTACATGCACGGGCTGGAGCTGCAGATCGAGGCGGTGCGCCAGATCCGCGGCGCCTCGACGGCGCAGGTGCCCGAAACCGACGTCTCGATGGTGATCTCCGGCCCCATGGTGACGCCGGTCTCCAGCATGATCTTTGGCACGGAGGCCACGCTGTGAGTTACCTGCCGAGCGGCCTGCCGATTCCCGTGCCGGAGAATGACGGGCTCGACAAACCCTACTGGGACGCCACGCGCCGCGGTGAGCTTTTAGTCCAGCGCTGCAAGAAGTGCGGCACCTTCCAGTGGGGACCGGAATGGATCTGCCACAAGTGCCTGTCGTTCGACGTCGACTGGCACAAGGTTTCGGGCAAGGGCCGCATCTACAGCTGGGAACGGCCGTGGCACCCGGTGCATCCGGCGCTGAAGGATCACGGCCCCTACATCGTCGTGCTGGTCGAACTGCCGGATGCCGGCAACGTCCGCATGCTGGGCAACCTGCTAGGCAATCCCAAACAGGAGGTCCACATCGGCGCCGAGGTGCAGGCGGTGTTCGAGCCGCACGACGACGCCAAGCCGCCCTTCACCCTGGTGCAGTGGAAGCTGGCCTAGTCTTGCCGGACCGCGGGCGTCCAGGCCCGCTCATGATCATGGTCTTCCGGACCGCGCGCGTCTCGCGCGCTCATGAGCATGAGCGAGCGAGGACGCTCGCGGTCCGGAAGAGCATGAGCGGACCTGGAGGTCCGCGCTCCCATAAGCAACAAAAAGGTTGCGCATTGCGGGAATGCCGCCTACATCCATAGGCAACCAGGAGGTTGCCCATGACCGATCGCATCGAGAAGACCGTGGACCTCAAGGCCCCTGTCTGGCGCGTCTGGAAGGCGCTGACCGATCACAAGGAGTTCGGCGCGTGGTTCCGCGTCAGCCTCGACGGGCCGTTCGTGCCGGGCGCGCGGTCGACCGGCCACGTCACCTATCCGGGCTACGAGCATCTCAAATGGGAGGCCGTCGTGCAGAAGGTCGAGCCTGAGCGATTGTTCTCCTTCACCTGGCATCCCTATGCCGTCGAGCCCGGCACCGACTACAGCAAGGAGACCCCGACGTTGGTCGAGTTCACCCTGGACAAGACGGCAAACGGTACACGCCTGCGCGTGGTCGAATCGGGCTTCGACAAGCTGCCGGCGGACCGCCGCGACACCGCCTTCCAGCGCAACGGCGAGGGCTGGGCGATCCAGATGCAGAACATCGCCCAATATCTCGAGCAACATGCCTAGCGCCGCTGCCGTCCTGCGCGCACGCGCTTCGGTCTTCGCCGCCTTGGGCGACGAGACCCGCCTTGGCCTGCTGGCCAAGCTCACCAACGGCGAGCCGCTGTCGATCGCGCGGCTCACCGAAGGAACGAAACTCACGCGCCAGGCCGTGACCAAGCACCTGCGCGTGCTGGAGGACGTGGGCGTCGTCTTCTCGGTGAAGGCAGGCCGCGAGAGCCGCTTCGCCCTCGACCCCCGGCCGATCGTGAATGCCCAGGAATACCTCGAGCACGTCTCGCGGCACTGGGATACCGCGCTGGCCAGGCTCAAGGCACTGGTCGAGGAGACCTGAGCGGGCGTATGCTGGCGCCATGTGGGCGCTGTTCGTGGCCACCGTCTACTTCGGGACCTTCCTGGTCATCGGGTGGGTGGCCAAACGCGTGCTCGACCACTGGATGGCCCACCGCGGCGTCGAACTCTCCGAAGTGCAGAGGCAAGCCGGCCGCCGCGGCGAGCGCACGGTCTTCCTGCTGGGCGTCTGGCGCAAGGAAGCCGATCCCTAGGCCGCCTCGGCGACGTCCAAAACCTCCATCGAGCGGATCTCATCGGGCTCACCGGCATAGATCACCAGCGCCATCGTCTCCTCAGCGATCATGGCGCTGTGCGGCTGTCCCTTGGGATTGAGCCCGTAGCCGCCCGCCCCCTGCGCCCGCTCGCCGCTCTTGGTGCCGCGCCCGCCCAGCAGGGAGAAGATGTGCTCGTCGGAGAGCGCCACCGCCACGATCTTGATCAGCCTGCCGGGCGGCGGCGTCATCTTCACCAGCCAGGCGATGCCACCGCCGTCCTTGCGGCGGTCGCTCAACACCTTGAGCTGCACGATGTCCTTGCCGTCGTAGACGGCAGCCGGCCCGTAGAACGGGACGCCGGACGACCATTCCATGGCGGTGTAGTCGATGCGGGTCGAGGCCATGATGTCCTCCTTTGTGAGACATCAAGCTAACGTCCGACTGCTGACAACGTTGTGTCAGCAGCGAACCGCCGCGCCACCGCTATACTGATTTAACAACTATAGTTATTGACAGGAACTTCAGTACTACCTATACTCAGGCCCGTCTGTCGCTCTTTGCATTGTTCATCTGACGATACTGCGGATGGGAATCCCTGAAGGAAACCGCCGTGCCGAGTCACGGCACGGGGTTTCCCGCGGGGGCTAACTGTCCGTCGCTTGCGCGCGCGCTGGCGCTACCGCCCCCAATCCATGGGGGCTTGGGCTTCCATGCAACACCACGCTCTCCGTCGGAAATACCGGGAATGCCGGAAAGTCCGATCTTTGCCAGCAGTGCATGCATCTGCTGCTCGGGCGAGTGCACCCCAGAAGTGAGACAGAGGGGGGGGTAGCGCAAAATGCGGAAACTGCGGAAATTCCTGGCGTTGACGACTGCAGTGCATGCACCGCTCGATTAGTTGCTCTTCAGAATCTTCGCCGCAGCGTCGGCAAACACCTGGCATCCCAGCACGATGTCCTCGTCCGCCGTGTTCTCCGTGAAGTGATGCGAGATGCCGCCGATCGACGGCACGAACATCATGGCCGACGGCAGGCGCTGGGCCAGAATCTGCGCATCGTGGCCGGCGCCTGAGGGCATGCGCATGTGGTCGCCGGCGGCGTGCTTTTCAGCAGCGTCGTCGAGCGCCTCCTGCAGGCGTTCCTCCATGAGCGCCGGCATGGTGCGGCTGAGGTTGACGCATTCGATCGTGCAAGGCCCGCGCTTGTTGTGCGCGGCGACGATCTCCTCCAGGCAGGCTTCCAGGCGCTTCAGCACGGCAACGTCGGCGTCGCGGAACTGCAGGACCATCTCGGCCTTGCCCGGGATGATCGCGGCAGCCCCGGGCTCGACCGACATCCGGCCGACGGTCCACACGCTGCGCGGCCCGGCCAGGGCGGGGAAACGCTCCATCACGTCGTTATAGAGTCGCATCATGGCGACGCCGGCATCCTTGCGGATCGGCATCGGCGTCGTGCCGGCATGGTTCTGGATGCCGCTGAAGGTCAAGTGATAGGCGTAGATGCCGACGATGGCGGTGACGACGCCGATGCGCTTGCCGGTGTGCTCGAGCACGCCGCCCTGCTCGATATGGGCTTCGAGGTAGCAGCGGTACCGCCCCTCCTCCAGCTCGATGCGCGGCGCCTTGTCGAGGCCGGCGGCCTTCAGCGCATCGCGCATCCTGCTGCCGTCGTCGCGATGACGGGCGGCGTCGATGTCGGCCTCGGTGATGCGGCCGATGAAGCTTTTAGAGCCGATCATGCCGCCCCAGTGGCCCTCCTCGTCGGCCCAGGAGGCAACATCGACAGCGAGGTGCGCGGTGTCGGGGTCTTCGGCCAGCGCACGCGCCACTTCGAGGCCGTAGATCACGCCCATCACGCCATCGAGCCAGCCGCCGCGCGGCTGGGTGTCGGTGTGCGAGCCCATGAGCAGGCGCGGGCCCGTTTTGGGGCTGCGACCGATGACATTGCCGACGCCGTCGATCACCGGCTCCAGACCCGCCTCCTTCATCCGGCCGGCGAGCCAGTGCCGGCTCTCGACGTCCTGCGGCGACAGGTGCGGGCGATGCACGCCGGTCTGGTAGCGGCCGAAATCGGCGATGCGGCGCAGGTCGGCCAGCAGACGTTCACCATTGATCTTGGGCATTCCGGCACTCCTCAGGCTGGCTTGCGCTGCGACCATCCGATGTAGAGGCCGGCGCCGACGATGATGGCAGCGCCGACCCAGCCAAGGAAGTCAGGGAAGTTGCCGAAGAACAGGTAGCCCACGGCGACCGAACCCAGAAGCTGCATGTACTGGAATGGCGTCACGATGTTGGCGGGCGCATAGTGCAAGGCGCGTGCCACGCAGTAGTGACCAAGTGCGCCCAGCACGCCGAGACTGCAGAAGTAGAGGATGTCGCGCAGCGTTTCCGGTGTCCTCCAGACGAACGGCAGGACGAACATCAGGCCGAAAGCGCCGACGATCGAGCTGTAGATCGCCGACGTCTCGGGCGAGTCCGTTCCGGCGATGCGCCGCGTCAGGATCTGGTAGAGCGCATAGCAGGTGGCGCTCAGCACCACGCCGAGCGATGCCCACTGGAAGAGCTCGGTGCCGGGCCGGATCACGATCAGCACGCCGACGAATCCCACGCCCAACGCCACCAGCCGGCTGAGTGTCGTGCGCTCTCCCAGCATCGGCCAGGCGAGCAGCGCCACAACCAGCGGCGCGGTCAGGCTGATCGAGGCGGCCTTGGCGATCGGGATGGTAATGATGGCGAAGAAAAACGACAGGTTCGATGTCATCAAGAGCGCCGAGCGCAGGACCTGCGTGCCGAGCCGCTGCGTGCGCAGCATGGCGAGCCCGAAGCGCGGCACGAAGGCCGCCAGCATGAACAGGATGTGGCCGAAGGCGCGCGCCCACGAGACCTGCAGCGAGTCATAACCGCTCTCGCCTAAAAACTTGGCGAAGCCGTTCATCACAGGAAACAGGATGCCGGCGCCGCAGATGAACAGGATGCCGGTCAGCACATGATGCTGACCGCCGCTCGTCTTGTCGATCAACGCCTCTGGGCCTCATTGAGCGCGCGCCAGACGCGTTCCGGCGTCGCCGGCATGTCGATGGCCTCGACGCCGGCCGGCCGCAGCGCATCGAGGATGGCGGCCATCACGGTCTGTGGGGCGGCGATGCAACCCGCCTGTCCTGAGCCTTTTACGCCCAGCCGATTGGTGGCGGTCGGCCGCTCGACCAGCTCGATGTCGAAGGGCGGCAGATCGTCGGCGCGCGGCAGGGCGTAGTCCATCAGCGAGCCGCTCAGCAGCTGGCCCGACGAGGCGTCGTAGACGGTGTGCTCGACCATCGCCTGGCCGATGCCCTGCGTCACGCCGCCCTGCACCTGGCCCTCGGTCAGAAGCGGATTGATCAAGCGGCCGTAGTCGTCGACCGCGGTATAGCGCACCAGCGCCACCGCGCCGGTCTCGGGATCGACCTCGACCTCGGCGACATGGCAGCCGCTGGGGAAGGTGAAGACGTCGGTCATGTTCATCACGTGCACGCCCAGGCCCCCAGCTGGATCTGGCGTCATCCCATCCGGCAGGTTGGCCGGATCCTCCGCGCTCCTCGCCAGCGCCGGCAAGGCGATGGCGCGGTCGCTGCCCTGCACCGCGAAACGTCCGTCGGCGAAGACCAGCTCGCCTTCGGATGCCTGCAAGAGATGGGCCGCGAGCGTGCGTGCCTTTGCAAGCGTGGCATCGATGGCCTTCACGACAGCGGCGCCGCCCATGTGCATGGAACGCGCGCCGCCATGGCCCGCCCCGCTTTTCACCTGGCCGGTGTCGGCCTGGACGTAGCGGACCACCTCGATCGGCACGCCGAGCCGGTCGGCCGCGATCTGGGCGAAGGCGGTCTCGTGGCCCTGGCCGTTGGACTCCGTGCCGACCGCCACCATGACCTTGCCGTCGCTCTCGAAGCGCACCTCGGCCCCTTCGTTGGGCGCGCCGCGCGAGGTTTCGAGGAAGCAGGCGACACCGATGCCGAGCAGCCGTCCGCGCGCCTTGGCCGCCGCGCGCCGTGCGGCAAAGCCCTTGGTGTCGGCGCGTGCCACCGCGGCATCGAGATTGGCGACAAAGTCGCCTGAATCGAGCGCCATGCCGAGCGCCGTCTTGTGGGGGAACGAGGAGATCAGGTTCTGCCGGCGCAACTCGGCGGGATCGCGGCCGAGCTTGCGCGCCGCCGCCTCGATGGCGCGCTCGATGATGTAGTTGGCCTCGGGCTTGCCGGCGCCGCGATAGGCGTCGACCGGCACGGTGTTGCTGAGCGCGCCGCGGATGTCGACCGCGATCGCCGGAATGTCATAGACGCCGCCCTGAGCCGTCGAGGCGGCGATCACCGAGGCGCCTGGCCCGTTGCCCGAGAGATAGGCGCCGAGATTGGCGACCATCTTCACGTCGAGCGCCAGCAGACGGCCGTCGGCGGCGAGCCCGAGCTTCGCCGTCGCCGCAATATCGCGGCCCTGCGCGCCCATGACGAACTCCTCGGCGCGATCGGCCAGCCAGCGCACCGGCCGCCCGAGCTTGCGCGCCGCGAACAGCAGCAGGATCCATTCGGGATAAAGGAAGTTCTTCATGCCGAAGCCGCCGCCGACGTCGGGGGCATGCACGCGGACGCGATCGAGCGGCAGCTTGAAGACGAACTCGGCGAGCTGGCGGCGGATGCCGTGCACGCCCTGCCCCGTCAGCTCGAGGTCCATCGTGCCGGTAGCGGCGTCATAGCGCGCGATGCCGGCGCGCGGCTCGATCGGCGTGACGATGACACGATTGTTCATCACCTCGACGTCGACGATGTGCGCGGCCTCGGCGATCGCCTTCGCCACGGCATCGGCATCGCCACGCTGGACGTGGTAGGCGAGATTGCCCGGCGCCTCGGGCCAGATCGCCGGCGCCCCGGCGGCGAGGGCGGCGATCCCGTCGACCACGGCATCGAGCGCCTCGTAGTCGACCTCGATCAGCTCGGCCGCCTCACGCGCTGCCTCGGCGCTGTCGGCCACGACGAAGGCCACCGGATCGCCGACATGGCGCACGCGGCCGTTGGCCAGCGCCGGCCGCGGCGGCACGATCATCGGCTTCACCGCCGCCAGGCACGGCATGTGGCCCAGCCCGTCGGCTAAAAGGTCGGCATGGGTGTAGACGGCGCGCACGCCGGGCAGCGCCGCCGCCGGCGAAACGTCGATCCGCTTGATGAAGGCATGGGCATGCGGCGAGCGCTGGACGTACCCGTACAGGCAATCCGCCACCACGATGTCATCGACATAGCGGCCGCGGCCCGTCAGGAACCGCGCATCCTCGAGGCGGCGCAGCGACTGGCCGATCATCTTTTGTTGACTGCTATTGCCCATGTCGCTCCGCCCGATAAGCTCCCGCCCAACCATAGGAGGGATCATCCATGATCGACCTGCATTACTGGCCCACGCCCAACGGCAAGAAGGTCACCATCCTGCTCGAGGAATGCGGCCTGCCCTACAAGATCGTACCCGTCAACATCGGCCGCGGCGATCAGTTCAGCAAAGAGTTCCTGGAGATGAATCCCAACCATCGCATGCCGGTGATGGTCGACCACGAACCCAAGGGTGGCGGCAAACCGATAGCGCTCTTCGAGTCCGGCGCCATCATGATGTACATCGCCGAGAAGGCCGGGAAATTCTATCCGCAGGACCTGCGGACCAGGCACGACGTTAACCAGTGGCTGATCTGGCAGATGGCCAACCAGGGCCCCAAGAGCGGCGAGTGCGGCCACTTCCGCCGCGTCGACCAGGCCAAGGAAGGCGACCAGAAGTACGCCATCACGCGCTTCACCGACGAGGTCAATCGCCTCTACGGCGTGCTGAACAACCAGCTCTACAAGCACAAGTATCTGGCGGGCGACCAGTACACGATCGCCGACATGATCTGCTACCCGTGGACCATCAACTGGAAGTTCCAGGGCCAGGACATCGAGGAGTTCAAGCACTTCAAGCGCTGGTTCGAGGAGCTGGGCGCCAGGCCCGCGGTGCAGAAGGGCATGGCGGTCGGCGCCGACCTCTCGGTCGACAACACCAAGCTGCCGCCCGAGGAGCAGGCCCGCATCCGCAAGATGCTCTACAACCAGCGCGCCCGGCCAGTTCCGGCATAGAGGGGCCGGCGTAAAGAGCGGCGGCGGTCACTCCAGGTTGATGTTCGCGACCTGGATGACCTTGGCCATCTTTTCGGAATTGTCGGCGATCAGCGCACCGAAGTCGGCCGGCGTGCCCGGCAGGGTCGTGCCGCCGAGCTCGGCGATCTGCGCCTTGAATGCGACCTCGGCGAGCACGTCGTTGACGGCGCGGTTGAGCGTCTCGATCACCGCGGGAGGCGTCTTCTTCGGCGCGCCGATGCCGTACCAGCTGCTGAGCTCGTAGCCCGGGAGGTAGTCGCTGAGCGGCGGCACCTCCGGCAACACGTGCGAGCGCGTCGCGGTCGTGACGGCGAGCGCGCGGAACTTGCCCGCCTTGATGTGGGGCAGCGACGAGGCGACGATGCCGAAATAGACCTGCACCTGGCCCGCCATCAAGGCCTGGAAGATCTGCGAGCCGCGGTAGGGGATGTGATACAGCGACACGCCGGCCAGGAGCTGAAAGAGCTCGCCGGCGATGTGCGTGACGCTGCCGGTGCCCGCCGACCCCATGTTGATCTTGCCGGGCTGCTGCTTGGCCAGCGCCACGAACTCGGCAACGTTGGTCGCGGCGACCGAGGGATGGACCTCCATCACCATCGGCACGACGTGGATGCCGGCGACCGGGGCGATGTCGCGAACGAAGTCGTAACCGAGCTTGTCCTTCATCGCTGCATCGATGGCGTTGTTGATGTTGACCAGCAGGAGCGTGTAGCCGTCGGGTGGAGCCTTGGCGACGAATTCGGCGGCAATCCTGCCGGTGCTCCCGGCTTGTTGTCGATGACGAACGGCTTGCCGAGACGCTCGCTCAGTTTCTGCCCGATCAGGCGCGCGATGATGTCGGGCGCGCCGCCGGCGCCATAGCCTTCGACCAAGTGCACCGGCCGCGATGGATAGGCCTGCGTCCAGGCCGGACGCGACAGGGTCGCAAGCGCAGCGGCGCCCGACACAACAAGCAAGGATCTGCGACGAGAGGATCGCATGGTGCACTCCGGACGAAGCCCGCAATCGACTACGCAACGCCATGCTTGGAGATCGATGTCGGGCTCAGCCGCCCAGGCTGTCCGGCTCGGGCACCCTTCTGCCGGAGTCCTCGCCCTCGGTGGTGCGCGGATGGCGGCGATGCAGGAAGACGGCCAGCTCCTCGCGCGCGCCCTTGCCCGCCGATCGGACGGCCGCCTCGAACAGATCGTGCTGTACGTACGCCGGCAACTGGCCCCAGACCTTGGCGGCCGCCTGCCCAAGAGCGGTCATGAGCTCGTCAGAAGTCATTCCATCACCTCGTCGGCGGGAGGACGGACGATCAGCGATTATCACCGCTTTTCCGGCGGGTCGGCAAGCTCGACGCGCATCGACAAAGGCGGCGCCACCTCTTCCAAGGGCCGGCATTCCGCCTTGACGCCCAGCCGCAGGGTCACCAGGGCGGCCAGGATCATCAGGAACGCCCCCAGCATGTAGCCCGTCACGATCTCGGTCGGGCTTTCGCTGGCGATCAGCACGCCGAAGAGCCACGGGCCGCCGACGCCGCCCAGCAGGGTGCCAAAGGCGTAGAACAGCGCGATGGTGAGCGCCCGCATCTCGAGCGGAAAGCACTCGCCCACGGTCAGGTAGGCGGCACTCGCCGCCGCCGAGGCGAAGAAGAACACCACGCTCCACATCGCCGTCTGCGTCGTGGCGTTCAGCATCCCCTGGGCGAACAGCTCGCCGGTGACCGCCAGCAGCAGGCCCGACAGGCCATAGGTCGCGAAGATCATGGTCTTGCGGCCCGCCGAATCGAAGAGCGGACCGAGCAGCAACGGCCCGAGGAAGTTGCCGATCGCGAATGGCAGGATGTAGAGCCCGACCTTGTCGGCCTCGACGCCGTAGAAGCGCGTCAGCACCAGGGCGTAGGTGAAGAAGATGGCGTTGTAGACGAAGGCCTGCGCCGCCATCAGCACGAGGCCGAGCGTGGTGCGGCCGGGGTAGTCGCGCAGCAGCGTGCGCGCCACCGACAGCAGGGTCACCCGATGCGTGTCGCCCAGTGCGAGCCGCGCCGTCACCGGCGGCAGGGTCACGCCTTCGCTGGCGATGATGCGCGCCTCGATCTCGCCGACGACGCGCGCCGCCTCGCCCGGCTGGCCGTGCAGCATCAGCCAACGCGGACTCTCGGGCAGGAAGCGGCGCAGATAGAGGATCACCAGGCCGAGCACGGCGCCGCTGCCGAAGGCGACCCGCCAACCCATGTCGGGGCCGAGCACCGTCGGATCGAGCAGCCACACCGACAAGAGCGCGCCGCCTGCCGCCCCGATCCAGAAGCTGCCGTTGATGGCGAGATCGACGCGACCGCGCAGGCGCGCGGGGATCAGTTCCTGGATCGCCGAGTTGATGGCCGAGTACTCGCCGCCGATGCCCGCGCCGGTGAGGAAGCGGAAGAAGAGGAAGCTCCAGAAGTCCCACGAGAAGGCGGTGAGCGCGGTGGCCACCAGATAGACACCGAGCGTGACGCTGAACAGCTTCTTGCGGCCCAGCCGATCGGTGAGATGACCGAAGAACAGAGAACCCAGCACGGCGCCGGCGAGATAGGCGCTGCCGGTCAATCCAACCTGCTCGGCGGTGAGATGCAGGCGCGGGCTGGTCTGCAGCGCCGCCGCCACCGATCCGGCCAGGGTGACTTCGAGACCGTCGAGGATCCAAGTGATGCCGAGCGCGACCACGACCAGCCGATGGAATCTGCTCCACGGCAGCCGGTCGAGCCGGGCGGGCACATCAGTATATGTGCCGCGGAGGGGTTGGTCTGGCGCCATCGGATGGCAAATAACACCGCGACTGCACTGAAGGTTCCGTCTTGGCGGCCCGCTGCAACGCTGGCTTACCCCCGCGGTGGTAGTGCCGCAAACCTCGTCTGCTATTGTGTAAATATGAGCGATAGTACCATGTCGGCGGGAACGGCGCCCGCGGCGACGCCTGCAGTTTCCCCAGCATCGACGGCCTCGGCCAACACCACGACCTTCGCGGTCATCCTCTCGCTGAGCTTCTGCCATCTGCTCAACGACATGATGCAGTCGCTGGTCCCGGCGCTCTATCCCATCCTCAAGGAGAACTACGTACTGAGCTTCGGCCAGGTCGGCCTGATCACGCTCGCCTTCCAGTGCACGGCGTCGATGCTGCAGCCGCTGGTCGGCCTCTACACCGACAAGAAGCCCCAACCTTATTCCCTCATGGTCGGCATGGGCTTCACCCTGGTCGGCCTGCTGATGATGTCGCGCGCCGATTCCTATCCCATGATCCTGCTCGCCGCGGCGCTGATCGGCATGGGCTCGTCGGTGTTCCATCCCGAAGCCTCGCGCGTTGCACGCATGGCGTCGGGCGGCCGCTATGGCCTCGCGCAGTCGCTGTTCCAGGTCGGCGGCAACATGGGCTCGGCAGCCGGGCCGTTGCTCGCCGCCTTCATCGTCGTGCCGCATGGCCAGCACAGCATCGTGTGGTTCTCCGCGGCGGCGCTGGTGGCGATGTTCGTGCTGTTCCAGGTCGGCGGCTGGTATGGACGGCGCCGGGCCGAGCAGAAGCCTGTGGCGCGCAAGGCTGCAGCGACGGCTGCGGCACCCGCTCTGTCGCGCAAGCGCGTAACCCTTGCCGTCGCCATCCTGGTGGCGCTGCTGTTCTCCAAGAACGTCTACAGTGCCAGCCTCGGCTCCTACTTCACGCTCTATCTGATGGCCAGGTTCGGCATCGACGTGGCGACGGCACAGCTCTACCTGTTCGCTTTCCTGGTCGGCATCGTCGGCGGCACCATCTTGGGCGGCGCGGTCGGCGACAAGGTCGGCCGCATCCCGGTGATGTGGTTCTCGATCCTGGGCGCGCTCCCCTTCGCGCTGATGCTGCCCTACGCCAGTCTCTTCTGGACGGGCGTGCTGGCGGTCCTGGTGGCCATGATCATGGCCTCGGCCTTCTCCGCCATCCTGGTCTACGCCCAGGAGCTGATGCCGGGCCGCGTCGGCCTGGTGGCCGGCATGTTCTTCGGCTTCTCCTTCGGTTTGGGCGGGCTGGGCGCGGCCGCCCTCGGCGAGCTGGCCGACTGGACCAGCATCGAGACGGTGTACAAGGTCACGCCCTTCCTTCTGTTGCTGGGAATCTTGACGGCATTCCTGCCGCGCCAGCCGGGCGAGCCCAGGAACACGCGCTAGAAGGCCCATCGACAGCCTCTACGGCAGGCGGGCAATGCGCTAAACTGGCGGCCACATGGCGCGCTCGCCCACCCCTGCGCTGCAGCCGGCGGCCGCACCGGCATCGAAGGCCCGGTCGAAAGCGGCAGCGCGTGCCCGCACCGGGTCACGCCTGCGCACGATGTTGCGCCACGGCCTGCCGGTGCTGGGCGTGGTGGTGGTGGTCGTGCTGGTCGCAGCCATCGCCTATGTCGTCTACGACGCCAACCGCAAGGGCGCGCGCACCCTCAGCAACGACCTGATCACGGCCATCGACCGGCGGGTCGGAGCTCAGCTGCGAAACTACCTGACGCCGCCGCAGCAGTTCCTGGCGCTGGCCGATGCCGCGGCCGCCGGGCGCAACGTCATCGAAGCGGCGCCCGAAATGGAACGGTTCGCGCGCCACGCCCTCGTCAACATCCCGTCCGTCTCGGGCTTCAGCTACGCCGATGCCCAGGGCAACTACCTTTTCGTCGTGCGCAACGACAAAGGCGGTTTCGACACCAAGACGATCGACCGCCGCGAGGGCCGGCGGGTCACCTGGGAGAGGCGTGACGGCAAGAACAAGACGATCGCCATCGAGGAAGATCCCGGCGATGCGTTCGATCCGCGCACGCGCCCCTGGTACCAGGGCGCGGAAAACACGCGGAAGCTGTTCTGGACCGACACCTACCTCTTCTACACGTTGCAGAAGCCCGGCCTGACGGTGGCCCTGCCGCATTTCGACAGCGACGGCAAGCTGCAGACCGTCATCGCCGTCGATATCGAGATCGCCACGCTCTGCGCCTACCTCGAACAGCTCCACATCGGCAGCAAGGGCCGGGCGCTGATCGTCGATGCCCAGGGGCGCATCATCGCCTATCCCGACGACAAGTGGCTGCCGGCCAGCGATCCGGAAGCGAAGGCGCCACGGCTCGACGAGGTCGGCGATCCGGTGCTGACGCGCGCCTACGACCTGCTGCGCATCGAAGGCTATGGCCGCAAGGTCCTGGACTTCGGCGAAGAGCGCATCATCGTCTCGTCCGAGCCGGTGCGGCGGCTGACCAGCCGCGACTGGGTCGTTCTGATCGTCGTGCCCGAGACCGACTTCACGGGCTTCGTCGCCGACTCAGGCATCACCGCCCTCATCATGTCGGTCGCCGTCGTGCTGATCGTTGCCGGCCTGACCGGCCTGCTGGCCTGGCGCAACGTCCAGGCCGAACGGCGCGCCGCCGCCGCGACCACGCGCCAAGATGCATTGGAGACCCGCACCCAGACCTTCATCGACCTGGCGCACGACGCCGTGGCCGCCGACGCCGAGGAGGCCGGTCTTTCCCGGGCGACGGAGAGCGCCGCCGCCGCCTGCGCCGCCAAGCGGGTGGCGATCTGGAGCCTGAGCCGCGATGGCCGCACGCTCACCTGCGAAGACTGCTTCGACAGCACCGTGAATGACCATACCGTGGGCCTCGCGCTCCATCGCGACGAGATGCCCAACCTGTTCACCGCCCTGGCAAAGGGTGAGGCCATCGACACCGCCGAGGCCGGCCGCGACCGGCGTACATCGGAATTGTTTGCAAGCTATTTGCAGCCTCTCGAGATCAGCAACGTCTATATCACCCCCATCGTTATGGCCGGACGATTGATGGGCATGATGTCGATCGAGGATCCACAGCGTGGCGACCGCGCGGCGGGCCTCGCGACATTCTGCGACGCCCTCTCGATCCTGCTGGCGCTGCGCTTCACGGCCGCAGCAGCACCGACACCTGGCGCGTCGCAGGCGACGGTCGTGGCCGCCGTCGCCGCGGCCGCGGCGACCGCCAAGGACGAGGCGGAACCCGCCGAGGCGCAGAACAGCTTCGCCCAGCGCCAGACACGTCTCGAACGCACCCTGCTGGCTCACAACGCGCCGATGGAAAGCCTGATCGAGAGCGCGATCGACCGGGCGGCGGTCGGCGTCATCAAGCTGCCGAACTGGACGACGGTCGCCCAGCGTCCGTCCGATACCGGCCAGCGCACGGCGATGGATGCCATCGTCCAGGAGTTGCGGCGCGCCATCGAGACGAGCGGCGTGTGCTATGCGGCCCTGCTCGACGACCAGATCGTGCTGGCGGCCTTCCTGCGCGACCGAAGGTCGGTGGAGGGCCATGCGATGTGCATGGCGACGGCCATGCTCGAGCTGCGCGATCGGCTGATCGAGCTGGAGGATCGCTGGAGCACCAGTCTCGATTTCCGCCTCGCCATCGACATCGGCACGGTCATGGCCTCGACCGTCGGCACCGACCCGCCGAGCCGCAACCTGTGGGGCGGCGCGATCGGCATCGCCAAGGTGCTGGCCGGCACCACGTCGCGTCGCACCATCGCGGCCTCCGAGACGGCCTACGATCTGCTGTCGAACCAGTTCCTGTTCCGCCCGCGCGGCAGCTATTTCCTGCCCGAGACCGGCAACATGCGCACCTTCGTGATGGTCGGCCGCATATGATCGCCCGCACCCGGCATTACGACCCCCGCCCCTGGCCGCGGCGTGCGCTGGCCGCCATCGGCGCCGTTACGATCTCCGGCACCAGCCGACTGCTGCTGTTCATGTCATTTGCCACGACCGTGGCCTTCGTCGCGTTGCGGCGTGAGGCATGGCGCGGCCCCGTATGGGCCCAGTTCAAGCGTGTGCTCGACGAGGTGGCGGTGCGGTCGCTGGTGACGACGGTCGTGACCGGCATGCTGGTGGGCTTCGCGCTGGTGACGCAGGCGGTCTACTGGCTGGCGCAGACCGGCACGACCGGCCTGGTCGGGCCGGTGATCGTGATCCTGCTGATCCGCGAGCTGGTGCCCATCCTGGTCGGCCTGATCGTGTTTGGCAGGAGCGGCACCGCCACGCTGATCGAGCTCGGCGAGGCGCAGCCCAAGGGTTGGCTGAGACTGCTCGAGATCCAGGGCCTCGATCCACTGGCGTTGCTGGTGCTGCCGCGCGCCGTGGCCTTCGCCCTGGGCGCGTTCTGCCTGGCCACCGTGCTACTGTGCTCGACCATGCTCACCAGCTACTTCCTCGCCTACGGGCTGCAGCTGATCGCCTATTCGATCTGGGATTTCGCCGACGCCGTGCTGCGCGCGATGAAGATCCAGGACTTCATCGTTCCGCCGCTGAAGTGCGTCGTCATCGGCTACATGGTGGCGTTGACTTGCTGCTCCACCGGCCTCGGCCGTCGCGATGAATCCGACGACCTGCAGCGCCTGGTGCCGCGCGGCTTCGTGCGCTCGGCGCTGGCCATCCTGCTGGTCAACACCCTGTTCGATCTGGTGGCCTGATGGCAGCGCGTCCCGGTCGAGCGGTCCTGTCGCTGCAGGGCGTCGCCCTGGCGGACCGCCAGTTCTCCGCGCATACCGTGCGCCTCGACCTCGAGCTGCCGCATGGCCAAGTCGCGCTGGTTCAGGTCGAGGACGAGCACGACGCCGCCATGCTGGTCGACCTGTGCCTGGGACTCGCCGATCCCGGCGCCGGCGAGGTGCGCTTTCTTGGCGTCGACTGGACGGCCCACACGCCGCGCGAGCGCTTCCATCGCCGCCGCCGCATCGGCGCCGTGATGCAGACCGATGTCTGGCCATCGCACATGACAGTGCTGGAATCGGTCCTGGTGGCCCGGGCGTATCATTTCAACCAGCCGCGGGCCGAGGTCATCGCCGACGCCACCGCGCTTGCCCGCCTGTTCGGCCTGCCCGGCCTGCCCGCCGGGCGGCGCGACGCCACCCCGGCGCGCGCCCTGGTGCGGGCCGCCTGCGTGCGCGGATTTATCGGCTCGCCCGACCTGATCGTGGTACAGGATCAGGTGCTCGACCAGTCATCCGAGCTCGCCGTGCCGATGGCGCAGGCGATCTCGGCGGCGTGCGACCGCGGCGCCACGGTGCTGTGGATCACCGCAAGTCTCG
>JAKFVH010000144.1 GCA_021732285.1 Reyranella sp. | reverse complement strand
TGGCCGCGCGCATGCGCTCCCACACCGTGACCGCCTCGCGCGGATCGTAGCCCGCCATCGCCATCAGGATCAGGCCGATGCGGTCGGCTTCCGATTCCTGCGCCCGCGACATCGGCAGGATGTAGCCATAGGTGGCGCCAGCGCCCAGCGCCGCCATCATCGCCGGCAGGTAGGTGCGGCTGCGCCCGGTGACGGTGGCTGACAAGGCGACGGCGGCCGCGGTGGCGCCGACCTGCGCCACCATCTGATCGCTCATGCGCTCAGCGCCATGGCGCGCCAGCGCGTGCGCCACCTCGTGGCCGATGACGACGGCGAGCCCCGCCTCGGTGCGGGTGATCGGCAGGATGCCGGTGTAGACCACGACCTTGCCGCCCGGCAGGCAGAAGGCGTTGGGTTCGTTCTTGTCGACGGTCTTGAATTCCCAGCGAAAGCGCGGCGCGCGCCACAGGTCACCGGGCGGCCGTTCCGCCGCCGCGGCGATGCGACGACCCACCTTCTCGACCAGCGCGTTGGCCTGCGCATCCTCCGACAGCTGCTCCTTGGACAGCACGTCGCGATAGGCTTGCAGGCCCATCTGACGCTCCTCGCTCTCGCCGACCAGCATCATCTGCGAGCGGCCGGTGACCGGCGCGGTTTCGCAGGCGGCGAGCAGCGTGGCCACGACGCCCAGGAACAGCAGGGAACGCATGCGCCGGACTCTAGGGGGCAGGTGGCGTCAGGTCGAGAGGAAGCCCGGACCGCCGCGGCGCAGCAATTCCTGGCCGGCGTCGCGGCCCAGCGCCTCGGCATCGGCCATGTCACCGCGTCGCTCGGTGGCGATCAGCTGCGAGCCGTCGGGCTTGGCTATAAGGCCGCGCAGATGAATCACGCCGTCTGTGAGAACCGCGTGACCGGCAATCGGCGTGCGGCACGAGCCGTCGAGCACGGACAGCATCGCGTGCTCGGCCTTCACGCAGGTCGCTGTCGGGCCATGATCGATGGCGGCGAGCCAGCTGCGCGTCTGCGCATCGTCCGCGCGGCATTCGATGCAGATCGCACCCTGGCCGACGGCAGGCAGCATCTCGTCCTCGGGCACCGGTGCACCGACATTCAGGCCGAGCCGCTTCAACCCGGCAAGCGCCAGGAGGGTCGCCTCGACTTCGCCCGCCTCGCGCTTGCGCAGGCGCGTGTCGACATTGCCGCGCAGGTTGACGATCTTGAGGTCGGGCCGGCGATGCAGGAGCTGGGCGCGCCGCCGCAGCGCCGAGGTGCCGACCACCGCGCCCTGGGCCAGATCGGCGATGCGTTTGACGTCGCCCGCGATCAGCACGTCGCGTGCATCCTCGCGTGCCAGGAAGGCGGCGATCGTCAGCCCGGCCGGCTGCGCCGTCGGCATGTCCTTCATGCTGTGCACGGCGATGTCGATGCGCCGAGCCAGCATCGCCTCCTCGATCTCCTTGACGAACAGGCCCTTGCCGCCGGCTTCGGAGAGAGGTCGGTCCTGGATGGCGTCGCCCGTGGTCTTGATGACGACGATCTCGATCGCATCGGGGGCGGCCAGCGCCGGCACCGACTGCGCCAGCGCGTCGCGCACCAGTCCCGCCTGGGTGAGGGCGAGCTTGCTGCCGCGCGTGCCTAGTTTCAGGGTTGCCATGCCGCTGCTCTAGCGTAGCCGGGCCGCCGAGGCTAGGGCGGCTCCCGAGCACCGGAGATCGCTGCATCAACGGGCACATTCCGTCCGGCTGTTTCCAGCCGGACGGAATATGCTTTAGAAGACACATCATGCGCGTCCTGGGCATCGAAACGAGCTGCGACGAGACCGCCGTCGCCGTCGTCGAGGCGCCGGCCGGGACCGATCCCATGGGCCGCATCCTCGCCAACGTCATCTACAGCCAGCAGACCGAGCATCGCCGCTTCGGCGGCGTCGTGCCCGAGATCGCCGCGCGCGCCCATCTCGAGCGCATCGACGGCCTGATCGAGGACGCGCTGGCCGAGGCCAAGCTCGATCTCGACGATGTCGACGCCATCGCCGCCACCGGCGGCCCGGGCCTCATAGGCGGCGTCATGGTGGGCGTGATGGCGGCCAAGGGTTTGGCCTTCGCGCGTAAAAAGCCGTTCCTGGCCATCAACCATCTCGAAGGCCATGCGCTCACCGTGCGGCTGACCGAGCCGGTCGACTTTCCCTATCTGCTCCTGCTGGTCTCGGGCGGCCATTGCCAGCTCCTGACGGTGCGTGGCCCGGGCGACTTCACGCGGCTCGGCACCACCATCGACGACGCCGTCGGCGAATGCTTCGACAAGACCGCCAAGCTTTTAGGCCTGGGCTTTCCCGGCGGGCCAGCGGTCGAGCGGCTGGCCAAGGACGGCGACGCGCAGCGCTTCACCCTGCCGCGGCCGATGTGGCGCAAGCCTGGCTGCGACTTCTCCTTCTCTGGCCTCAAGACGGCTGTGCGCCAGGCCGTGGAAAAGCTCGATGCGGATGACGCTCGCGCGCGCGCCGACCTCTGCGCCTCCTTCCAGCGCACCGTCGGCGACGTTTTGGCCGACCGATGCACCAACGCGCTGCGCGCCGCGCCGTCGCCCACGCTGGTCGTGGCGGGCGGTGTCGCGGCCAACCTCTATCTGCGCAGCCGGCTGGAAGACGTCGCCCAACAGCACGCCGCGCGCCTGGTCGCGCCGCCGGTAAAGCTATGCACCGACAACGGCGCCATGATCGCCTGGGCGGGCATCGAGCGGCTGCGTCTGGGCCAGACCGACGCGCTCGATTTCAAGCCGCGGCCGCGCTGGCCGCTCGACGCATCCGCTGCGGTTCGGGTGTAGACTGCCGCCATGACCTCCGAGATCGTCCCGCTGTTTTCCACGCCGGTGGTGATCTCGGATTTGCCCGAGGCGGCCGCGCTTAATGCCGATCTCGCCAAGGTCATCGCGGAGCGCCACAAAAGCCATCCCGGCACGCAGCATTCCAACCTGGGCGGCTGGCAGTCGACCTGGGACATGGACCGCTGGGGCGGCGCCCCCGCGATCAAGCTTTTAGCCATCGGCCGCAACCTCGCCAACCGCTACACGACCGACCGCGAAGGCAAACCCGCTGCCGTGACCTGGCGCGCCAACATGTGGGCCAACGTCAACAAGTCGGGCCACGGCAACGAGTTCCATTCCCATCCCGGCAGCTTCTGGTCCGGCGTCTACTACGTCGACGACGGCGGCATCGCCGGCGATCCGTCGCTGGGCGGCGAGCTCGAGTTCATGGATCCGCGCGGGCCGGGACCGGCGATGTACGCCCCGCAGCTCGCCTTCGCGCTGCCGGGCGGCCTGTCGGTCGGCGCCAACGAGGTCGTGCATCCGCGGACCGGCCGGCTGGTCATGTTCCCGGCCTGGCTGCTGCATCAGGTGCGGCCCTACCGCGGCGGCGCCGAGCGCATCTCCATCGCCTTCAATCTCAGCCTGTGAGCGCGCTTTTGCACATCGGCGTCGTCGGCGGCGGTGCCTGGGGCACCGCGCTCGCCTGCCTGGCGCGCCGCGCCGGCCGCCGCGTGACCCTGTGGTCGCGCGATCCGTCGGTCTCCGCCGCGATCGCGCGTGATCGCAGCAATCCGGTCTATCTCCCAGGGTTCCCGCTCGACGCCGGCATCGAGGCGGCAGCGGATCTCGCCGCGCTCGGCGGCTGCGACGCGATCCTGCTGGTCTGTCCCGCGCAAGCCGTGCGCGAGCTGGCGGCGCGGCTCGCTGGCACCGCGCCCATCGTCATCTGCGCCAAGGGCATCGAGGCCTCGAGTGGGCTCTTGATGCCCGAAGTGCTGGCCGAGGTCCTGCCCGGCCGGCCGATCGCCATGCTGTCGGGCCCGAGCTTCGCCGAGGAGACGGTGCGCGGCCTGCCGACGGCGGTCAGCATCGCCACCGCCGATCACGCGCTGGGCGAGACCTTGGCCGGCGCCCTGGCAGCGGGCGCCTTCCGGCCGTACTGGACCGACGACGTTTTGGGCGTGGCCCTGGGCGGCGCGGTGAAGAACGTGCTCGCCATCGCCGCCGGCGTCGTCGAGGGCCGCGGCCTCGGCCACAACGCGGCCGCTGCGCTGATCACCCGCGGCTTCGCCGAGATGGCGCGTTTGGGGCAGGCAATGGGCGCGAACCTCGAGACGCTGACGGGCCTGAGCGGCCTCGGCGATCTGGTACTGACCTGCCATGGCCCCCTGTCGCGCAACCGCTCCCTGGGGCTGGCCCTGGGCAAGGGCACCAGGCTCGCCGATTACATGGCCGGCCGCCGCCAGGTCGTCGAAGGCGAGGCGACGGCGCCGGCGGTGCTGGCGCGCGCCCGGCGCTACAAAATCGAGATGCCGATTTGTGCCGCCGTCGATGCTATCCTGCATGGCGGCGCGGGCCTCGACGAGGCGATCCGCGCTTTGCTCGCGCGGCCGCTGCGGCGCGAGGGAAAATGAACGTCGGAGGAGCGTGACATGGCGTATTGGCTCATCAAGTCCGAGCCGTCGGCCTATTCGTGGGACCAACTGGTCAAGGACAAGAAGACCTCGTGGACCGGCGTGCGCAACTTCCAGGCCCAGATCAACCTCAAGGCCATGAAGGTGGGCGATCGCGCCTTCTTCTACCATTCGGGCGAGGGCAAGGAGATCGTCGGCCTCGCCGAGGTCGTGAAGACCGCCTATCCCGACCCGACCGACAAGGACGGCAAGTCCATCACCGTCGACTTCAAGGCTGTCGAGCCCGTGAAGAAGAAGGTGACCTTGGCCGAGATCAAGGCCGACCCGAAATTCAAGGAGATGAAGCTGGTGCGCCAGTCGCGGCTCTCGGTGTCGCCGGTCAGCGACGAGCATTTCAAGCTCCTGATGAAGATGGCCAGCGGCCCCAAAAAGTAGCTACGCAAGTGGTCGACAACACCCGCGGCATCCTCGCGATGTCGGCGGCGGTCGTGGTCTTCATCTTCAACGATGCGCTGATCAAGCTCGCCGCCGAGAGCGTGCCGGCGGTCCAGGCGATCGGCGTGCGCGGCCTGTTCGCGACCTTGTGGTGCGCGCTGGCGCTGCTGGTCACCGGCACCTGGCGGCAACTGCGCTGGTCGGCGCATCCGCGCATCGTGCTGCGCGGCGTGCTCGAGGCAGGCTCGGCCGTCTTCTACCTGATCGCGCTGTTCCAGATCCCCTTCGCCATCGCCACCGCGGTCAACCTTTCGACACCCGTCATCCTCACCGTTTTGGCCGTGCTCATCCTGAAGGAGGACGTGCGCTGGCGGCGCTGGAGCGCCGTCATCGTCGGCTTCGTGGGCGTGCTGATGGTGATCCAGCCGCATCCCGGCGACCTCAACGCCTGGACCTGGCTCGCCCTGCTGGGCACGATGATCGGCTGCTTCCGCGACATCCTCGTGCGCTTCCTCCCCGTGGGCGTGCCGACGCTGGTCGTGTCCTTCACCTCGGCGCTGGTCGTGGCGGTGGCCGGCTGCGGCTGGGCCGTGGCCGAGGGCTGGCAGCCGATGAGCGGCCGCGCCATCGGCTTCATGGTGGGCTCATCGCTCCTGCTGGCGATGGGCTACCAGTTCGTGGTCATTGCGCTCCGCTCGCGCGGCGAGTTCTCGGTGATCGGGGCGTTCCGCTACGCCTCGATCCTGTGGGCGCTCGCCATCGGCTACGTCGTGTGGGGCGAGGTGCCCGACGCCCTGGCGATGGCCGGCATCGCCGTCATCGTGGCGTCAGGCCTCTACATCCTGCATCGCGAGAGGGTGCGCCGCTGACCGCTGGGCTCATGTTCTTCCGGACCGCGAGCCTCCGGCTCGCTCATGAATCTGAGCGAGCCGGAGGCTCGCGGTCCAGAAGAGCATGAGCGCCTACCGCGCCACCCACTTCTCGTAGTCGCGCGCGACCTCTTCGACGGCGGTGTCATAAAAGCGCTTGCCGTGCTCAGGTGTCGCCTGGTTGGGATCGGAGCCGATGCGGCCGTCCGGGAAGACGCGCCGGTAATCCTCGGCGTCGGCGAAGGAGCCGTTGGGTGCGATCCTGGGCTCCATGTCCTTCCGCTGCATCGTCTCGGGATATTTGTACCAGGTGAGCGCGACCTCGGAGGCGGTGGCATGGCTGCCTTCGCCGCTGGGATAGAGCTCCTTCTGCAGGGCGCGGATGCCCGGCCCATCCCACCAGTTGCGCAGGGCGCACTTGATCGAGGGCTGGTTGGACATGCGCTCCATCGAGCGCTCGGCATAGATCTCGGAGAAGGCCGCGGTCACGGTGGCGATGTTGCCGCCATGGCCGTTGACGAAGAAGAAGCGGGTGAAGCCGTGCCGCGCCAGCGACACCACGGTGTCGCGCACGACGGCGATCAGGGTGGTCGGCCGCAAGGTCACCGAGCCGGCGAAGGCCAGGTGATGCTGCGCCATGCCGACGGAAATGGTTGGCGCCACCAGCGCGCCCACCTTCTCGCCGGCGCCGCGGGCAATCATCTCGGCGGTGAGCGCGTCGGTGCCTATGAGGCCGGTCGGGCCATGCTGCTCGGTCGAGCCGATCGGGATCATGATGCCGGTCTTGCTCTTGAGATAATCGTCGACGAACTGCCAAGTCTTGAGCTGAAGCTGCACGAAGCGAAACTCCCATGGGATTTGCCGCAGGATGCGTCGCTTCGTGCAGGGTGACAAGGATTTAGCCCATCGGGATTTCAGCTGGGGGATTTCAGCTGGCCGGCACGACCCTGGCGGTCAGCCGCTTCTGCTCGACGTCGGCCACCGCCTTGTCGCGCGCCTCGGCGACGTTGTTGGCCTCGATCTGACAGCGCTCGCGTCCCGTCGTGGGACAGTTCCCGGTGATTCGCCTGACCTCGGCGGTCGCCGCTTCCTCAAGACGAGCCTTTACGCCGGCATAGTAGGCGTCGCGCGTCGGCTCGTTGGGAAATGTCGCGGGCGTCATGATAACGACGATTCGTCCCGGATACTTGTTGTTGGCGCCCGTCGTCGCGTCGACGACAAAGCCCACCGTCCCGCCCGGGAGGGCGAGGTTGCCCATGGTCAGGGCGTTGAAGCTCGCCGCCACGATCTCGTTGGACGGCTCATAGCCATCGAGCGCGCAGCTCACCACGATGCTGTCCTTGTGGCGCCGCACCGTTACCTTGCCGGGCGTCGGATCGACCACGCCGGTAGCCGCACCCTGGCGATCGATCGTGCAGGACGCGCCCTGCGGTTCGGAATCGATGGTGAGGTCCTGGGTCGTGCCATGGACGATCGTTGCGCAGGCCGGACTCGCGAGCGCGAGGCCGCAGAACATCACCAGCCGGCCGAGAGCCGTCAGTCCGTTTCTTTTCATTGGGCTCTCCCTCTCTTTGGCCGGAGGTGGGCGCAAGCGGGACCGCAGTGAGCGCTCTTTTCCAGGGGCCGGCAACGTCCGCCGATGGACGCGCGGCATGTGCCGTTTTGCACAGAGGGAGCGCGCTTGCCGTGCTTTCCCAACACGGTGCATGCAGCTGATACGAGAGTTACCGAGATCGCTGCACACTGCGATTGCACCGCCGTGTACCTCGTGAGATAACGCGCAAAGGGGGATTTGGGGAATATGAAAAAATTAGTACTCGTTTTGTTGGCGACCCAGTTGGCCGCCTGCGCCGGCCGTGCTCCTGCGCCAGTTGCCGTCACACAGGCTCAAGACCGCTATATGGACTGCGCCGCAATCAACGCGGAAGTTCAGGCGAACAACAAGAAGATCACTGAGCTTGGCGGCGAAGAAGGCAAGAAGGTCGCGCAAAACGTCATCGTCGGTGCGGCGGGTCTCTTGATCCCGATCCTGTGGTTCGGGATGGACTTCCAGAATGCAGCCGGCAAGGAGGTTGCGGCCCTGCAATCTCGGCAGCAGTACCTCGCAACCCTCGCCGAACAGCGCTGCGGTGCAGCGCCGCCGGTCGCGGTGCAGACGGTGCAAATGGCCGCTTCAGCGCCGGCGGCCGCTTCGACTGCCAATGGTCCGCAGACTTACCGAGGCAAGGGCAGCACCGATGCCTGGTGCCAGTCACCCGCCATGGTGCTGACCATCAATGGTGAGGCGGTCGAGGGCCTTCTGTCCGAGAATTCGAGCAGCACGCCGACGAGCACGGTGAGGGGTGCGGTGTCCAACGGCCAACTCACCTTGTCGTTCACCGGATCCGGGCCCGATTACTTCACGGGTGAGGCAACAGGCGCGCAAACCGGCGACGGCATCCGCATTGCCTTCAAGACAAAGACCACGAAGGCCTGCAACTACACGTTCGACCTCAAGCCGGCATCGACGGCGTCACCGACGGAGCTGCTGAAATAGAAACCCGCGCCGCATCGACGATCGGCGGCTGGCACGACAGGCCCTGGCACACGTAGAGCGCGGGTCTGCCGTCGACCAGGCCCTTGCCGGCCGCGGGATGATGCGCCGGCAGGTCGGCCGCCGGCGCCAGTCGCCGGACGATCTTGTTGGGCTGGCTTTGCGCATAGACGGCGCGGCGCAGCGCTTCGGTCTGCGGTGAGGCCGGGTCGCCCACGATCACGAGTTCCATCGCCCGCTGCAGCAGCTCGTAGTTGTTGAGCAGCGTCATCAGCGGAAAGAAGTTGCCTTCCAGCTCGCCGGCGAAGGCAGCGAACTGGCGCCCGGCCTTGTCGTGCCAGGCCTCGTCGCCGTCCAGCACCCACAGGCGCGCGAACACGCCCAGCAGCGTGCCGTTGCCGGCGGGCGAGGCATTGTCGTGGCAATGCTTGGTGCGCACGATCAGGTCGGCGGCATCGTCGGCGGTGATGAAATAGCCGCCGGCCGCGTCGTCGGCGAAATGGCGGTCGAGCACGGCGACCAGGGATTTCACCTCGTCGAGATGGCTGGGCTCGCCGGTCGCCTCGAACAGGGCGATGCCGGCGCGCGCCATGTTGGCGTAGTCGTCGAGCGTGCCGCGGTGCAGGCGCTTGCCGATGCGCCAGGAATGGAACAGCCGGCCGTGCTCGTCACGCATCCGGTCCATCACGAAGCGCCAGGCGCGCTCGGCGGCGGCGAGCCAGTCGTCGCGCTGGAACACGACCGCGGCATTGGCCAGGGCCGCGACCATGAGCCCGTTCCAGTCGGCCAGCACCTTGTCGTCCCAGCCCGGCCACACGCGCTTGTCGCGCACCGCCTTCAGCTTGGCCCGCAAGCCCAACAGTCGCTGCTCTTCCGCCTCGCTCAAAAGCGCCGGTGCGCGATTGCGGTGCAGGATGGTGTGATGCTCCCAGTTGCCCCCGGCCGTGACATCATAGACCCGCTCGAAGAAGGCCGCGTCCTCACCGAGGACGCCATCGATCTCGGCCTCGTCCCAGACATAGAACTTGCCTTCGACGCCTTCTGAGTCGGCGTCGTAGGTCGCGGCGAAACCGCCACCTTCGGCCACCATCTCACGCAGCACCCAGTCGCAGGTCTCGGCGATGCGCGTGGCGTAGAGCGGGCTCCTGGTCTCCTGCCAGACCAGGGTTAGAAGATCGACGAGCTGGGCGTTGTCGTAGAGCATCTTCTCGAAATGCGGGATCAACCACTCGTTGTCGGTGGCGTAGCGCGCGAAGCCGCCGCCGAGGTGATCGTAGATGCCGCCCTGGCACATGCGGTCGAGCGTGACGGTGACGGCCTGGAACAGGCGCGCCTTGCCGCGATCGCGCAGCCAGCCGCGCCACAGCATCTCGAACAGATAGGGCGAGGGAAATTTCGGCGCCTGTCCCAGGCCGCCCCGCGCGATGTCGCATTCCTCGCCAATGCGCTGGGCGATGCGGTCCAAAAGTTCGAGGGGAATCGGCGGACCATCGCCCTTGAACTCGACGGCCTTGTTGACTGCCTTGGCACTCAGGGCTTGCAAAAGGCCGGCGCGGTTGGTCTCGACCTCGTCCGGCTTGTCATGGAAGGCCTGCGAGACGCCGCGCAGGACCTCGATGAAGCTCGGCCGGCCGTAGCGCGCGGGATAGGGGAAGTAGGTGCCGCCCCAGAACGGCTCGCCCGCCGGCGTGCAGAACATGGTGAGCGGCCAGCCGCCCGGTTCGCCCAGCACCTGCAGGGCCTGCATGTAGATTGCGTCGACATCGGGCCGCTCCTCGCGGTCGACCTTGATGTTGACGAACAGCTCGTTCATCACCGCCGCCACGTCCTCAGATTCGAAGCTCTCGTGCGCCATGACATGGCACCAGTGGCAGGCGGCATAGCCAACCGACAGCAGGATCGGCCGGTTGCTGCGCTTGGCCTCGGCCAGCGCCTCCTCGCCCCACGGCCACCAGTGCACCGGGTTTTTGGCATGCTGCAGCAGGTAGGGGCTGGTCTCGGCAGCCAGTCTGTTTATGCCGGGAGGGCGGTTCATGCCGGCTCTTCTCCGAGGTTGCCTTCGCTGTTGATCAACAGAACGCGGCTGTGGCTGTCGAGTTTCAATGCCTTGAAGGCCGCCTCGTCGGTGCAGACGCGCGTCAGGCCGGCCATCCCGGCGCAGCCCGACGGCCCCGATGCGATCGCGGGATCGCCGTCCAGCGGATGAGCGAGCAGCCGGCGCGCCGGCAGGACCTGGTCCTCCTCGATGGTCATGAACCAGTCCGTCGCCTCGCCGACCACCGGCCAGGTCACCGGCGAGATCTCGCGGCAGGCGAGCCCGCCCATGACCGTGTCGGCATTGCCGCTGGCCAGCGCCGGCTTGCCTAAAAGATTGCTCTGGAACCAGCAGTCGGCGCTTTCCGGTTCGACGACGACGAAGGTCGGCCGGTGCGGCAGCGCCGCCCACAGGTAACCGATCACCGCGGCGGCCAGCCCGCCGACACCGGCCTGCACGAAGACGTGCGTCGGCCCCTTTGGCCATTGCACGATCGCCTCGTGCACCAGCACGCAATAGCCGCGCATGACGCTGCGCGGCACCGAATCGTAGCCCTCCCACGAGGTGTCGGAGATGATCGTCCAGCCGTTCTCCTGCGAGCGCCGCTTGCACTCGGCGACGGCGGTGTCGTAGTCGCCGTCGATGCGGATCACCTCGGCGCCGCGCGCGCGGATGGCGGCTTCCTTCTCGGCCGAGGTGAACCTGGGCAGGAAGATCACACAGCGGTTGCCGAACAGTTTTGCGCCGGCGGCAACGGAGCGGCCGTGGTTGCCCGAGCTCGCGGTCGAGAACACGAACCGGCTCGTGACCTCCTTGTGCTTGCCGCTCATGACGTCGGCGAAGCTCGTGCTGAAATGGTAGGCATCGCCGACCGCGCCGGAGAGGACGTTGTAGACGGCCAAAACGCCGCCCAGTGCCTTGAAGGCGCCGAAGCCGAAGCGCTGGCTCTCGTCCTTGACGCGGAGCTCGCCCAGGCCCAGCCGTCCGGCCAGCGCCGGCAGCGCGTGGAGCGGCGTGGCTGCGTGCCGGGGGCACTGCTTCAAATCCTCGCACAGCTCGGGAATGCCGTTGGGATTGACCACGAATTGCTGATCGCGCCCGAATTTCAGGGCTTTAGCGGCGCGCGGGTTCTTTTCCAGCCAGGGGGTGACCATGGCCGGTCATAGCATGGCCGGCCGGGCCGAGATCGCCTAAGGTGGCGCAAAACGGAGAGAAAACATGAAGGTGAATGTCGAAGTGTCCTGCACGCCCGAGGAGGCGCGCGCCTTCTTCGGCCTGCCCGACATCAAGCCGATGCAGGACCGCATCATGGGCGAGATCGAGGAGCGCCTGCGCTCCAGCCTGGGCGCCATGAACCCCGAGACGGTCTTCAAGACCTGGCTGCCGGCCTCCATGCAGGGCATGGAGCAGATGCAGCAGATGCAGCAGGCGTTCTGGTCCCAGCTCGCCAACATCGCCACCGGCAAGAAGGAATGAATGTCATGAGCGAGCGTGAGAAGCCAGGTGATCCCAAGCCGTACTACGAAGCTCACGTCTTCTGCTGCACCAACCGCCGGCCAGCCGGCCATCCGCGCGGCTGCTGTGCGGAGAAGAACGGCGAGGCGCTGCGCGACCATATGAAGGCCAAGGCCAAGGCACTGGGGCTGAAGAACGTGCGTATCAACAACGCCGGCTGCCTCGACCGCTGCGAGTTGGGGCCGAACCTGGTGATTTATCCCGAAGGCGTCTGGTATCACTGCCCGACCAAGGAAGACATCGACGAGGTGCTGCAGAAGCATCTGGTCGAAGGCGGACGGGTCGAGCGGCTGATGCTGCAGACCGCTGACAAGCTGCCGTCGGACCGGGCGGGGCGTTAAGGGAGCGCGGGCCTCCGGCCCGCTCATGGTCTTCCGGACCGCGAGCTTCCAGCTCGCTCATGATCATGAGCGAGCTGGAAGCTCGCGGTCCGGAAGACGAAGATCATGAGCGGGCCGGAGGCCCGCGCTCCCATTACTCGACGAGTTCAGCCAGCCGCTTGATCACCCGTGTCGGCTTGGCGGTCGCCGCTGCCGGCACGCCGGCCTCGAACGGGTCGTACCAGATGCCGCACATGCCGAGCTTCTGCGGCGCCACCACTTCCCATTCGTAGTTGTCGCCCACCATCCAGGCGTCGCAGGCCTCGCAGCCGAGTTTCTCCAGCGCGTGCCGGTAGACCGCGAGCTCGGGCTTGCCCTGGCCGAACTCGCCCTCGATCTGGATATGGTCGAAGCGATGGGCGAGGTCGAAACGCTCGATCTTGTCGCGCTGGATTGCCGAGGCACCGTTGGTGACCAGGGCGAGCCGGACGCCCGCCTGGCGCAGCGCATCGACCGTCGTGTGGGCGTCGGGATACAACCGGTATTCCTGGCGACGCATCTCGGTGAAGGCATCGGCGATCTGATCGGCCAGCGCCTCGTCGTCATAGCCCAGCCGGCTGAGCGCACGCCGTGTCGTCAGGCGCCGTGCGCCGGGAATGTCGAGCCGCCACTTGGCGGCGGCGGTCTGGTCGATCCAGAGCGTGCGCGCCTCGTCCATCACCACCACGCGCACGCGCTCGATCGCTGCTGCATCGGGCGCGTCGAGCGGCTCGGCGAAGGTGCCGAGCAGGCGCCGCCATGCCTCTTCCGGCTGGGCGTAGGCCCGGATCAGCGTGTCGTCGAGATCGAACAGGATCGCGCGAGGCAGTGCCATGCCGGGTCAGTTCACCGGCCTGGCGGTGAAGCTGGTTGGGGCAGGGCTCACCACCGTGCCCGGGCCCGCCTGCACGGCGATCACCGCCAGCGCGCGCTCCGAACGGCCGTTGGGCAGGAAGCGGAAAATGCCGTCGATACCCGACCAGCCGTTGGCATTGGTGATGGCCGCCTCCGAGAAATCGCCGCCCTGCTTCAGCCGCGCCAGGTGGCCCGCCAGCGACACGCCGTCATAGGCAAGCGTCGCCAGGCGATGCGGCTGCCGGCCGTAGGTCGACAGGAAGCGCCGCTCGAAGTCGGCCCGCTTGGCCGGATCGGGCGCGGCATACCAGGCGCCGCGCAGCATGACCTCCGAGCCGATATTGGGCACGTCCCACACGCCGGTGCCGATCAGTTGCACGGACTTGTTGTCGATCCCCGCCGCCGCCAGCGCGGCCAGCGCCGCCGCCAGCCGCGGCGGCGCCACCGGCACCAGCACGGCGAGCTTGTCCTCGCCCCGGGAAGCCTCGGCCAGCCGTCGCGCCGGCGTGTTGAGATCGGCGCTGTTGGCGTCGAACAGCTCGACGGCGGCCACCTTGCCGCCGCGCATCGTGACCTGGCTCTCCATGGTCTGGACCATCTGCTGGCCGTACGGCGTCTGCGGCGCGAACGCGGCGAAGCGCCTTACGCCGGCATCGACGGCATGGTCGACGACGCGGCGGACCTGCGGCGGTGCCGCGATTCCCATGATCCAGACGCCGCGCTGGGCGGCCTGCTCGTCGTTGGAGAACGACACGACGTTGGCGCCGCCTTGGTTCACCAGAGGCGCCAGCGCGGTGGCCGAGGTGCCGAACAATGGCCCCAGCACCAGGGCGGCGCCGTCGATGCGGGCCTTGCGGTAGGCTTCGACGGCGGTATCCGCCGTCTCGCCGCTGTCATAGGCGGCCAGCGCCAGTTCCTTGGCGCCGGTGTCGAACAGGGCCATTTCGGCGGCCTGCTGCAGGGATTGCCCGATCGGCGCGGCCCGGCCGCTGAGCGGCAGCAGCAGCGCGATGCGCATCTTGCCCGAGGCCGTGACCGGCGAACCGACGGACGCCGCGACGGTCGTGGACTGCGTGCCCGCCGTGCTAGTCTTGGGCGGCTCGCCGCAGGCCGCCAGCAGGAAGGCCGCGGTGGCAAGCGCGAATAGAGACTGGCGCATCGGCACGAAACTCCGGCGAACGGCTGCAGATGGACGTGGACGAACGGTCACAAGCTAGCGATGGGCAGGCGCCGCGTAAACCGCCGCTGGCGCCCGGCCTGCATATTGTTGCCACGCCGATCGGCAATATGCGTGACATCACGCTGCGTGCGCTCGATGTTCTGCATGCTGCCGACCTGATCGCCTGTGAGGACACCCGTGTGTTCGCCAAGCTAGCCGGCCATTACGGCATTTCCGCGCCAACGGTGGCCTACAGCGATGCCACCCAGGACGCCAACGAGCCCAGGATCGTGCGCGCCCTCGAGGCCGGCAAGCGGGTCGCGCTGGTGTCGGATGCCGGCATGCCGCTGATCTCCGATCCCGGTTATCGCTTGGTGCGTGCAGCCCTCGCGCGAGGCCTCGCCGTCACCTCCGCGCCCGGCCCCTCCGCCGTGCCCATGGCGCTGGCGCTGTCGGGCCTGCCGACCGACCGCTTCTTCTTCGGCGGCTTCCTGCCGGCCAAGGAAGGCGAGCGGCGGCGTGCGATCGGCGCGGTGGCGTCGCTGCCGGCGACCTTGGTGTTCTTCGAGGCGCCGCATCGCCTTGCCGCGTCGCTCACCGACCTCGCCGAGCTTTTAGGCGCGCGGCCGGCCGCGGTGGCGCGCGAGCTCACCAAGCTGTTCGAGGAGGTGCGTCGCAACTCCTTGAGCGAGCTTGCCGCACACTACGCTCGCCATCCCGACGTCAAAGGCGAGATCGCCATCGTGATCGGCGCGCCCAGCGAGGAGGCCGCCCCTCAGGCCGGCGTTTTAGACGAAGCGCTGCGCACGGCGCTCGCTGGCGCCTCGGTCAAGGATGCAGCGGCAGAGGTCGCGGCCCGCTACGGGCTGAAACGCCGCGACGTCTATGCCCGCGCGCTGGAACTGCGGCGCGAGGCGTCATCATGACGATCCAGGCGCGCCAGGCGGCCCATCGGCTGGGCCATGTCGCCGAATGGCGCGCCGTGTGGCGCCTCAGGCTCGCCGGCTATTCGGTGCTGGCGCGGCGTTACAAGACCAAGCTCGGCGAGATCGACATCGTGGTGCGGCGCGGCGGCGTTTTAGCCTTCGTCGAGGTCAAGGCGCGCGCCGATTTCCTCAGCGCCGCCGACGCGCTGGGCAGCCGCCAGTTCGGCCGCGTGGCGCGCGCGGCAAGCCTTTACCTGGCGCGGCATCCGCACTATGCCGCCCATTCGGTGCGCTTCGACGCGGTGCTGGTGGGCGGCCCCCTGTGGCGTCAATTGTGGCCGCGCCATCTGCCCGATGTCTGGCGGCCGCCGGAGTAATGATTGACCCAAACTGAAGGCAAGCTGGCGCGTCTCAGCGATCTTTGCGCCGGCGATGGACAGCGTCTCGATCTCCTCGAGGCGGCACTGACCTTGAGCGTGCTGCGTCGTAGCGAGCCGGTCGATCTCGCGCCGTTCCGCCAGCACGTCGCCTCGATGGCGTCCGATCTTTCCGACCTGGTGCGCCGCCGCGGCGCCTCGCCCGAGGCGCTCGCCGAGGTGATCGCGCGTTCCTACGGCTATCGCGGCGACACCGAATCCTACGACGACCTGCAGAATGCCGACCTCGTGCGCGTCATCGAACGGCGCAAGGGCCTGCCGGTGGCGCTGTCGATCCTCTATCTCGACGTCGCCCGCCGCCAGGGCTGGGAGGCCGAGGGCCTGGCCTTCCCGGCGCATTTCCTGATCCGCATCGGCATCGACGGCGCGCGTCACGTGGTCGATCCTTTTCATGACGGCACGGTGCGCGACGCCGCCGACCTGCGCGGCCTGTTGCGCCAGGTGCTGGGGCCGGAGGCCGAGTTGCATCCCCAGCATTTCGACCCGGTGTCGGACCGCGACGTGCTGCTCAGGCTGGAGAACAACGTCCGCCTGCGGCTGGCCAATCGCGAGGATTGGCCTACGGCGGCGCAGTCGCTCGACCGCATGCTGGCGATCGCGCCGGACCGGCCGGAGCTCCTGTTCGAGGCCGGCCAGCTCAACGCCCGGCTGGACAAGCGGCGCGCGGCCATTGCGGCTTTCGAGCGTTTCCTCCATGTCGAAGGCCCGGCTGGCGATCCGGCGGTGCGCGAGCGCGTGTCGAGCCTGTTGCAGGACCTGCGACGGGGGCTTAACTGAATGACTGAGGTTGCCTCCCCTTCGCGGAAGCCGCGAAGGGGAGGTGCCCCCGTCATACGGGGGCGGAGGGGTCATGGGCATCACAGCTGATGCTCATGACCCCTCCGTCGGCGTAAGACGCCGACACCTCCCCAGCTTCGCTGGGGAGGAAGCAATCACCGCTATGGGAACTCTCTCATCATGAAGCTGAACGTCGCCATCCAGATGGACCATGTGTCGAGCATCGACATCGATGGCGATTCGACCTTCGTGCTGGGCCTGGAGGCCGAACGGCGCGGCTACACGGTCTGGCACTACACGCCGCCCGACCTGATCTTCCGCGACCGCAAGGTGCTGGCCCGCGCCCAGCCGATGAAGCTCCGGCGCGAGAAGGGCAACCATTTCACCCTGGGCGCCCCCGAGATGCTCGATCTCGCGACCCTGGACGTGGTGCTGCTGCGCCAGGATCCGCCGTTCGACATGTCCTACATCACGACCACCCACATCCTGGAGCACATCCATCCCAGGACCCTGGTGGTCAACGACCCGGCGAGCGTGCGCAACGCGCCGGAGAAGCTGTTCGTGACGCATTTCGACAACGTCATGCCGCCCACCCTGATCTGCTCCGACGCGCGCGCCATCCGCGCCTTCCGCGACGAGCACAAGGACATCATCCTGAAGCCGCTGTTCGGCAACGGCGGCGCCGGCGTGTTCCGCGTGCGGCCCGACGACGAGAACTTCAATTCGCTGCTGGAGATGTTCTCCCAGCGCAGCCGCGAGCCGGTGATCGCCCAGCGCTACCTGCCCGAGGTGCGCAAGGGCGACAAGCGCATCATCCTGATCGACGGCAAGGCGGTCGGCGTCATCAACCGCGTGC